>NZ_JAHUTH010000048.1:0-45836 GCF_025376855.1 Variovorax endophyticus
GGTGTCCACCATGTCCTCGCACACCTGTCCACCATGTGCCCGGTCCATACACGAGACAAAAGAAAGTGACTCGCCCGCCGGGGCGAGACCCGGCCGACAACCTCAAAGAAGTCAAACAGCCCGAATAGGGATGTACATCTCCCCCCCACCCGCCACGAACTCCTTCGACTTCTCCTCCATCCCCTTCTCCACAGCCAGTGCCTCCGCCACCCCCTTGGCCGCGGCGTACTCACGCACCTCCTGCGTGATCTTCATCGAGCAGAACTTCGGCCCGCACATCGAACAGAAGTGCGCCACCTTGCTCGAATCCTTCGGCAGCGTCTCGTCGTGGAATTCGCGCGCCGTATCCGGGTCGAGCCCCAGGTTGAACTGGTCCTGCCAGCGGAACTCGAAGCGCGCCTTGCTCAGCGCATCGTCGCGCGAGCGCGCTCCCGGGTGTCCCTTCGCCACGTCCGCCGCATGCGCCGCGATCTTGTAGGCAATGATCCCCTGCTTCACGTCGTCGCGGTCGGGCAGCCCCAGGTGCTCCTTCGGCGTCACGTAGCACAGCATCGCCGTGCCGGCCCAGCCGATCATCGCCGCGCCGATCGCGCTCGCGATGTGGTCGTAGCCCGGCGCGATGTCGATCGTCAGCGGGCCCAGCGTGTAGAACGGCGCCTCGTGGCAGTGCTTGAGCTGCTCGTCCATGTTCGACTGGATCATGTGCATCGGCACATGGCCCGGGCCTTCGATCATGGTCTGCACGTCGTGCTTCCAGGCGATCTGCGTGAGCTCGCCGAGGGTGCGCAGCTCGGCGAACTGCGCCTCGTCGTTGGCATCGGCGCCGCTGCCGGGGCGCAGGCCGTCGCCGAGCGAGAAGCTCACGTCGTAGGCCTTCATGATGTCGCAGATGTCCTCGAAGTGCGTGTAGAGGAAGCTCTCCTTGTGGTGCGCGATGCACCACTTCGCCATGATCGAGCCGCCGCGCGAGACGATGCCGGTCATGCGGTCGGCCGTCAGGTGGATGAACGGCAGCCGCAGCCCGGCGTGGATGGTGAAGTAGTCGACGCCCTGCTCGGCCTGCTCGATCAGCGTGTCGCGGTAGATCTCCCAGGTCAGGTCCTCGGCCACGCCGCCCACCTTCTCGAGCGCCTGGTAGATCGGCACGGTGCCGATGGGCACCGGGCTGTTGCGCACGATCCAGTCGCGCGTGGTGTGGATGTTCTTGCCGGTCGACAGGTCCATCACGTTGTCGGCGCCCCAGCGGATCGCCCACACCAGCTTCTCCACTTCCTCCTCGATGCTCGAGGTGACGGCCGAGTTGCCGATGTTGGCGTTGATCTTCACCTTGAAGTTGCGCCCGATCGCCATCGGCTCCACCTCGGGGTGGTTGATGTTGGCGGGAATGATCGCGCGGCCGCGCGCCACCTCGTCGCGCACGAACTCGGGCGTGATGATGCGCGGGATGCTCGCGCCCATCGGGTTGCCGGCCACGCGCCTGGCGCGCTCCTCGTTGGCGAGGTACTCGGCCATCCACTCGCGCTTGCCGTTCTCGCGCAGCGCCACGTACTCCATCTCGGGCGTGACGATGCCGCGGCGCGCGTAGTGCATCTGCGTGACGTTGGCGCCCGACTTCGCGCGGCGCGGCGTGCGCTGCAGCGCCGAGGCGCCGGCGCGCAGCTCAGCCAGGCGCTGGGCATCGCGGTCCTCGTTCTTGGCGCCGTCGTCGAGCGCATGGTGCACGCGCCCCTCGTAGCTCTCGGTGTCGCCGCGCTCGGCGATCCAGGCACCGCGCACGTCGGGCAGGCCGCGGCGCACGTCGATCTCGACCTTCGGGTCGGTGTAGGGACCCGAGGTGTCGTAGAGCGACACGGTCTCGCCGTTGGTGAGCTTCACGTCGCGCACCGGCACGAACAGGTCGGGCCGGCTGCCGGGGATGACGCACTTGTGCGACGCGGGGAAGGGCTCGCGCGTGAGCGAGAGCAGGGAGGTGAACTTGTCGGGGGCATTCATGCGGGGCACTCCTTGTGGATGGAAAGGGTGCTCCGCAATCGCTCGGTGGGCTGTGGGCGCCATCCCGGGTGGGGAGGGACGACGGACCGAAGCCAGGGAGTGCAGCTCTTCTTACGCCGGTATGACCCGGATCAAGTTCGCGGGTCGGCAGCTTTGCCATCTCAGCACGCCACATGCGTGCACCCCGGAGCGGGGCCGATTGTGCGAGCGCCGGCGTTCGCCGTCAACCGCCCGCGTCAATGCGGGGTATCAGGCCCGGGCTTGCAGGTCGCCGTCGACGTAATACCAGCGCGACAGGCCCGCGGCGTCGGACTCGCGCACGAAGCGGCTGCGCTCGTGCAGCCGCGAGGCCGTGCCCGAGGCGCCGCGCTGGCGCGCGACGAACTCGACCTCGGCATGGTCGGCATCGCTCATCGAGCGGCCGCGCACGTCGAGCCCGAGCCAGCGCACGCCGGGCTCGAAGTCGAGCGAGGCCGGCCGCGTGCTCGCGTGCCAGGTGCCGAGCAGGTACTCGGCACGCTCGCGCACGAAGGCCGTATAGCGCGAACGCATCAGCGATTCGGCATCGGGGGCGGGGGTGTGCTCGAAGTCGTCGAGGTAGCGGCCGCAGCACATCGCGTAGGCGATGGGCTTGTCGCGGCGGTCGGTGCGGCCGCAGGGGCAGGGTGCGGTGGAGGGATCGGGAACGCTGGGCATGGAGGCCCCTATTGGAACACCGCGCGGGCCGGGCCCTCCAGAGGGCAAGCCCTGGGGCCGCGGGCATCCACCCTTGGCGTGCCGCTTGCTACCCGCTAACGTGGCGCCCCGGAGACCGGGGTTGACCACGGGAAGACAACGCACACCATCGAGGAACAACGGCCATGTACCTGAGCGCTTCCGAACAGCAGGCCCTGCGCGGCGTGTTCACGCTGCTCGCGCGCGACGACGAGGGCGGCGAGCGCGAGATTCGCGAGCGCCTCGGCCATGCGCTGCTCGGCCTGCTGCGGGCCGACCAGTTCGCCTCCTTCGTCTGGGACGCCGAGCGCGGCGGCTTCGGCTCGCGCGTGGCGATCAACATGGCGCCGGCCAACCTCGACACCTATGCGCAGTGGCACCAGCACCACGACCCCATCACCTTCGTGCTGCAGTCGCGCCGCCGCGCCACGCGCGTGACCGAGGTGATGCCGCAGCGCGAACTGATGCGCACGCCCTTCTTCAACGACTTCCTCGCGCGCGACGGGCTGCATTGGGGCCTGAACCTTCATGCCTTCGACGGCGAGCGCGCGCTCGGCGACCTGCGCATCTGGCGCCGCAAGGAGCGCGGCGATTTTGGCGCGCGCGAGACGCTGATGCTCGACCTGATCGAGCCCGCGTTCGCGGGCGCGCTGCGGCGCGCGCAGCAGCGCACGGGCGGCGCGGGAAGCGCGGCCGCCTCGCCCTGGGCCAGCCTCAGCGCGCGCGAGCAGCAGGTGGCGCGCGCCGTGCGCGAGGGCCTCACCGACAAGGACATCGCGCGCCGCATGGCGGTGGGCGTGCCCACGGTGCGCACCTACCTGCGGCGCATCTTCGACAAGCTCGGCATCGAGCGCCGTTCGGCGCTCGCGGGCGTGCTGCCGCGCGACTGAATCACTTCGCCGCCGGCAGCCGCCCCAGCAAGGGCTCGATCGCCAGGCCCAGCGCCAGCAGGCGGCGGTCGCTGCCCGCGGGGCCGTCGAGCTCGAGCCCGATCGGCAAACCGCTGGTCGCGCCCAGCGCCGAGGGCAGCTGCAGGCCCGGAATGCCCGCGTTGCTGCCGGGGTCGGTGTTCTGGATCAGCGCGCTGAAGTTCTCGGGGCTGCTGGCCTCGGGCGCGGCCAGCAGCGCCACCTGCGGCACGGTCGGGAACACCAGCGCGTCGAGCCGGTGCTTCGTGAAGGTGTCGCGGTAGAGCTTCTGCAGCGCCGGGCGCGCCACGCGCATCGCGTTGTCGTAGGCCGGCCTGGCGTCGACCGTGCCGTTCGCGGCCGGCAGCTTGCGCGGCAGCACCAGGCCGTCGAAGGTGCCCTTGACGTCGGGGCTGGCGATGCCCGCGGCGAGCTGCTTCAGGTCGATGCCGGTGTCGTACTTCGCGAGGTAGGCCGCCATGTCGTCGTTCGCCTCGTAGAGCGCGACCGGGAAGCCCACCGCGCCGTTGAGCTCGCCGAGCTTCGGCATCTCGAGCTCGACCAGCGTGACGCCGGCCGCGCGCAGCTTCGCGAGCGCGGCATCGGTGGCGGCGCGGGTGTCGGCATCGAGGTTCGCGAAGAAGGCCGGCACCACGCCGAGCCGCACGCGCTTCAGGTTGGCGGGACGCACCGCCGCGCCGCCCGCGATCGCGCGGTCGAGCAGCACCAGGTCGGCCACCGACAGCGCCATCGGGCCGGCGGTGTCGCGCGTGTGCGAGATCGGCGCGATGCCCTGCTGCGGATAGCGCCCCATCGAGGGCCGAAGCGACGCGCAGCCGTTGAAGGCACAGGGAATGCGCACCGAGCCGCCGGTGTCGGTGCCCAGCGCGGCCGACACCATGCGCGCGCCCAGCGCCGCGCCATTGCCCGAGGAGGAGCCGCCCGCGATGCGGCGCGGGTCGTAGGCATTGCGCACGCCGACCTCGGGGCCCGAGGGGAAGGCCGGGTTGTAGCCGGTGACGCCGAAGGCCAGCTCGTGCATGTGGGTCTTGCCCAACACGATGGCGCCGGCCGCGCGCAGCTTCGCGACCACCGGCGCGTCGGCTGCCGGCACGAAGCCCTTGAGCGCGGGCGTGCCGGCGCTGGCGGGCAGGCCGCGCACCTGGATGTTGTCCTTGATCGCCACCGGCAGGCCATCGAGCGGCTTGCAGGCCGCGCCCGGCTTGCGCGCGGCATCGGCGGCGCGCGCAGCCGCGAGCGCGCCCTGTTCGTCGAGCGTGATGAAGGCGTTGAGATTGGCCTTCGCCCTGGCCTGCGCGACGTAGGCCGTGACCAGCTGCTCGCTGGTCAGCCGGCCGGCGCAGAGCTCGCGCACCGCGTCGCTGGCGGTCAGGGTGGCGATGTCGGGCGCGGCCGGCTGCTGGGCCTGGGCACCCATGGCGAGCACGGCGAGCGCACACGCTGCAAGACGCGCCGGGCGGCGCAAGGGGGCGGAAGAAGAACGGGTCATGGCGGCGGCCTCGATGAACGAACGGAAGGCCGCCATCGTGCGCCGCCGCGCGGCGGCTGTCTGTCGTCGAAACCGATGACAAGGCGCGGGTGCGCGATCGGTGGTTCCTACTCGAACAGCACCCACTCGGGCCGCATGTTGAGGCGCACCGGCAGGATGCTCACGCCCAGGCCGCTGGTCACGTACATGCGCCGGCCGTGGTTCTCGATCCAGCCATAGGCCCAGGTGCGCGGCGCCGCGCCGGGCACGATCGGCGCGCCATAGCCCGGCACCCAGACCTGGCCGCCATGGGTGTGGCCGGCCACGGTGAGCACCGGCGCGGGCGCGGCGAGGCGCGGCATCCCGGCCAGGCTCGCGGGGTCGTGCATCAGCACCAGCGTGGGAGCGCCGGCCGGCACGCGCGACAAGGCGCGATCGGGCCGCGAATGACCGGTGGAGTGGTCGCCGATGCCCACCACCCAGAGCTCGCGCCCGGGCAGCGACACGGCATCGTTCTCGAGCATCACGATGCCCTGCGCCGACAGTGCGTGCGTGATGCGCGCGCCGTCGTGCCACCAGTCGTGGTTGCCGAGCACCGCGTACACGCCCAGCGGCGCCTTCAGCCGCCCGAGCACCTCGGCCATGGTCTCGATCGGCAGCGGCTCGTCGCCGCCGTGGCCGGCCAGGAAGTCGCCGGGCAGCAGCACCAGGTCGGGCTGCGCGGCATTGATGGCGTCGACGATGCGGCGCGCGCGCTCCACGTCGGTCACGCGCCAGAGGCTGCGTTCGGTCAGGTGCCAGTCGCTCGCGACCGCGATGCGCAGCCGCGGCTGCGCGCCCCAGGCGGCGCTGTCCAGCGTCTCGGTGCGCGCCGCGACCCAGCGCGGCTCGATCGCGACGCTCCAGAGGCCGAGCGCGGCCAGCGCGAGCGCCGCGAAGGCGCGCCATCCGGGGCGGCGCATCAGCGCGGCCGGCTCACAGCGCCCGCTGGATCAGCAGCTTCTGGATGTCCGAGGTGCCTTCGTAGATCTGGCACACGCGCACGTCGCGGTAGATGCGCTCGAGCGGGAAGTCGTTCACGTAGCCGTAGCCGCCCAGGGTCTGGATCGCGGCGCTGCACACGCGCTCGGCCATCTCGCTCGCGAACAGCTTGGCCATCGCGGCCTCTTTGAGGCAGGGGCGGCCGGCATCGCGCAGGCTCGCGGCATGCCAGATCAGCTGGCGCGCGGCCTCGAGCTGCGTGGCGCAGTCGGCGAGCCGGAAGCCCACGGCCTGCTGGTCGAAGATGGACCCGCCGAAGGCCTGGCGCTCCTTGGCATAGGCCACGGCCACGTCGAAGGCGCTGCGCGCCATGCCCACGCTCTGCGCCGCGATGCCGATGCGGCCGCCCTCGAGCGCGCCGAGCGCGATCTTGTAGCCCTCGCCCTCGGCGCCGATCAGGTTCTCCGCCGGGATGCGGCAGCCGTCGAAGTTGATCTGCGCGGTGTCGCTGCTGTGCTGGCCGAGCTTGTCCTCGAGCCGCGCCACCTGGTAGCCCGGCGCGTCGGTCGGTACGATGAAGGCGCTCATGCCGCGCTT
This sequence comes from Variovorax endophyticus, assembly GCF_025376855.1. Lineage (NCBI taxonomy): Bacteria > Pseudomonadati > Pseudomonadota > Betaproteobacteria > Burkholderiales > Comamonadaceae > Variovorax > Variovorax endophyticus. The sequence continues at coordinate 6,682 of NZ_JAHUTH010000048.1, forward strand.
GCCCGCGGCCTTGTCGGTGACCGCGATCACGATCGCCACCTGGCCGTTCTTGCCGCTGGTGATGAACTGCTTCACGCCGTCGATCACATAGCCGTCGGCGTCCTTGCGCGCGGTGGTGCGCAGGCTCGAGGCATCGCTGCCGGCCTGCGGCTCGGTCAGGCAGAAGGCGCCGAGCATCCGCCCCTGCGCGAGCGGCTCGAGCCACTGCTTCTTCTGCCGCGCATTGCCGTAGCGCATCAGGATCGCGTTGACGGGGCAGTTGGTCACGCTGATCGCGGTGCTGGTGCCGCCGTCGCCGGCCGCGATCTCCTCGAGCACCAGCGCGAGCGTGAGGTAGTCGAGGCCGGCGCCGCCGTGCTCCTCGGGCACGCAGATGCCGTAGGCACCGAGCGCCGCGAGGCCCTGGTGCACTTCCTTCGGGAAGCTGTGTTCGCGGTCCCACTTCGGCGCGTGGGGCCAGAGTTCGGCCTGCGCGAAGTCGCGCACGGCGTCGCGGATGGCTTCCTGGTCGGTGCTCAGCAGCATGGCGTGTCTCCTCGTGTCGTTCTCGTCGTCGTTACTTGCCGGAACCCAGGTCCATGATCAGGCGGGCGGCCATGTACAGGCGGCGCGGGATCGCGCTGATGTCCACGTACTCGGCCTTGTCGCTGTGGTAGCCGAAGCCCGGCAGGCCCAGGCTCTCGATCACGGGCTTGCCCGACAGCGCCGCGTAGGCCGCGTCGGTGCCGCCGCCGGTGCGTTCTTCCACGCCCAGCGTGCCGCCGGCTTCCTTGTAGTAGCCCACCGCCTTGTCGACCAGCTTCCTGCCGCCCTCGCCGGCATTGAAGGCCGGGCGGCCGCGCGTGACGATCACCTTCACGTCGGCATCGGGCAGCTTCTTCTGCTGCGCGCGCTCCTCGAGCGTCTTCATCGCGGCATCGAAGTCCTCGTTGCGCGCATAGCGCACGTCGGCGTTGAGCGTGGCGCTGGCCGGGATGATGTTCGAGACGTTGCCGGCCTTGGCGATGGTCCAGTTGAAGCGCAGGTTCTTCGACTTGTCGTCGATGCTCATGGTGCGCAGCACCAGGTCGGAGGCCTCGACCAGCGCGTTCACGCCGAGGTCGGGCGCGGCGCCCGCGTGCGAGGCCTTGCCCGTGATGTTGACCTGCACGTAGGCGATGCCCGAGGTGCCGAGCGAGAGCTTCTCGTCGCCGGCGCCGGTGGGCTCGAACGAGAGCACGTAGTCGGCCAGCTTGGCCTCTTCCTGGATCAGGTCGCGCGAGCCGAAGGAGCCCTTCTCCTCGTCGGTGTTGAACAGCACGGTGATGGTGCCGTAGTCGCGCACGCCGTAGTCCTTGAGCAGCTTGAGCGTGTGCAGGATCACGGCATTGCCGCCCTTGTCGTCGGCGATGCCGGGGCCGTAGGCCTTGTCGCCCTCGATGCGGAACGGCGCCTTGGCGAGCGTGCCCTTGAGGTAGACGGTGTCCATGTGCGACATCAGCAGCAGGTTCTTGCCGCCGCGGCCCTTGAGCTTACCGACGATGTTGTCGCCCACCACCAGGCCGGCCGACTTGCTGCGCGTGACGGTGAAGCCCAGGTTCTTCAGTTCGGCCTCGAGGAAGTTGCCCGCCGCGGCGATGCCCTCGGCGTCGCCGGTGCCGGTCTCGATGTTGACCAGCTTCTCGAGCGTCTTGATGACGGCGGGCTGCTCGTCGGTGGCGGCCTGGAACAGCACGTTGTCGCGCTTCTGCGCCCAGGCGGCCGGCGCGAGCAGGGCGCCCGCGAGCATGGCGGCGATGACGTTGCGTGAATGAAAGGGACGCATGGGACCTCCTGCTTTTCTGCGATTCGTTCTCTGAAACAATGAAAGTCCGCCGGCCATGCAGGCCGGTGGACGCGGCGCCGTGCTTTTTACAGCAGCTCGAGCGCCACGGCGGTGCCTTCGCCGCCGCCGATGCACAGCGTGGCCACGCCGCGCTTCCTGCCCTGCGCCTTGAGCGCGTGGATCAGCGTGACCATGATGCGCGCGCCGCTGGCGCCGATCGGATGGCCCAGCGCGCAGGCGCCGCCGTGGATGTTGACGCGGTCGTGCGACACGTCGAGCTCGTGCATCAGCGCCATCGGCACCACCGCGAAGGCCTCGTTGACTTCCCACAGGTCCACGTCCTTGACGGCCCAGCCGGTCTTCTTGAACAGCTTGGCCACGGCGCCCACCGGCGCGGTCGAGAACCACTCGGGCTGCTGCGCGTGCGTGGCATGCCCGACGATGCGCGCGATCGGCTTCGCGCCGATCTTCTTCGCATGCGACTCGGTCATCATGACCAGCGCGGCGGCGCCGTCGTTGATCGACGAGCTCGAGGCGGCGGTGATGGTGCCGTTCTCCTTCTTGAACGCCGGCTTGAGCGTCGGGATCTTGTCGAGCTTGACCTTGCCCGGGCCTTCGTCGATGGCGATCAGCGTGTCGCCGCCGCGGCCCTTGACCGTGACCGGCACGATCTCGTCCTTGAACAGGCCGGTGTCGGTGGCCTTCTTGGCGCGCTCGACGCTGGCGATGGCGAAGGCGTCCTGCTGCTCGCGCGTGAACTTGTACTTGGCCGCGCAGTCCTCGCCGAAGGTGCCCATCGAGCGGCCCGGCTGGTAGGCGTCCTCGAGGCCGTCGAGCATCATGTGGTCGAAGATGCGGTCGTGGCCCATGCGGTAGCCGCCGCGGCCCTTGAGCATCAGGTAGGGCGCGTTGGTCATGCTCTCCATGCCGCCCGCCACCATCACGTCGTGCGTGCCGGCCAGCAGCAGGTCGTGCGCGAGCATCGCGGCCTTCATGGCCGAGCCGCACATCTTGCTGAGCGTGACCGCGCCGGCGCTGTCAGGCAGGCCGCCCTTGTAGGCCGCCTGGCGCGCGGGCGCCTGGCCCTGGCCCGCCATCAGGCAGTTGCCGAACAGCACCTCGCCCACGCTGTCGGGCGCGATGCCGGCACGCTCGACGGCGGCCTTGATCGCGGCGCCGCCGAGGTCGTGCGCCGCGAGGGAGGAGAAGTCGCCCTGGAAGCTGCCCATGGGGGTGCGGGCGGCGCCGACGATGACGATGGATTCGGACATGTGAGTGCTCCTTGATGCTGGAAAAAGAATGCGGGTCCGCGGATGCGAAGGCCCGTCAGGAATGCGCCGCCTGCTCCTCGTCGCGGAAGCGTTGCGACTCTTCGTACGGGAACACGTCCAGCATCTGGCCGGCCTGGATGCGTTCCTTGTGGTGTTGCCAGAAAGCAGCGTCGAGCAGGTCGGCGTGGTGCGCCATGAAGGCTTCGCGCACGTCCTTGTTGCCCAGCAGGAAGGGCTCGAAGGTCTCGGGGAACACGTCCTTCGGGCCGACCGAATACCAGACCTCGCCGCTCATCTCCTCTTCCTCGTTGCGCGGCGCGGGCACCTTGCGGAACTGGCAGTCGGTGATGTATTCGATCTCGTCGTAGTCGTAGAACACGACCTTGCCGCCGCGCGTGACGCCGAAGTTCTTCCACAGCATGTCGCCCGGGAAGATGTTGGCGGCCACCATGTCCTTGATCGCATTGCCGTATTCGATCACCGCCTGCTCGAGCTGCTCCCTGGCGCGCCTGGCCTGCGCCGGGCTCTCGGGATGCGCGAGCATGTCGAAAGCCTCCTGCAGGTAGATGTTCAACGGGATCATGCGGCGCTCGATGTAGACATGCTTGAGCACCAGCTCCATCTCCCCGTTGCCGTCGCGGTCGCCGATCTCGAGCTGGCTGGGCGCGAACTTGCGGATCTCCTCGATCAGCGCGGGCTCGAAGCGGTCGAGCGGAAAACCCACGTCGCTGTACTCGAGCGTGTCGGCCATGCGGCCCACGCGGTCGTGCTGCTTCACGAGCATGTACTTGCCCTTGATCTGCTCGCGCGTGGTGTCCTTCGGCGGCGGATAGAAATCCTTGATGACCTTGAACACGAACGGGAACGAGGGCAGGTCGAACACCAGCATCACCATGCCCTTGATGCCGGGCGCGATGCGGAAGCGGTCGCTCGAGTAGTTGAGGTGCGAGAGGAAGTCGCGGTAGAACAGCGTCTTGCCCTGCTTGGCCAGGCCCAGCGCGTTGTAGATCTCGGCGCGCGGCTTGCGCGGCATCAGCGAGCGCAGGAACTGCACGCAGGCCGAGGGCACCTCCATGTCGACCATGAAGTAGGCGCGCGCGAAGCTGAACAGCATCTGCAGGTCGTCCTCGCCGAACAGCACCGCGTCGACGTGGAAGCGCCCCTGGCCGTCGTGCAGGATCGGCAGCGCGAACGCCAGCTCGACGAAACCGTTCATGATCTTGCCGACCACGTAGGCGCCCTTGTTGCGGTAGAACAGCCCCGAGAGCACCTGCAGCTGGAAGTTGGCGCGCAGCTTGACCTGGTGGAAGCGCGCCTGCATCGCGTCCGCCACGCGCTCGGCATCGCGCCGCTTGTGGGCCCAGCTGCCGAGCAGCGCGAAGTCGTCGAGCATCTGCTCGATGTGGTCGGCCAGCGTGGCGTGCGCCGGGTAGTAGGCGCGGTAGGTGGGCATGCCGCGCGGCTCGATGTACTCGGTGCTGATCGCCGGGCGCACGAAGATGAAGTCGTTCTGGAAGTACGCGCGGTGCAGGATCTTGGTGGTGACCGAGTTGAAGAAGCTCTCGGCCAGCTCGGGCTGGTGGTGGTCGACCAGCAGGCCGATGTAGTGCAGCTTGACCTGGTGCCAGACGTCCATCGGCTGCTCGCCGGCCTTGAACTCCTTCTCGAGCCGCGCCACCGCCTCGCTCACGCGCAGGTCGTAGAACTCGATGCGCTCGCGCTGCGCGCGCTGCTGGCCGTGCCAGTCGGCGGTCTCGAAGCGGTGCTTGGCGCGCGACGACTCGGCCCGGAACAGCCTGTAATGGCGGTTGAAGCCGTCCATCATCGCCTTCGCGATGTCGTAGGCCAGCGGGGAGTCGAGGCGCTGCGGGAACATGGACCGGGGAGAAGGCGCGCCTTCAGCCGGCGGCGGGCGTCGGCGCCGCGGCGGGCTTGCCGGTGAGCCGGGTCACCAGCTCGCCGGGGCGGCTGTACTTGTGGCGCACGCGCTGCACCGCGGCCTTGTAGAGCGATTCGAGCGACTTGTCGCCTTCCACGCTCATGCCCAGGTCCTGCAGCAGGCCGTCGTGCACGCCGAAGGTCCAGCCGTGGATCGTGACCTTCTGGCCGCGGCTCCAGGCGTCGACCATCACCGTGCTGACGGCCACGTTGACCACCTGCTCGGCGACGTTGAGTTCGCACAGCGCGTCGGCGCGCACTTCTTCCGCGAAGCCGTCGAGCATCACGTGGTGGCGGTCGCGCACGTCCTGGATGTGGCGGATCCAGTTGTCGGCCAGGCCGATGCGGGTGCCGTTGAGCGCGGCCTTCACGCCCGCGCAGCCGTAGTGGCCCACCACCATGATGTGCTCGACCTTCAGGTGCTCGACCGCGAACTGGATCGCCGACAGCGCGTTGAGGTCGGAGTGCACCACGATGTTGGCCACGTTGCGGTGCACGAACACCTCGCCGGGCTCGAGGCCGGTGATCTGGTTGGCGGGCACGCGGCTGTCGGAGCAGCCGATCCACATGTAGCGCGGCGTCTGCTGCTTGACCAGGCTGGAGAAGAAACCAGGCCGGTCACGTTCCATCTGCGCGGACCAGGCGCGGTTGTGGGCGAAGAGGTCGTCGAGGGATTCGGACATGCGGGGATTGTCGGTGAGGTGGAGGGGGATTCGGTGCGGCGGCGCCCGGCGCCGGGGGCTCTCTCTCAGGCGGTGGTTCGGGCCGGTCGCGGTGGCCTGGCCTTGGGCTTGCCGGCGGTTTCGGCCTTCTGCGCGCGCGCCAGCGCCGTCTGGCCCTTCTTTTCGTGAGCACGCACTTCCGCGATATTGGCCTGCAGCTCGGCGAGCTGGCCCTCGAGCTGCGCGCGGTGGGCGCCCAGGATGCTGAGGAAGCGCTCGAGCTGCGGCACCGTGTCGCGCGGGCTGTCGTACATGTCGAGGATGTCCTTGGCCTCGGTCAGGCTCAGGCCCAGGCGCTTGGCGCGCAGCGTGAGCGTGAGCCGGGCCCGGTCGCGCGCGCTGTAGATGCGCTGCAGGCCCGCGCGCTCGGGCGTGAGCAGCCCCATGTCCTCGTAGAAGCGGATCGCCCGCGTCGTCAGGTCGAATTCCTTCGCGAGCTGGCTGATGGTGAAGGTTTGCGCTGGCATGAGGGCTTGTTCAGGGAACACGGGAGGCGCCGGGAAGGGGGCGTTGCGGGGGCGACAGCACATTTGCGCCGCGCTCTCTACAATGGTGCCCTCAACCCATGACGTTTACGTAAACGTCAATCCTACATGAATCTGCTCGAACGCGAACTCCACTACCCCCTCGGCGACACCCTGCCCGCCCCCGGCGAGGCCCTCGAAGTGGCGCCCGGCGTGCGCTGGATCCGGATGCGGCTGCCGTTCGCGCTCGACCACATCAACCTCTGGCTGCTGCGCGACAACTACCGCGGCGTCGAGGGCTGGACCGTGGTCGACTGCTGCATCTCGCGCGACGAGGCGCGGGCCCAGTGGGAGCAGATCTTCGAGACCCAGCTGCAGGGCCTGCCGATCGTGCGCGTGATCGTCACCCACATGCATCCCGATCACATCGGCCTGGCCGACTGGCTGTGCAAGCGCTGGAACGTGCCGCTGTGGATCAGCTCCACCGACTACCACGTGGCGCGCGTGCTCTGCAGCAGCGGCGACACGCTCGCCGGCGGCGAGCATGCCGCGCGCTTCTTCAGCGCGCACGGCCTGGCCAACCCCGAGGCGCTCGACAAGATCCGCGGCCGCACCAACTACTACGCCAACATGGTGCCCTCGGTGCCCGAGAGCTTCGTGCGCATGCTCGACGGCGAGAGCATCGACATCGGCGGCCATGCCTGGCGCTGCATCAGCGGCTACGGCCATGCCCCCGAGCACATCGCGCTGTACTGCGACGATCTCAAGCTGCTGCTGGGCGGCGACATGATGCTGCCGCGCATCTCGACCAACGTGAGCGTGTACGCGGGCGAGCCCGAGGCGAATTCGCTGCGCCTGTTCCTCGACAGCATCGCGCGCTTCAAGTCGCTGCCCGCCGACACCCTCGGCCTGCCCGCGCACGGCAAGCCCTTCACCGGCATCCACCGCCGCGTCGAGCAGCTGCAGGAGCACCACCGCGACCGCCTGGCCGAGCTGCTCGAGGTCGCGCTGGCGCGGCCGATCACGGCCTTCGAGGGACTGCCGATCCTGTTCAAGCGCGAACTCGACCTGCACCAGATGACCTTCGCGATGGGCGAGACCGTGGCGCACCTGCACCTGCTCTGGTTCTCGGGGCAGGTGAAGCGCGAACTCGGCGCGGACGGCATCTACCGCTTCGGCGCGCTGGCCTGAGTTCCGGCACAGCGCGGCGCACGGCCGCGCATAGACTCGCGGGCATGAACATGTCGCACACGCTGGCCGATCTGCGCGCGGGCCGGCTGACGGGCGCCACGCGGCTCGACCTGAGCTGCGGCCTCGAGGAATTTCCGCGCGAAATTTTCGATCTGGCCGACACGCTCGAGGTGCTGAACCTCACGGGCAATGCGCTCGACCGCCTGCCCGACGACCTGGGCCGGCTGCACCGGCTGCGCGTGCTGTTCTGCTCCGACAACCGCTTCACGCGCTTGCCCGAATCGATCGGCGACTGCGCGAACCTCGACATCGTCGGCTTCAAGGCCAACCGCATCGCCGAGGTGCCGGCCGCGTCGCTCGCGCCCTCGCTGCGCTGGCTGATCCTGACCGACAACGCGATCGAGCGCCTGCCCGACACGCTGGGCGACTGCACGCGCATGCAGAAGCTGATGCTCGCGGGCAACCGCCTGAGCAGCCTGCCCGAGACGCTGGCCGGCTGCACGCGGCTCGAGCTGCTGCGCATCTCCGCCAACCGCTTCGCGGCGCCGCCCGGCTGGCTGTGGTCGATGCCGCGGCTGTCGTGGCTGGCCGCCGCGGGCAATGCCTTCGATGCGCGCGACGAGGAGGCCGCGGCGATCGCGCCCGCGGTGCCGCGCATCGACTGGCACGAGCTGCAACTGGGCACACGGCTCGGCGAAGGCGCCTCGGGCGTGATCCACGAGGCGCTGCTGAACGAGCGGGAGCCGGTCGCGGTCAAGCTCTTCAAGGGGGCCGTCACCAGCGACGGCTGGCCGCGCAGCGAGCTCGCGGCCAGCATCGCGGCCGGCGCGCACGCCACCCTGATCGGCGCGCAGGGCCGCATCGACGGCCATCCCGAGGGCACGCAGGGCCTGGTGATGGCGCGCGTACCGGCGTCGTTCCGCACGCTCGCGGGGCCGCCGAGCCTGGCCTCGTGCACGCGCGACGTCTATGCCGACGACGCCCGCTGGTCCGCAGGCACCGCGCTGCGCATCGCGCGCGACATCGCCGCGGCGATGCGGCACATGCATGCGCGCGGCCTGGTGCATGGCGACCTCTATGCGCACAACATCCTCTGGCATCCCGAAGACGGCGCGCGCCTGGGCGACTTCGGCGCCGCCTGGCTCGCCGATGCGCTGCCCGCCGGCGACGCGGCGCGCGCGCGGCAACTGGAGGTGCGCGCCTTCGGCTGCCTGCTCGAGGAACTGGCCGCGCGCTGCGATGAACCGCCTCCTGCGATGACGGCGCTGCGCGATCGCTGCCTGCAGCCCGAGGTGGCCTCGCGCCCTTCGGCCGCGGAGATCGCCGCGCTGCTCGAAGAGACTCTCGCATGAGCCGCGGCCGCCTCGCCCATCCGCCGCTGCCGATGCGCGACGGCGTGAGCGCGAGCTGCGTCGGCCTGCCGACCGAGGACCACTGGCCGACTATTGCCGACTTCCTGATCGCGCGCTTCACCGCGATCGCACCCGAGGCCTGGATGCAGCGCATCCGCGACGGCGAGGTGGTCGACGAGCACGGCGTGCCCGTCACGCCCGAGCGCCGCTACCAGGCGCCGCTGCGCGTCTTCTACTACCGCGCGCTCGACACCGAGCCGGCGATTCCGTTCGAGGAGCAGGTGCTGTACCGCGACGAGCACCTGCTGGTGGTCGACAAGCCGCACTTCGTGCCGGTCACGCCCACCGGCAAGTACCTGCACCACAGCCTGCTGGTGCGGCTCAAGCGCAAGCTCGGCATCGAGGCGCTGTCGCCGCTGCACCGCATCGACCGCAGCACCGCGGGCCTGGTGCTGTTCTCCGTGCGGCCCGAGACACGCGGCGCCTACCAAACCATGTTCGCGCAGCGCACGGTGCACAAGGACTACGAGGCGATCGTGCCGCTGCCCGGCGGCGAGGCCGCCGCGGCCGCGCTGCCGCCGGTCTACCGCAGCCGGCTGGTCGACGACGCGCACTTCATGCAGGTGAAGGAAGCGCCCGGCGAGCCGAATTCCGAGACCGGCATCGCGGTGCTGAAGGCGTTCGACGGGCTCGCGCACCTCGCGCTCTCGCCGGTCACGGGCCGGCGGCACCAGTTGCGCGTGCATTGCCTGGCGCTGGGCATGCCGATCGTGAACGACCCCTTCTATCCGGTGCTGACGCCGGTCGACACCGACGACTTCGAGCGGCCGCTGCAACTGCTGGCGCGCTCCATCGCCTTCACCGATCCCCTGACCGGCGAACCGCGCCGCTTCGACAGCCAGCTGCGCCTGCTGCTGGCGCCAAGGTGACGCCCGCGGCGCGACGCCGGCACTAAGCTGCGGCCTCCGGCTGCCCTTGTCTTTCCTCCATCGGGCGGCCCCACGCACACCAGGAGACGCCGCACATGGACACCACCCGACTCTTCTCGCTCCAGGGCCGCACCGCCCTCATCACCGGCGGCTCGCGCGGCATCGGCCGCATGATCGCCGAGGGCTACCTGGCGCAGGGCGCACGGGTCTACATCTCGGCGCGCAAGGCCGAGGCCTGCGACCAGACCGCCCAGGAACTGTCGGCCTTCGGGCATTGCGTGTCGCTGCCGGCCGACGTGTCGACGCTCGAAGGGGCGCAGGCGCTGGTCGATGCGTTCGCGAAGCATGAGTCGTCGCTGGACATCCTGGTCAACAACGCCGGTGCCGCCTGGGGGGCGCCCTATGCGGAGTTTCCGGAGAGCGGGTGGGACAAGGTGGTCGACCTGAACCTCAAGACGCCGTTCTTCCTGACGCAGGCGTTGACGCCGTTGCTGAAGAAGGCGGCCGCGGGTGGCGATCACCTGGCGAAGGTGATCAACATCGCTTCGATCGACGGGATCTCGGTGAATCCGCAGGAGACCTACTCGTACGCGGCGAGCAAGGCGGGGCTGATCCAACTCACGCGGCGCATGGCGCTGCGGCTGGCACAGGACGGGATCGTGGTGAGCGCGATCGCGCCGGGGGCCTTTGCCTCGAGCATGAACAAGGATGCCCGGGACCATGGGGATGAGATCAAGGGGCGGATTCCGGCGGGGCGGATCGGGAAGCCCGAGGACATGGCGGGGGCGGCGATTTATCTGGCTTCTGATGCGGGGGACTATGTGATGGGGTCTACGTTGGTTGTCGATGGGGGTGTGACGCACGCGCGTTGATTTTCTTGCTGCGTTTTTGTTGAGGCTGTTGGCCGGGTCTCGCCCCGGCGGGCGAGTCACTTTCTCTTGTCTCGCCAAGAGAAAGTAACCAAAGAGAAGGCGACCCCGCTGTCTGTGTCCCTCCGCTTCGCTGCGGGCAACCTGCGGTGCTCGGAGAAAGCGGGGGTCCGCAGAACTCGCTGCACTTCGTTCCGCTCAGACAGCTGCGGCCCTGATCCCGCTTTCCCCTGCGCTCCTCGGCACAGCCAGAGGGGATGAGGGTCAACGCGCCATGGCGCGTCCTTGTGTGGGGCGGTGAGGGTGCAAAGGCCCTGGGTCTTCTTCCACCTGGGCCGAGCATCGCGATGGCCCGACCCACCCCCTCTGGCTGCGCCGAGGAGCGCAGCGTTTCGCGGATCAGGGCTCGCAGCTGTTTGAGCGAAGCGAGTTCTGCGAGACCCCGCGAAACGCGAGCACCGCAGGTTGCCCGCAGCGAAGCGGAGGGTCGCAGACAGTGGGTCGCCTTTTCTTTGGTTACTTTCTTTTGGCGAAGCAAAAGAAAGTGACTCGCCCGCCGGGGCGAGTCCCGGCCAACAGCCTCAGCAAGAAAAACTCATCCCCACCGAGGCACAGCCTCATCCTTCAACTGCTGCCTCAACACATCGTAATCCGGCACCACGCTTTCAACGGTCTCCCAGAACCGATGCGAGTGATCCATCACCCGCAGATGCGCCAACTCATGCGCCACCACATAGTCGATCACCGATAACCGAAAGTGGATCAACCGCCAGTTCAGCCGAATCGACCCATCCGCACTCGCACTCCCCCACCGCGTCGCCGCATTCGACAACGACAGCTTCGCCCACCGCACCCCCAGCAGCGGCGCGAAGTGATCGAGCCGCTCGATGAACAGCTTGCGTGCCTGCCGCATCAGCCAGGCCTGCGCCGCATCGCGGATCTGCGACGGCTCGGCGTTCTGCGCCACGGCCAGTCGCAGCAGCCGCGGACCCGTGCCGTCGCCCGCATCGAGCGCCCCGCCCACGCCCTCGAAGCCATGCTTCGGATCGAGCCGCACCACCACCGGTTCGCCGAGGAAGGGAAAGCCCGCGCCGTCCTTCCAGTCGATGCGCGTGGCCTCGACGCGCGCGTGGCGCTGCTGCGTCTCGGCGAGCTTGCGCAGGATCCAGTCGCCCTTCTCGCGGATCGCGGCGTCGACGTCGCGCAGCGCGACCCAGCGCGGCGCGCGCACCGACAGGCCTTCGGCGCCGACGACGAAGCCGATGGTGCGGCGCTTGCCGCGCTTGAATTCGTAGGCGACGCGCGCCGCGCCCAGCATCAGCTCGCGCGAAGCCTGCGGATGCACGAAGCTCGCGGGCGCCAGGGTGTCGGCCAGCGGCACGGCCGGACGCGGGTCCTCGACCAGCGGCACCGTGGTGGTGGGCACGGCCACCACCGGCGGCACCGCGAAGGGCAGCGCGTCGGGCACGAGGCTGCCGGGCTGGCGCGCGCGCGGCCGTGCCGGGCCCGGGCTCTTGCGCCCGCGCGGCGCGGCGGGCGGCGGCGCGGCCACGGCGCCATCGCCGAACAGGTCCAGCGCCAGCTGCATCAGCTCCCGCATGCTCGATGTCCGGTGATCGACAAGAAAGAAACGACGGTCGAAGGCGCGAACGCCTTCAACCCACCTTCTCGACCGCGGCACCGCCGGCCACGCCACCGGTGGCATCGGCATCGCGGTACGCCTCGGGATCGAGGCGGTGCATCTCGGCCTCGATCCAGGCCTCGACCTCGCGCATCAGTTCGTCGGGCTTGCGGCCCGCGCTCGAGATCGGCACGCCGATCGACACGTCGACCACGCCGGAGCGCTTGATGAAGGCCTTGCGCGGCCAGACCTTGGCCGAGGTCACGGCGATCGGGATCACGGGCACGCCGGTCTCGCAGGCCAGGCGCGTGCCGCCGCTCTTGTAGGTACCCTTCTGGCCGCGCGGGATGCGCGTGCCCTCGGGGAACATGATGATCCAGATGCCCTGCGCGAGCAGCTTGCGGCCCTGGCTCACCACCTTGTTGAAGGCCTGGGCACGCTGGCTGCGGTCGATGTGGATCATGTCGAGCCGGCCCATGGCCCAGCCGAAGAAGGGCACGTAGAGCAGCTCCTTCTTGAACACGTAGGCCAGCGGATGCGGCATCAGCGTGGGCATCAGGAAGGTCTCGAGCGTGGACTGGTGCTTGACCAGCAGGATCGCGCCCGCGAGCTTGTCGGCCGGCAGGTTCTCCATGCCGCTCACGCGCAGCCGGATGCCCAGGAGCGCGCGCGCGCCGCTGCCGACGGCCCAGGAGAGCCAGCGCGCCGCCATCCAATAGAGCGGTATGCCGCGCATCCAGATCGAGCACACCAGCATGATGATCGCCCAGGGGACGACGGTGACGAACATCCACAGCGCGTGGAGAACGGAACGGAGCAACGCCATCAGAGAGCCACCTGCATGGATTCGGCCCGCGCCTCGCGCGCGAGCAGGAAGTCGACGAAAGCGGCGAGGTCTTCGTGCACCCTCGTGTCCGCCGGATATTCGGGAGGCAGCGGATCGAAGCCGCGGCAGGCCGCGCCCATGCCGGTCAGCAGCAGGTGCGGTTCGCAGCCGGCGGCCGCGCCGGCCTGCAGGTCGCGCAGGCTGTCGCCCGCGGTCGGCACGCCGGCCAGGTCGATGCCGAAGCGGTCGCCGATCTGCTGGAACAGGCCCGGCTTGGGCTTGCGGCATTCGCAGTCCTCGTCGGGGCTGTGCGGGCAATAGAACACCGCATCGACACGCCCGCCCACGGCCGCGAGCATCTTGTGCATCTTGGCGTGCATCGCATTGAGCGAGGCCATGTCGAACAGGCCGCGCCCCAGGCCCGACTGGTTCGACGCGATCACCACGTGCCAACCCGCATGGTTGAGCCGCGCCACGGCCTCGAGCGCACCGGGCAGCGGCGTCCACTCGGTGTCGCTCTTCACGAAGTCTTCGCGGTGCACGTTGATCGTGCCGTTGCGGTCGAGGATCACGAGTTTCATGGAGGTGTTCCTTCAGACTCCAGCTTGCGTCGCTTCACCCAGGCGACCAGATGCGGCAGCGGGTACTTCGCCGCGTCCAGCATGCCGATGCGCTGCACCAGCGTATCGAGCGATACCAGGTCCTGCTTCAACAGCTCGCGCACGAAATCGGCGTCCTTCTCGCGACCGGCCACGCACTTGGAGACGACCAGGTCGTGCAGTTCCGGACAGATGGCCGTGATCTCGCCGACGTAGTGCAGGCTGGCACGACTCATCCAGTCGCCGGGCATGACGGCGGTCTCGGGCCCGACACCATCGGCGAAATAACCGAAGGTCTCGTGAAAGCTCGAGTGCATACCGATCGCACGGTCGATCAGATCGGCGCGCTCCGGATGCAGCGCGGGGTAGAGATCGATTTCGCGCGATACCAGCAGCGACTCGGGCGGTTGATCGAGCAGCAGCAACACGGCCTGACTGCCGACGACCACAAAAGAACTTTCTTTCGAGATCGCCGCGGAAGCGCGCAATACATGCTGCAGTTCTTCGAGCTTCATGGGGTCGCGGCCTGCTCGCGCGCCTGCTTGAGCAATGCCATTCGTTCGACCTGCGAGACGAGGCCGCCGAGCGGCGACACGCTGCGCATGAGCTGTCCATGCTCGGACTCGACGAGCGCGGCATCTTCGAGCACGCCGGCATCGCCGGCGAGAAGACGCTCCCACTCGTCCCACAGCACGTCGGAGCGCGTGGGGCCCGACTGCTGGCGCCACCGTTCGAGGGTGCGGCGGGCCTGCTCGCGCAATGCGGGCTCCTGGCGCAGCACCGCCACCGCCCGCTGGTGCAGGGCGAGGGAGAACTGATCCAGTTGCTGTTGGCGGTTCATGCGCGATCGGATTATCGAGCGACGGTCTTCAGACAGCCAGCCGCTCGAGCTGCGCCACGCGGTTCATCGCGGCATGCAGCGACATCAGCAGCCCCAGCCGGTTGAGCCGCAGGTCGGCCTGCTCGGCATTGACCATCACGCCGTCGAAGAAGGCATCGACCGGTTCGCGCAACGCGGCCAGGGTCTGCAGCGAGGCGGTGTAGTCGCCGGCATCGAACTGGGCGTTGGCGGCGGGCACCACCTGCGCCATGGCGGCATGCAGCGCCTTCTCGGCGGGCTCCTGCAGCAGCAGCTCGCTGACGTGGGCGTCGGCCTCGGGGGCCTTCTTGAGGATGTTGCCGATGCGCTTGTTGGCCGCGGCCAGCGCGGCGGCGGCGGGCAGCACGGCGAAGGCGCGCACGGCGGCGAGCAGTTGGGGCACCTGGCCCAGGCGCTGCGGGCGCGGGGCCAGCACGGCATCGACTTCCTGCGCGCTGGCGCCCTGCTCGCGCAGGCTGCCGGCGAGGCGGTCGAGAATGAAGTCCTGCAGCTCGACCGTGGCCTTGGAGGCATCGAAGCCCGCGATGCCCTGGAACTGCGCGGCGGCCTCGGCCAGCAGCGCGTCGAGGTCCAGCGGCAGGTTCTTCTCGATCAGCATGCGGATCGTGCCGAGCGCATGGCGGCGCAGCGCGAAGGGATCGCGGTCGCCGGTGGGCAGGTTGCCGATGCCGAACATGCCGACCAGGGTCTCGAGCTTGTCGGCCAGCGCGACCACCAGGCCCACGCTGTTGCGCGGCAGTTCGTCGCCCGCGAAGCGCGGCTTGTAGTGGTCCTCGATGGCATCGGCCACGGCCGCGTCGAGGCCGTCGTGCAGCGCGTAGTAGCGGCCCATGATGCCCTGCAGCTCGGGGAACTCGCCGACCATGTCGGTCACGAGGTCGGCCTTGGCCAGCTGGGCGGCCTGCACGGCCTGGCGCGCCACGTTGGCATCGCCGAGCTTCTCGGCGATGGCGCGCGCGATGCGCATCACGCGTTCCACGCGCTCGCCCTGGGTGCCGAGCTTGTTGTGATAGACCACCTTGCCCAGCGACGCGACGCGCGAGGCCAGCGTCTTCTTGCGGTCCTGGTCGAAGAAGAACTTGGCGTCGGCCAGGCGCGGGCGCACCACGCGCTCGTTGCCGCCGATGACGGCGCTGGCATCGTCGGGGCTGATGTTGCTGACGACCAGGAACCGGTTGGTGAGCTTGCTCGACGCATCGAGCAGCGGGAAGTACTTCTGGTTCGCCTTCATCGTGAGGATCAGGCATTCCTGCGGCACCTCGAGGAATTCGCGCTCGAAGCTGCAGACCAGCACGTTGGGGCGCTCGACCAGCGCCGTCACCTCGTCGAGCAGCGCATCGTCGTGGATCGGCACCGAGCCGCCACCGACCTGGACCGCGGCCGCGGCGAGCTGGCGCGCGATCTCGGCGCGGCGCGCCTCGAAGCTCGCGATCACCGCGCCTTCGTCGCGCAGCTGCAGCGCGTAGCTGTCGGCATTGCGCAGCACCACGGGATCGACCGCGGCCTCGAAGCGGTGGCCATGCGTTTCGCGGCCGGCCTTGAGGCCCAGCGCCTCGATCGCCACCACGGCATCGCCGTGCAGCGCGACCAGGCCGTGCGCGGGGCGCACGAAGCTCACGCTGCTCCAGCCCGGCAGCTCGCAGCCGCTCTCGAGCTGGTAGCTCATGACCTTGGGGATCGGCAGCTTGGCGATGGCTTCGGCCAGCGCCTTCTGCAGGCCCTCGGCCAGGGTGGCGCCCTTGGCGGTGCTCTCGTAGAACAGGGCTTCGGCCTTGCCGTCCATGGCGCGCTTGAGGCCGGGCACGGCCGAGGCGTCGGCGCCGAGCGCGCCCAGGCGCTTGAGCAGCGCGGGCGTGGGCTGGCCCGAGGCATCGAGCCCCACGGCCACGGGCATCAGCTTCTGCGAGACGGCCTTGTCGGCGGCGCGCTCGGCCACGTGCGTGAGATGCGCGGCCAGGCGGCGCGGCGAGGCGAAGGGCGTGAGCACCGAGCCGGCCTCGGCCAGGCCCTGGGCCACTAGCTGTTCGCGCAGCACGCCCGCGAAGGCCTCGCCGAGCTTCTTCAGCGCCTTCGGCGGCAGTTCTTCGACAAACAGTTCAACCAGCAGGGAGGTCTTGTTCATGGGGGTCGTCATCGCTCAGGCGGCCTTCTTCGGTGCGATCTGCGCGACCCATTCGCGCGGTGCCATCGGGAAGCCCAGCCGTTCCCGGCTGTCGTAGTAGCTCTGCGCCACGCTGCGCGCGAGGTTGCGGATGCGGCCGATGTAGGCCGCGCGTTCGGTCACGCTGATCGCGCCGCGCGCGTCGAGCAGGTTGAAGCTGTGCGCGGCCTTGAGCACCTGCTCGTAGGCCGGCAGCGCGAGCTGCTCGGCCATCAGGTGCCTGGCCTGCTTCTCGTGCGCGGCGAAGGCGGTGAACAGGAACTCGGCATCGGAATGCTCGAAGTTGTAGGTCGACTGCTCGACCTCGTTCTGCTTGTAGACGTCGCCGTAGCTCAGGCCCTCGGTCCACACGAGGTTGTAGACGTTGTCCACGCCCTGCAGGTACATCGCGAGGCGCTCGAGGCCGTAGGTGATCTCGCCGGTGATCGGCTTGCAGTCGATGCCGCCGACCTGCTGGAAGTAGGTGAACTGCGTCACCTCCATGCCGTTGAGCCAGACCTCCCAGCCCAGGCCCCAGGCGCCGAGCGTGGGGTTCTCCCAGTCATCCTCGACGAAGCGGATGTCGTTCTTCTTGAGGTCGAAGCCCAGCGCCTCGAGGCTGCCGAGGTAGAGCTCGAGGATGTTCGCGGGCGCGGGCTTGAGCACGACCTGGTACTGGTAGTAGTGCTGCAGGCGGTTCGGGTTCTCGCCGTAGCGGCCGTCCTTGGGGCGGCGGCTGGGCTGCACGTAGGCGGCCTTCCAGGGCTCGGGGCCGAGCGCGCGCAGGAAGGTGGCGGTGTGCGAGGTGCCCGCGCCCACTTCCATGTCGTACGGTTGCAGCAGCGCGCAGCCCTTGTCGGCCCAGTACGACTGCAATTTGAGAATGATTTGCTGGAAGGTCAACATGAAGGGTGCCGGCCGGCGCGGCCGGGCGTTGGACGAAAGCGCGGCGGTGCGCCGCGAAAGCCCGCGATTTTACGGGCGGAGGGCAACTCTCCCACAGCGGGTCGGGAAGGCGCCTGCCACGGACCGGGCGCGAGCCGTGCGACAAACCGGGGTCCGCGCGGGCTCCTGTCTTCCACGGCCGCGCGGTCGACGCTTTTTCAGCCGGCCGGGAACGCCCGCCCGCCGCGCCGATCCGACTCCCTCCCACGAGCCCCCAGCCCCCTACGACCCCATGCCAGTGCCCGAGACCGGCCCGAACACCCCGCTCTTCATCGTGCTCAACGCCGCCTCCGGCAGCGAGGACGCCGTCCAGGCCCGCGAGGTCATCGAGGAAGGCTGCGCCGCGGCCGACCGCCGGCTGCGCATCTTCACGGTCGACCGCGGCAGCGCCGACGACGGCCCCGGCAGCCTGCGCGCGCTGGCGCGCGAGGCGGTGGAGCGCGCGCGGGCCGCCGGCGGCGTGGTGGTGGCCGCGGGCGGCGACGGCACGATCAATGCCGTGGCCCAGGCCACGCTGGGCAGCGGCTGCGCCTTCGGCGTGCTGCCGCAGGGCACCTTCAACTACTTCAGCCGCGCCCACGGCATCCCGCGCGACACCGCGCAGGCGCTCGAAGTGCTGCTGACCCAGCCGCCGCGGCCGGTGCAGGTCGGACTGCTCAACGACCGCGCCTTCCTGGTCAACGCCAGCCTGGGCCTGTATGCCCAACTGCTCGAGGAGCGCGAGCACTACAAGTCGCGCTACGGGCGCAACCGCCTGATCGCGCTCGGCGCGGGCCTGCTCACGGTGCTGCGCGGCCACCGCACGCTCGACCTGCGCATGGCCTGGCGCGGCCAGGAGCGCGCGATCCGCACGCCCACGCTGTTCGTGGGCAACAACCCGCTGCAGTTGCTGCAGATCGGCATCGAGCATGCCGACGCCCCCGAGCAGGGGCAGCTGGCGGCGGTGGCGCTCAAGCCCCATGGCCTGCTGTCGATGCCGGGGCTGCTGCTGCGCGGCGCGCTCGGGCGGCTCGGCGAGGCCGACGAGGTGCTGAGCTTTCCCTTCGAGTCGATGACGGTGCGCATCGGCCGCGCGGGCAGCCGCGGCCCGCGGCGCGTGAAGGTGGCGACCGACGGCGAGATCGGCTGGGCCGAGATGCCGCTGCTGTTCCGCGTCTCGCCCGAGCCGCTGTGGCTGATACGGCCCGACGTGGCACCCGAGCTCGAGGCGGCCAAGCAATGAGCGTGTTGCTGCAGGTGTCCGACCCGCACTTCGGCACCGAGCAGCCGCCGGTGCTGGCGGCGCTCGAGCGGCTGGCGCGCGAGCTCGCGCCCGAGCTGCTGGTGCTGTCGGGCGACATCACCCAGCGCGCCACCCGCGCGCAGTTCGCGGCCGCGCGTGCCTTCGTCGACCGGCTGGCGCCGCGGGCGCTGCTGGCGATCCCGGGCAACCACGACATCCCGCTGTTCCAGCTCGCGGCGCGCGCCTTCGCGCCCTACGGCCGCTACAGCGAGGCCTTCGGCGACGAGCTCGAGCCGGTGGTCGACCTGCCCGGCTGGCTGGCGATCGGCGTCAAGACCACGCGCCGCTGGCGCCACGAGGACGGCGAGGTGTCGCGCGCGCAGGTCGAGCGCGTGGCGCGACGGCTCGCCGCGGCGACGCCTTCGCAGCTGCGTGTGGTGGTCACGCACCAGCCGGTGGCGGTGACGCGGCGCGAGGACATCGGCAACCGGCTGCATGGCGGCGAGGCCGCCGCGGCGCGCTGGGCCCAGGCCGGCGCCGACCTGGTGCTCGGCGGCCACATCCACCTGCCCTTCGTGTTGCCGCTGCACGAATGCCTCGTCGATGTCCCGCGGCCGATGTGGGCGGTGCAGGCGGGCACGGCGGTGTCGTGGCGCGTGCGCGCGGGGCATCCGAACTCGGTCAACGTGGTGCGGCGCGACGATGGCGCGCACGCTTGCATGGTCGAGCGCTGGGACTACGCAGCCGAGCGCCAGGCCTTCGTGCTCGCCGACGCCGTAAGGCTTTCGCTTGCCAGCGCGGCGGCGCCGCTTTAGGGTGCGCCGCATGTCATCGGCAGTCCCCGTCCCTTCCTCCCTTTCTTCCTCTCCCCTCCCCACCCCGCCCGCCCTGGTCGCGCATGCCGAACAGCTCGGCGCCCATGCGCTGGGCGGCTTCCTCTCGCTGCTGCTGGCCTCGGTGCTGGCCGCCGGCCTGGCCTGCTGGATGGCGCAGCGCCGCCGGCTCGCGCTGGCCGCGGAAGAAGAACCCGACGAGCCCCGGCTGGTGTTCGCGCTGGTGCTGGGCTTCGCGACGATCCTCGGTGCCTCCAGCCTGTTCGCCTGGATCGCCTCGAACCTCGGCGACGGCCGCACGCTGGGCCTGGCCGACCAGGCACTGACCGACGCGATCGCGCAGCACATGCCGCACGGCGTGATCCTCGCGTTCAGCTGGCTCACGCGGCTCGGCGACTTCGCCACGCTGGCGCCGGTGGCGGTGCTGGTGGCGCTGCTGCTGTGGCACCGCTCGCACCGCGGCCTGGCGCTCGGCTGGTCGATGGCGCTGGTGGGCATCGTGCTGCTGAACCCGGCGCTCAAGCAGATCTTCGCGCGCGCCCGGCCGCTGCACGACCACGGCCTGGCGCACGAGACCAGCTACAGCTTCCCGAGCGGCCACAGCGCGGGCGCGATCGTGAGCTACGGCATGCTGGTCTATCTCGCGCTGCGCCTGCTGCCGCCGCGCTGGCACGTGGCGGCGGCGATGGCCGGCGCCGCCGCGATCGTCACCATCGCCTGCAGCCGGATCTTCCTGCAGGTGCACTTCGCGAGCGACGTGGTGGCGGGCCTGCTGACCGGGCTGGCCTGGCTGCTGGTGTGCGTGGGCGGGCTGGAGTTCGCGCGGCACCGCCAGCGGCGGCGCGCGCGCTGAAACCCTTGCCCATGAAAAAAAGGCCGCGCCCTCCCCTGCGGAAGGAACGCGGCCCCGGCGACCGGCGCGGATCGAGCGATCAGTATTCCCAGAAGATGCGCTGCAGTTCCTTGGTGTCGCTGGTCTTGGTCAGCGCGACCATCGCGAGGATGCGCGCCTTCTGCGGGCGCAGGTCGTGCGCCACCACCCAGTCGTACTTGTCGTCGGGCTGCTCGGCATTGCGGATCACGAAGCCGTCGGGCACGCGCGAGCTGCGGATGACGACGATGCCGTCGGCGCGCACCTTCTGCAGGTTCGGCACGATGCGGTCGGCGACCGAACCGTTGCCGGTGCCGCCATGGATCAGCGCCTTGATGCCGCTCTTGGCGAGCGCGTCGATGGCGGTCGAGGACACGCCCTCGTAGCCCATCGCGATCTCGACCGGCGGCAGCGCGCTGATCTGGTCGATGTTGAACTCCGAGAACATGGTGTGGCGCTTGACCGGCGCGCGGAACCAGTAGTTCTTGCCCTCGACCACCATGCCCAGCGGGCCCCACTGGCTCGAGAAGGCGCTGGTCTTGATGTTCACGCTCTTGCTCACGTCGCGCGCGGTGTCGATGTTGTCGTTCATCGTCACCAGCACGCCCTTGCCCGCGGCGTCCTTGCTGCCGGCCACCGTCACGGCGTCGTACAGGTTGAGCGCGCCGTCGGCCGACAGCGCGGTGCCCGGACGCATCGAGCCGACCACCACGATCGGCTTGGGCGTGTGCACGGTCAGGGTCAGGAAGTAGGCGGTTTCTTCCAGCGTGTCGGTGCCGTGCGTGATCACGATGCCGTCGACGTCGCTCTGCTTGGACAGCGCCGACACACGCCGGGCGAGCGTGAGCAGGTTGTCGTTGGTGAGGCTCTCGGAGGCGACCTGGAACACCTGTTCGCCGCGCACGTTGGCGACCTTGGAGAGCTCGGGCAGGCCCGCGATCAGCTTGTCGACGCCGACCTTGGCGGCCGCGTAGGTGGCGCTGTTGACGGCCGAGGCGCCCGCGCCCGCGATGGTGCCGCCGGTGGCCAGGATCACCACGTTGGGAAGCGCCTGCTGCGCCTGCGCGAGCGCGCTGGCCGCCAGCATCGCGGCACCGGCCGCGAGGGCCCTGAAGCGGGGGGAAAGGTACATGGAGAACTCCTTGTGTTGAATGAATTTTTCGAGGCGGCGAGAAGATACATGAACCATGCCCGGCTGCCCGGCGCGGCCATGCCGGCATGGCATGCGGTCATGCGGCTGCGAGGAAGCAGGCATTACCATCCAACGCGCGCACGCCGCGCCACGCCCTCGCCATGAACGCCGATTCCGCCGCCCTTCCCGTCTCGACCGCCCAGGAAATGCCCGCGCCCGACGGGCCGCTGTCGCGCGCGCGCCCGGGCCGCGAGCGCATCATGGCGGCGATCCGCGCCGCGGCGATCGCGGAGTTCAGCCTGCACGGCCTGAAGGGCACCTCGACCCAGGCCATCGCGGCGCGCGCCGGCCTCACCAAGCCGCAGCTGCACTACTACATCGTCGGCAAGGAAGAGCTGTACGAAGAACTGCTGATGCAGGTGCTGCATGCGTGGAAGGTGGTGTTCTCGTTCGAGGACGCGAGCGACCCGGCGACGGTGCTCGGCGACTACATCCGCAAGAAGCTCGACCATGCGATCGACAGCCCCGAGATGTCGCGCATCTTCACGCGCGAGATCCTCGACGGCGGCCGCAATCTCGACCGCTACTGGCCCAATGCGCGCGCCTGGACGCAGAAGAAGGTCGACATCATCAACGGCTGGATCGCGCGCGGCCAGATGCGCCCGCTCGATGCGCGCATCCTGCTGATGCACGTCTGGGCCATGACCCAGAGCTACGCCGACTACGCGATCCAGACGCGCGTGATGCTGGGCCTGCCGAGCGACGCGCCGATCGACCGCGAGCCGATCGCGCGCGAGCTGGTGGCCTTCGTGCTGGCCGGCTGCGGCATCCGCGCAAGCTAGCACTCACGCGCCTTCCGGGCGCATTGCTCCCCTCCAAAACCGCACCGGCCCCAATCCGGTGCGCCCGCGCTGGCACGTCGCTTGCTAAACCTGACCACTTGCTCTGATTAAGCGGTCAAACACCATGCGCGTGCTCGTCGTCTACTGCCATCCGGTCGAAACCAGCTTCCATGCCGCCCTGCACCAGGAGGTGTTGAAGAACCTGCGCGCGGCCGGCCACGAGGTGGACGACTGCGACCTCTATGCCGAGGGCTTCGATCCGGTGCTCTCGCGCGAGGAGCGGCTGGGCTACCACGAGGTGCCGGCCAACCAGCTGCCGCTCAAGCCCTACGTCGAGCGGCTGCGGTGGGCCGAGGGCATCGTGTTCTGCTTCCCGACCTGGTGCTTCGGCCTGCCGGCCATGCTCAAGGGCTACTTCGACCGGCTCTTCATGCCCGGCGTGGCCTTCGACATCAGCGACCCCGCCAACGTGAAGCCGATGCTCACGCACATCAAGCGCATCAGCGCCGTGGTCACCTACGGCCGGCCGCGCTGGGTGGCGATGTACATGGGCGACCCGCCGCGCAAGATCGTCACGCGCTACATGAAACGGCTGACCGGGCATGGCGCCCGGGTCGACTACCACGCCCACTACCACATGAACGTGGCGACCGAGCCCCAGCTCAAGCGCTTCATGGCCAAGGTCGGCAACGCCATGGCGCGCTTCGCATGAGCGCGCCCGTGCTGCTCGACCGGCTGCGCCTGCCGCGCTGGCTGCTGCCGGCCGACTGGCCGCAGCGCGACGGCGTGGCGGTGCTCGCACGGCTCGCGATCGAGGGCGGCCGCGTGCAGTCGCTGCGCCCCGCGGACGATGCCCCGACGCCCGCCGCGGGCTGGGACCTCGGCGGCACGCTCGCGCTGCCGGGCTTCGTCGACGCCCACACGCACCTCGACAAGGTCTTCACGCTGCCGCGCATGAAGGCGGTGCAGCCGGGCCTGCTCGGCGCCATCGACGCGATGCTGGCCGACCGCGTGAACTGGACGCCCGCCGACGTGCGCGAACGCGCGGCGCGCGGCCTGCAATGGGCCTGGGAATGCGGCACCACGCACGTGCGCACGCATGTCGACTGGTGGGAGCCCGATGCCCTGCCGATGGCCTGGCCCGTGATGGCCGAGCTGGCGCAGGAATGGAAAGGCCGCGTGCGGCTCGAGCAGGTGAGCCTGATCAAGCTGCCGCTGTTCGAGGACGCGGCGCAGGCGCTGCGGCTCGCGAAGCAGGTGAAGGCCACCGGGCCGCATGCGCTGCTCGGCGGCTTCGTGCATTCCACCAACTGGAGCGAGAACGCGCTGCGCAACCTGCTGCGCTCGGCGCAGGCCTGCGAGCTCGACATCGACCTGCACGTGGACGAGGAGCTCAATGCCTCGGCCACGGGCCTGGCGGCCACCGCGCGCATCCTGGCCGAGATCGGCTACGAGGGCCGCGTGGTCTGCGGCCACGTCTGCGCGCTCGCGGAACAGCCCGAGGCGCAGGCGCTCGCCACGCTCGACGCGGTGGCGCGCGCGCCGATCACGGTGGTCTCGCTGCCCGCCACCAACCTGCTGCTGCAGGACGCCGTGACCGGCCGCACGCCGCGCCGGCGCGGCATCACGCTGGTGAAGGAGGCCCGCGAGCGCGGCATCCCGCTGCTGTTCGCGAGCGACAACGTGCAGGACCCGTTCTGCCGGCTCGGCAGCTTCGATCCGGTGGAAGCGCTGGGCACGGCCGCGCTGGTGGCGCAGCTCGACGAGCCGTTCGAGACCTGGTCGCAGGCGCTGTGCCGCGCCGACTGGCTGCGCCGCGACGCCACCGTGCAACGCCCGACGCTCGTCGGCGCACCCGCCGACCTCGTGCTCTTCGGCGCGGCCGACCGCTTCGGCTGGCCCTCGCGCAGCGCATCGCGCGTGGTGCTGCGCGCGGGCCGCGTCGCGCACGGCGAGGTGCCGGTGACCTGGCACGCCTGAACCCTCTTCGACGAACAGAACCACTCCAAGGACCGCCCCCATGCTCCACGGCTACATCCCTCCCCACCGCTTCCTGCCCTACCTGAGCTGGACCGAGATCGCCGCGCTGCCCGACCGCGAGAACACGGTCATCGTGCTGCCCTGCGGCGCGATCGAGCAGCACGGCCCGCACCTGCCGTGCTCGGTCGACAGCGTGATCAGCTCGGGCGTGATGGGCAAGGCGCTCGAGAAGCTGCCGGCCGAGGTGCGCGCCTTCGCGCTGCCCACCATCACCTACGGCAAGTCGGAAGAGCACCTGCACTTCCCGGGCACGATGACGCTGACCGGCACCACGCTGCTGTCGACCGTGACCGAGATCGGCGAGTCGGTCTACCGCGCGGGCTTTCGCAAGCTGCTGTTCGCCAACGGCCACGGCGGCCAACCGCAGGTGCTCGAGATGGCGGCGCGCGAGCTGCGGCTGCGCCATGGCGACTTCGTGGTGGTGCCGCACGGCGTGTCGCGCCTGCCGAGCGCGGCCAGCAAGCAGGTCAGCGAGCAGGAGAAGAAGCTCGCGATGCATGCCGGCCATTCCGAGACCGCGCTGATGCTCGCGCTCGCGCCCGAGACGGTGCACATGGAACGCGCGGTGGCCAACTTCCCGCCGCCGTTTCCGATCAAGCTGCTGTCGGCCGACGGCCGCCCGGCCTGCGCCTGGACCGCGCGCGACTTCGGCCCCAGCGGCGTGATCGGCGACCCGACCACCGCCACGCGCGAGCAGGGCGAGGCGATCCTCGACACGCTGTCCGACAGCTGGGTGCAGGCGCTGACCGAGCTGCATGCGCTGCGCTGGGTGGTGCGCGAGGAAGCCACCTGGGAGCGCGGCCACCAGCAGGGCTTCGTGCAGCAGTCCTTCGCGCCGGCCTGAGCCTGCTTCTTGCATCGGCCCGTCTTTCCCTTTTTCTTCACCCACGCCCTAGAGAGGTCCTCCCATGCGCTCCTTCGCACTGTCCCTGGCCGGCGCCGCCGCCATCGCCTTCCTCGCCGCGCCCGCGCAGGCCGAGGACAAGTTCACCTACATGACCAACTGGTACGCGCAGGCCGAGCACGGCGGCTTCTACCAGGCCGTGGCGCAGGGCATCTACAAGAAGTACGGCCTCGACGTGACCATCAAGATGGGCGGCCCGCAGGTCAACATCACGCAGATGATGGCGGCCGGCCAGGCCGACTGCATCATGGGCTCGAGCGACATCCAGATGATGCAGGTGCGCGAGGGCGGCGTGCCGGTGGTCAACGTGGCGGCCTTCTTCCAGAAGGACCCGCAGGTGCTGATCGCGCACGACGACGTGAAGAGCTTCGAGGACCTCAAGGGCAAGACGCTGCTGATCGGCGCGCAGGCCAATCGCGGCTACTGGCCGTGGCTCAAGGCCAAGTTCGGCCTCAAGGACGAGCAGACCCGGCCCTACACCTTCAACATCCAGCCCTTCGTCGCCGACAGGAACACGGCGCAGCAGGGCTACCTGACCTCCGAGCCCTACGCGATCCAGAAGGCCGGCGTGAAGAGCACGGTGCTGATGTTCAGCGACCACGGCTTCCCGGCCTATGCCACCACGGTGTCGTGCATGGAGAAGACGGTGAAGGAGCGCGGCAAGCAGGTCGCGGCCTTCGTCAAGGCCTCGGCCGAAGGCTGGAAGAGCTACCTCGCCGATCCCGCGTCCGCCAACGCGCTGATCAAGAAGGACAACCCCAACATGACCGACGACCAGCTCGCCTACAGCGTGGCCAAGCTCAAGGAGATGGGAATGATCACGGGCGGCGACGCCGGCAAGCTCGGCATCGGCGTGATGACCGATGCGCGCGCCAAGGCCAGCTACGACTTCCTCGTGAGCGCCAAGCTGCTCGACCCGGCCAAGGTCGAGCTCGCGAAGACCTACACGACCGAGTTCGTGAAGGACGCGAAGGTGCTGCCCTGACCGTCGCCACGCCATGAACCGCATCGACCCCCACACCCTCGCGCCGCCGACGGTGCCTGCCGTGCCCGCGGTGGAAGTGCTCTCGGCCGAGAAGACCTATCCCAACGGCACACAGGCGCTCCTGCCGGTCGACCTGTCGATCGCCGAGGGCGAGTTCGTCACGCTGCTCGGCCCCTCGGGCTGCGGCAAGAGCACGCTGCTCAAGATGGTGGCGGGCATGCTCGAGCCCAGCGACGGCCGGTTGCTGGTGTGGCGCAAGCCGGTGAGCCAGCTGCACGACAGCGCGCGCCGGATGTCCTTCGTGTTCCAGTCGCCCACGCTGATGCCCTGGGCCAGCGTGCAGACCAACGTGCGGCTGCCGCTCGACCTGGCCGGCGTGCCGCGCAAGGAGGCCGATGCGCGCGTGATGGAGTCGCTGGCGCTGGTGGGCCTCGAGAAGTTCGCGGGCGCACTGCCGCGCGCGCTCTCGGGCGGCATGCAGATGCGGGTGTCGATCGCGCGCGGGCTGGTCACGCAGCCCGAGCTGCTGCTGATGGACGAGCCCTTCGGCGCGCTCGACGAGATCACGCGCCACAAGCTCGACGCCGACCTGCTCGAGCTCTGGCGCAAGAAGAAGCTCACGGTGATCTTCGTGACGCACTCGATCCACGAGGCCGTGTTCCTATCGAGCCGCGTGGTGATGATGGCCGCGCGGCCCGGCCGCGTGGTCGAGCAGTTCCAGATCGACGAACCCTATCCGCGCAGCGCCGACTTCATGGTCACGCCCGAATTCGCGCGCCATGCCAAGCGGCTGCAGGACAGCCTGCTGCGCGCCAGCCATGCCGACGAGGAGCACGCGCGATGAGCCGCACGCCGCTGCTGAGCCAGCCGCGCGTGCAGCGCGTGCTCTACCCCCTGGCGATCGGCCTGCTGCTGATCGCGCTGTGGCAATGGATGGTGGTGGCGATGGAGCTGCCGCCCTACCTCGTGCCCTCGCCCTGGCTGATGCTGCAGACGCTGGTGACCGACTGGGCGCCGCTGGGCAGCGCGCTCCTGGTCACGCTCAAGATCACGGTGCTGTCCTTCGTGCTCGCCACGGTGGCGGGCGTGCTGATCTCGTTCCTGTTCGTGCAGAGCAAGCGCATCGAGACCGCGCTCTTTCCGTACGCCGTGCTGCTGCAGGTCACGCCGATCGTGGCGGTGGCGCCGCTGATCATCATCTGGGTCAAGAACCCGACGGCCGCGATGACCGTGTGCGCGGCGCTGGTGGCGCTGTTCCCGATCATCAGCAACACCACGCTGGGCCTGCGCAGCATCGACCCCGACCTGCAGAGCTACTTCAAGCTCAACCGCGCCACGCGCTGGCAGCAACTGGTGCGGCTGCGCATCCCGAGCGCGCTGCCCTACTTCTTCGGCGGCCTGCGCATCTCCAGCGGCCTCGCGCTGATCGGCGCGGTGGTGGCGGAGTTCGTGGCCGGCACCGGCGGCTCGGGCGCGGGACTGGCCTACCAGATCCTGCAGGCGGGCTTCCAGCTGAACATCCCGCGGATGTTCGCCGCGCTGCTGCTGATTTCCCTCACCGGCGTCGCGCTCTTCGTGCTGATGGCCTGGCTCACCAAGGTGGCGCTGGGCTCGTGGCATGCGAGCGAACTTTCCCAGGACTGATCCCAACATGAACGCACAAGAATCCTCCATCGGGCCACTGCTGCTCGAACTCCCCGACCTCGACTGGATCACCGACGAGGGCCGCGTCGTGCGGCTGTCGCAGGACTTCTCCTGGTTCAGCCCGGTGCTCAAGCGCCAGCTCGAGGGCAAGCATGCCGAGGTGGTGGTGCGCCCGCGCAGCGAGGACGAGATCCGCGCGGTGGTCGGCGCCTGCGCGCGCCACGGCGTGCCGATCACGGTGCGCGGCAGCGGCACCGGCAACTACGGCCAGACCACCCCGCTGGCCGGCGGCGTGGTGCTCGACATGACCGGCTACAACGCCTGCCTCTGGGTACGGCCCGGCGTGGCGCGCGCGCAGGCCGGCATCCGCCTGGGCGAGCTCGAGAAGCAGACCCGGCCCAGCGGCCAGGAGATGCGCTGCGTGCCCTCGACCTACCGCAGCGCCACGCTCGGCGGCCTGTTCGGCGGCGGCTTCGGCGGCGTGGGCTCGATCAACTACGGGCCGCTGGGCGCGCCGGGCAACGTGCTCGGCATCCGCGCGATGACCATCGAGGCCGAACCCCAGGTGGTCGAGCTGCGCGGCGCCGAGGCGATGCGCATGCATCACCTGTGGGGCACCAACGGGCTGGTGCTCGAACTCGAGGTCGCGCTGGCGCCCGCGCATCCGTGGCTCGAGACGCTCGTGACCTTCTCCGATTTCGAGGGCGCGCTGAACTTCGCCGACCGGCTCGCGAACGCGCCGGGCATCGTGAAGCGCGAGGTGTCGTTCTATGCGGCGCCGATCTCCGACCACCTGGCGCAGCTCGCGGCGCACCTGCCCAAGGGCTGCCACACGGTGCTGTCGCTGGTGGCCGAGGCCAGCGAGCCGGCGCTGCTGCAGCTGGTCGAGAGCTTCGGCGGCACGGTGAGCTACCGCAAGACCGCGGCCGAGGTGCAGAAGAGCAACCGCACCCTGATGGAATTCACCTGGAACCACACGACGCTGCACGCGCTCAAGGTCGACCCGACCCTGACCTACCTGCAGAGCGGCTTCGTGCCGGGGCGCCACGTGGCGCAGGTCATCGAGATGGAGAAGCTGCTCGGCGGCGAGGTGATGATGCACTTGGAGTTCATCCGCAACGTGGCGGGCCTGATGACCTGCAGCGGCCTGCAGCTGGTGCGCTTCAGCACCGAGGAACGGCTGCAGGAGATCATGCAGATCCACCGCGAGCACGAGGTGCACATCAACAACCCGCACGTGAACATCGTCGAGGACGGCAAGGCCGGCGGGCCGCTGCCGCCCGAGGTGATCGCCGTGAAGCGGCGCTTCGATCCGCTGGGCCTGCTGAACCCCGGCAAGCTGCGCGACTGGCCGGTGAAGCCGCGCGCGGCCGCGGTGGCGGCCTGAGTCAGGCCGCGCGGCGACGCCGCACGAAGGCGACCGCGACGATCGCGCAGGCCAGCCCCCACAGCGGCCACAGCCCGAGGTGCGCGACCCAGCGCGCATAGGGCGTGAGGCCGGTGCGGCCCTCGACCGGGGCCTCGAGCACGCCGCGCGTGAGCCGCGGCAGCGCATGGGTCACGCGGCCCTCGGCGTCGATGACCACGGTGGCGCCGGTGTTGGTGGCGCGCACCATCGGCCGCGCGAACTCGAGCGCGCGCATGCGCGAGATCGCGAGATGCTGGTCGATGGCGATCGAATCGCCGAACCAGGCGATGTTGCTCACGTTGAGCAGGATGGTCGGTGCCGTCGCCGCGTCGCGGAAGTTGGCGCCGATCTCGTCGCCGAACAAGTCCTCGTAGCAGATGTTCGGCGCGATGCGCTGGCCCTGCCAGGCGAGCGCGGGCTGCGCGAGGCCGCCGCTGCGGAAGTCGCCGAGCGGGATGCTCATCATGTCGATGAACCAGCGGAAGCCGAAGGGAATGAACTCGCCGAAGGGCACGAGGTGGTGCTTGCTGTAGGCGTAGGCCGAGGCGGCGCCGGGCCGGAAGCCGAGCACGGTGTTGGTGTAGCCCTGGCGGTCGCCCAGCGGCAGGCCGACCACGGCCGCCTGGCTGCCGCTCGCATAGCGCGCCTGGATCGCCTCGAGGTAGCCCGCGGGCAGTTGCTGCGGCAGCAGCGGGATCGCGGTCTCGGGCGTGACCACCAGCGAGGCCCTGGCATCGCGCAGCTGTTCGCCGTACCAGCGCAGCGCGTTCTCGATGCCGCCGTTGGGAACGAACTTCTCGTCCTGCGCGATGTTGCCCTGCAGCAGCGCGACCTGCAGCGTGCCCGCGGCTTCGCCGCGCGAGGGCTGGGCCACGAGCGGAAAGCCGAACGCGACCGCAACCAGCAACGCGGCGCCCGCGAGTTCGGCGCGGGCCGCGGGCCGAGCCAGCGCGACCAGCGCGGCGGCCAGGGCGGCCACGGCACCGATGCCGTAGACACCGATCCACGGCGCCCAGCCCGAGAGCGGGCCCTCGACATGGGCATAGCCGCCCGCGCCCCAGGGGAAGCCGGTGAACCAGCTGCCGCGCACCAGTTCGGCCAGCGTCCACAGCGCGGCAAAGACCAGCGCGCCGGTGACCGTGCCGCGCGGACCGCGCCGCACGAACCAGGCGCCGGCCAGGGCGTAGTACAGGCCGAGCGCGGCGGCGAGTGCGAGCACCGCGATCGCGGCCAGCGGCGCGGCGAGGCCGCCGTAGGTGTGCATCGAGATGAAGAGCCACCAGAAGGTGCCGCTGAGCCAGGCGGTGGAGAACAGCCAGGCATGCAATCCGGCGCGGCGCCAGCCCGCGTTCTCGTCGCGCAGCCGACGCAGCCCGAAGGCAAGGACGCCGAGCGACACCAGTTGCAGCAGCCACAGCGGCCGGCCCGAGCCGGGCATGGCGATCGAGGCGGCCTGCGCCAGTCCGGCCAGCAGGAAGGCCAGGGCCAGCAGTGCGGCGCGCATCACTCGGCCGCGTCGCCGCCGCGGGCCGGCGACACCTTGAACCAGCGCACCGCGCCGCCCTTGGTGTGCAGCACCACGAAGTCGAAGCCGCCGATCGCATGGTGCTCGCCGCGCTTGGGCACGTGGCCCATCTCGTGCGCGATCAGGCCGCCGATGGTGTCGAAGTCCTCGCTGAGCTGTTCCTCGTCGAACACGATGCCGAAGGCCTCGGCCACGCGCTCGATCGGCGTGTCGCCCGAGACGCGGTAGGTGTGGTCGGCCAGGCCGAAGATGTCGCCCTCGTCCTCGGCGATGTCGAACTCGTCCTCGATCTCGCCGACGATCTGCTCGAGCACGTCCTCGATGGTGATCAGGCCGGCCACGCGGCCGAACTCGTCGATGACGATCGCCAGGTGGTTGCGGTTGCCGCGGAACTCGCGCAGCAGGTCGTTCAAGCCCTTGCTCTCGGGAACGAAGGTGGCGGGCCGCAGCAGCGCGCGGATGTTCAGGCCCGGCGCGCGCTGCAGCTTGAGCAGGTCCTTCGCGAGCAGGATGCCGATGATGTTTTCCTTCTCGCCCTCGTACACTGGGAAGCGCGAGTGCGCGGTGTCGATGACCAGGTGCAGCAGCGCGTCGTAGGGCGCGTCGATGTTCACCAGGTCCATGCGCGGCGCCGCGACCATCACGTCGCCGGCCGTCATGTCGGCCATGCGCAGCACGCCTTCGAGCATCACGCGCGATTCGGCGCCGATCACCTGGTTGTCTTCGGCATCCGCCAGGGTTTCGATCAGCTCGTCGCGCGAGTCCGGACCGGGATGGATGAATTCGGCGAGCTTCTGGAGAAAGCCGCGCTTGTCTTCCCGTTCGACGGGTGCGCGTTCAGGGTGAGGTTCGGCCACTGCGGGAGGGCGTAGTTGGGGGGAGTGCAAGGATACCGGATTGCATGTGACAGGCTCTACCGGGTCCACCTGGGGGTATGCAAGGAGCGTTCCCGGACCGGGCCCGGACGCTCGAGGGCCTTACTGCGCTGATTTGCCGCGGGCGTCGCGCACGCCACTGCGAACTTCCTGCAGGCTCGCGAGGAAGGCCCAGAACTGCTTGGCGCGCGTCTTGAGGTGGAAGTCGACCGCCGCGTAGTGCTCGAGCGCGATCTCGCTCATGCGGCTGTCGAAGGTGGCGCTCGGCAGCTGCAGGTGGGCTTCCGATTCGGAACCGCTGCGCACCACGGTGGCGCCGGCGTTGCGCGCGATCTTGAGCATCGCGGCGTTCTCGCTGAGCGCATGGATGAACAGCATGCCCACGCCCTCGTTGCGCGCCACGACCACGGCACGCTCGAACAGCCGGGCGCCATAGCCGCGTCCGCGGGCATGGGCCGAGACGGAAACGCCGAATTCGGCGCAGTCGCTGGGCTGGTGGTCGGGCGCGAAGGCCAGGTGGGCCATCGCGATCAGCTCGAGCTTGCGGTTGTAGATGCCGAACAGCTCGTCGCGGTCGAAGTCGAGGCCGTCGACATAGCGCTGCACCTGCTCGTCGCCCGCGGCATAGCCGAAGCGCAGGTAGCGGTCGTGGGCGCTGAGCGCCAGCAGGTGGCTGGCGATGCGGTCGCGTTCGCGCGGGCCGATCGAGCGGATCGGCACCATGACGGGCTGCGGCGCGGTGGCGGCGCGTGGCTGGGCCTCAACCATCGGCGCCTTCAGAAAAGAGCCGAGGCCGAGGGATGCCCTGAGGAGGTCCTTGGCGGTAAGCATGGCTTGAATGTAAGGGTTTTCCCTTAACCCGCAAGCCCGACGGGACACTTTCGTGACTCATTTGTGAATCAATACCCGAAAGCGTGTGCATGGAGCAACTTTTTCCTGTCTAGACCGGCACGGCTGTGGTGGCTTTGACACGGTCGAGCACGAAACTGGTCTTGCAGTCCTGCACGCTCGGGTGCTTGAGCAGGGTGTCCATGATGAAGCGGCTGTAGTGGGCCATGTCGGCCACGACCACGCGCAGCAGGTAGTCCATCTCGCCCGTGAGGGCGGCGCACTCGACGACCTCGGGCCAGGTCTGCACGCTGGCGCGGAACAGGTCCATGGGGTTGCGCTTGTGGCTCTCGGTGTGCTTTTCGAGCCGCACGTTGAGATAGGCCGTAAGCCCCAGCCCGACGGCCTCGGGCTTGACCAGCGCCACGTAGCGGTCGATCACGCGCTGCTCCTCGAGCCGCTTGACCCGCCGCAGCACGGCGCTGGGCGAGAGGCTGACCTGCTCGGCGATCTGGTCGTAGGTGGCGCGGCCATCTGCTTGCAGCGTGCGCAGAATCATCCGATCTATCTTGTCGAGTGCTTCCATCATTGTATTTTTGCACTTTTCCTGCAACATGACCAAAGAAGGCGCCCGCAAACGCTGAAATCATGAGCGGCAATCGACCTACATTGCTGCACTGGCCGAGCCGCCATCCTTTTCCTTCCCCTCGATCCCCACTTCTTCGGAGACTGCCATGAGCCACGCCGACGCGCCCGCCTTCACGCCCTGGGACAACCCCATGGGCACCGACGGCTTTGAATTCATCGAATACGCGGCACCCGATCCGGTCGCCATGGGCAAGGTCTTCGAGCGCATGGGCTTCACGGCCATCGCCAAGCACCGCCACAAGAACGTGCTGCTGTACCGCCAGGGCGAGATCAATTTCATCCTGAATGCCGAGCCCGATTCGTTCGCGCAGCGCTTCGCGCGCGAGCACGGCCCGAGCGTGTGCGCCATCGCCTTCCGCGTGCACGACGCCAAGGCCGCCTACGAGCGCGCCACCTCGCTGGGCGCCTGGGGTTTCGCCGACAAGGCCGGCCCGGGCGAGCTGAACATTCCCGCCATCAAGGGCATCGGCGACAGCCTGATCTACCTGGTCGACCGCTGGCCCGGCAAGAACGGCGCGAAGCCCGGCGACATCGGCAACATCGGCTTCTACGACGTGGACTTCGAACCGCTGCCGGGCGTGGCCTCGCAGGACGCCCTGACCACCAAGGGCAACGGCCTGACCTACATCGACCACCTGACGCACAACGTCTACCGCGGCCGCATGAACACCTGGGCCGGCTTCTACGAGAAGCTGTTCAACTTCCGCGAGATCAAGTACTTCGACATCGAGGGCCAGGTCACCGGCGTGAAGAGCAAGGCCATGACCAGCCCCTGCGGCAAGATCCGCATCCCGATCAACGAAGAGGGCAAGGAACAGGCCGGCCAGATCCAGGAGTACCTGGACATGTACAAGGGCGAAGGCATCCAGCACATCGCGATGGGCTCGGACGACCTCTACCAGACGGTCGACGCGCTGCGCGCCAAGGGCGTGACCCTGCTGGACACCATCGATACCTACTATGAGCTGGTCGACAAGCGCATCCCGGGCCACGGCGAGAGCGTCGAAGAGCTGCAGAAGCGCAAGATCCTGATCGACGGCAAGAAGGACGCGCTGCTGCTGCAGATCTTCAGCGAGAACCAGCTCGGCCCGATCTTCTTCGAGTTCATCCAGCGCAAGGGCGACGACGGCTTCGGCAACGGCAACTTCAAGGCGCTGTTCGAGAGCATCGAGCTCGACCAGATGCGCCGCGGCGTGCTGACCGCCGCAAAATAAGCGCTCCTTCCACCCTCCAGGAGCTCCGCATGCGCAACATCCTCTCGATCGGCCTGACCACCCTCGCCGCGGCGGTCGTTCTCTCGGGATGCGCGGCGGGGCCGGGAGGCGCGCCGGCCGGCGTCGCCGCGGGCTCGCACCTCGACAGCGTGCAGAAGGCGGCCGTGCTGCGCGTCTGCACGCCGGGCGACTACCGGCCGTTCAGCTTCCAGAAGGCCGATGCCTCGTTCGAAGGCATCGACGTCGACCTGATGGCCGGCTTCAGCAGCAGCCTGGGCGCGAAGCCCGAGTGGATCAAGACCACCTGGGCCAACCTGCTGCCCGACCTCGCGGCCGGCAAGTGCGACATCGCCGTGGGCGGCGTGTCGGTGACCACCGACCGCCAGAAGCGCGCCTTCTTCAGCGCGCCCTACATGGTCAACGGCAAGACGCCGATCGCGCGCTGCGCCGACGTGGCCAAGTACCAGAGCGTGGCCGACATCGACAAGCCCGCCACGCGCGTCATCTTCAATCCGGGCGGCAGCAACGAGCGCTTCGCCCGCACCAACTTCAAGCAGGCCCGGCTCACGCTGCACGGCGAGAACGTGACGATCTTCGACGAGATCCTCGCCAATCGCGCCGACGTGTTCGTGACCGAGTCGGCCGAGGCGATCGTGCAGCAGAAGCTCAAGCCGGGCCTGTGCGCGATCCATCCCGACAAGCCGCTGCAATACGGCGAAATGGCCTGGATGCTGCCGCGCGACGACGTGGCCTTCAAGGCCTATGTCGACCAATGGCTGCACCTTCAGCAGGCCGGCGGCGAGTTCCAGCGCGTCATGGACCGCTGGCTCAAGTAATCACCGAAGCACCCATGGACATCCCTGCCACCGTCGTCACGCCCGCCGTCTACGGCGCCTCCGATCGCCCGCCGCGCGGCGACTACTCGCGCGGAGGCACGGTGCAGGCCGACTACACCTGCGCGCAGGACTGGGCCAGCTACACGGCGGCCGACCACGACACCTACAAGCGGCTCTACGAACGCCAGGCCGCGCAACTGCCGGGGCTGGCCTGCGATGCCTTCATCAAGGCGCTGCCGCTGCTGGGTGTGAAGGACCGCATCCCGCGCTTCGAGGAGCTCAACGAGCGGCTGCACAAGGCCACCGGCTGGGAGATCGTGGCGGTGCCAGGGCTGATTCCCGAGCTGCCCTTCTTCACGCTGCTCGCGAACCGAAAGTTTCCGGTCACCGACTGGATCCGCAAGCCCGAGGAGTTCAACTACATCGTCGAGCCCGACGTGTTCCACGACCTGTTCGGGCACGTGCCGATGCTGTTCGACCCGACCTTCGCGGACTACGTGCAGCGCTATGGCGCCGGCGGCATCAAGGCCCATGAACTCGATGCCGGCGAGAAGCTCGCGCGGCTGTACTGGTACACGGTGGAGTTCGGGCTGATCCGCCAGCCCGATGGACTGCGCGCCTATGGCGCCGGCATCCTGAGCTCGGTCGGCGAGCTGCAGCACGCGGTGCGCTCGAACGAGCCGCTGCGGCTGCCGCTCGACCTGCTGCGCACCATGCGCACGCTCTACAAGATCGACACCTACCAGGCCAACTACTTCGTCATCGACAGCTTCGCGCAGTTGTTCGACCTGACCGAGCCCGACTTCGCGCCGCTGTACCGGGCGCTGGAAACCGCGGCCGACATTCCCGCAGGCGTGCTGCAGCCCGGCGAATCCGGCAAGGCCTGAGCTTTCTTCTCGGCAGCTATCGCGCAGGCGACAGCCGATGCATTTACCTAGGACAAGCCCGCTGGTCGCTTGTCCTGTGCGGCTCCCACAATCCGCGCCAAAGGAGCTTGCATGCAGACATCCGCGCGACAGCACTATCCGGCCGGCGTACCGCACGAGATCGATCCCGAGCAGTACCGATCGCTTTCCCACATGTTCGACGAGGCTTTCGGCCGCTATGCCGACCGCCCGTTCTCGGTGTGCATGGAACGCTGGATGTCGTACGGCGAGCTCGATGCGCAGTCGAAGGCGCTCGGCGCCTGGCTGCAATCGCGAGGGCTCGAGCCCGGCGCGCGCGTGGCGATCATGCTGCCGAACATCCCGCAGTTCGCCGTCACCATGTGTGCCGTGCTGCGCGCCGGCTACACCTGCGTGAACGTCAATCCGCTGTACACCGCGCGCGAGCTCGAGCACCAGCTCAAGGACTCGGGCGCGACCGCGATCGTGATCCTCGAGAACTTCGCCTCCACGCTCGAGCAGGTGATCGAGAAGACGCCCGTGAAGCACGTGGTCATCACCGCGATGGGCGACCTGCTCGGCGGCCTCTACGGCAGCTGGATCACGCTCGCGGTGCGGCATCTGAAGAAGATGGTGCCGCCGTTCAAGCTGCCGCTGAGCGATGGCCGCACGGTCACGCCGTTCTCGCAGGCGCTCGCCGAAGGACGCGGCCGCACGCTGGCAGCCGACAAGAGCACGCTCGATTCGATCGCCTTCCTGCAGTACACGGGCGGCACGACCGGACTGTCGAAGGGTGCGGTGCTCACGCATCGCAACATCGTGGCCGCCACCCTGCAGGCCGAGGCCTGGTTCACGCCGGCGCTCGCGCGCGCGGGCGACCTCGCGAAGGTCAACAGCATCGCGGCGCTGCCGCTGTATCACATCTTCGCGCTCACGCTGTGCCTGCTCGTGATCCGCCAGGGTTCGCACATGACGCTGGTGCCGAACCCGCGCGACTTCGACAAGTTCATCGCGGTGCTGAAGAAGCGGCCCTTCCACATGCTGCCGGCGGTGAACACGCTGTTCAACGCGCTGTTGATGCATCCCGAGTTCAAGACCATCGACTTCTCGACGCTGTTCGTCTCGCAGGCCGGCGGCATGGCGGCCTCGGAAGGCACGGCGAAGCGCTGGTTCGAGGCCACCGGCTGCCCCATGATCGAAGGCTGGGGCATGAGCGAGACCTGCGCGATCGGCACCAACAACCCGGTGTCGAACACCAGGTTCACCGGCACCATCGGCCTGCCGTTGCCGAGCATCGAGATCGCGATCAAGGACGATGAGGGCAATTCGATGCCGATCGGCGAATCGGGCGAGCTCTGTATCAAGGGCCCGAACGTGATGAAGGGCTACTACAACCAGCCGGCCGAGACGGCGGCGGCCTTCACCGCCGACGGCTTCATGCGCACCGGCGACGTCGCCGTGATGCAGGAGGACGGCTACAGCCGCATCGTCGACCGCAAGAAGGACATGATCCTGGTCAGCGGCTTCAACGTGTTCCCGAACGAGCTCGAGAACGTGATCTCGCTGTGCCCCGGCGTGGTGGAATGCGCGGCCATCGGCGTGCCCGACGAGAAGCAGGGCGAGGCGATCAAGGTCTTCGTGGTGCGCAAGGACCCGAGCCTGACCGAGGAGGCTGTGCTGCAATACTGCAATGGACAACTCACCGGCTACAAGCGCCCACGGCACATCGAGTTTCGCGATGCGCTGCCCAAGACCAACGTCGGCAAGATCCTGCGCCGCGAACTCCGCACCACCGCCTCCGCGGGCCATTGAATGAGCGCGGCGGCGGTCGCCGGGTTGCCGGCGAATGTCGTCGTGCTCGAGCGTGGGTGGCTGTCTTCCAACAACATCCTCGCGATCGGCGCCGATGAGACGGCGCTGATCGATACCGGCTATGTGGCGCATGCCGAGCAGACGGTGGCGCTGGTCGAGTCGGCATTGGACGGGCGGCAGTTGGACCGGGTGCTCAACACGCACCTGCACAGCGACCATTGCGGCGGGAATGCGGCGCTGCAGGCGCGCTATCCGGCCCTTCGCATCGAGATCCCGCCGGGCGAGGCGGCGCTGGTGGAGCGCTGGGATGAAGAAGCGCTGAGCTTCCGGGCGACGGGGCAGAGCTGCCCTCGGTTTCGCGCCTCAGGGCTGCTGCAGCCTGGGACGGAGCGCGAGGTCGGCGGGCTGCACTGGCAGATTCATGCGGCGCCTGGTCACGATCCGCACTCGGTCATTCTTTTCGAGCCTGTGTCGCGGACCTTGGTGTCGGCGGATGCGCTGTGGGAGAACGGGTTCGGCATCGCTTTTCCGGAACTGAAGGGCGAACCGTCGTTTGGAGAGATGGGGGTCACCCTGGATCTGATCGAGCGCCTGGCGCCATTGATCGTGATTCCGGGACACGGAACGATCTTCACGGACGTGGCAGGTGCGTTGAAGGTGGCGCGGCGACGGCTCGAGGGGCTGCAGCGGGATCCCGCAAAGCATGCGCGGCATGCGATCAAGGTACTGATCAAGTTCAAGCTGCTGGAAAAGCAGAGGATGTCGCGCTCGGATTGGATGGCTTGGGTGCGCGAGACGCCTTATCTGGCCATGGTGTGCGCGCGGTTCTTCCAGGGTGTAGCACTGGATGTCTTGGCACAGGAGATCCTGGGCGAGCTCGTCGCGGCAAAAGCGGCTGAATTAACCGAATACGAAATCCGGAATCTCTGAATTGAATTTGCCAATAAAAAAGCGCATCGTTTCAAGCGATGCGCTTTTTGTTTTTTGCTTCTGCGTTGCTTTTGCTTGCGCAAAGAAAAAAGCCCCAACCGTTTTGGTTGGGGCTTTTTTGGCTGTAATAGCCTGACGATGACCTACTTTCACACGGGAACCCGCACTATC
>NZ_JAHUTH010000049.1:0-44340 GCF_025376855.1 Variovorax endophyticus
TTTTTAAAGAACCGTCAAAACTTTTTTCATCCTCTTCACCATCCAACCCCACAGCAACAACTTTCGTCATCACCGCCGAAGCCAGTCAGCGAAGCCCTCGATTATGCACAGCTTTGGGGGCTTCGGTCAACGAAGTGAGAAAAAATTTTTCTGACCCCGCCGATCGTCCGCCGGAGGCCCCTCGGAACCGGAGCCGCCCGCATCCAGCCCGCCGCCCGCACCGCGCAAAGTCGGCTACTCTCGCTCCTGAAGAAGGGGGCCGAGTGCGAATCGATACTTATGAGAGTGTTCAGCGGCCAGGGCTGTTTCTGAGCACCTGTTCGGGCGTGCATCCCGACACGCTGACACTTCCGACCAGTCCATCCCATGTCTTGCCATTGCGTGAATTCAAGATGAGCTGGGACCCGCTGGAGCCCCTGCCACGGGTCGCCATGCATGCATCCCACATCCTCGAGGAGATTCGCCGCCAGGGCTTCGCGATCCACCTGGCGGATGTTTCATCGCGCAGCGCCTTGTAGGCCCCTGGATATAGACAAAGCGCCCGGCGCCCCCAGCTGTGGGGTCAACGGCTCGCGCGTTGCACCGCCGCGATCGCTGCCGTAGCCTGCGCTTTCCGTGGACCTGCATTCCTTTCACCCTTCCGTCGCCCGCTGGTTCCAGCGAACCTTCCCCGGCCCCACCCCGGCCCAGGCCCAGGCTTGGCCGGCGATCGGTGCCGGGCGCGACACGCTGGTCGCCGCGCCCACGGGTTCGGGCAAGACGCTCACGGCCTTCCTGGCCGCGCTCGACGACCTGGTCCGCCGCGGCCTCGATCCCGCCGGGCTGCCCGACGAGACCGCCGTCGTCTATGTCTCGCCGCTCAAGGCTTTGTCCAACGACATCCGCCTGAACCTCGATGCGCCGCTCGCGGGCATCCGCGCCGAGCTGGCGGCGCTGGGGCTGCCCGATGTCGAGATCCGCACCGCCGTGCGCACCGGCGACACGCCGCAGCGCGAACGCCAGCAGAGCCTGCGCCGGCCGCCGCATGTGCTGGTGACCACGCCCGAATCGCTCTACGTGCTGCTGGGCTCCGCCTCGGGCCGCAGGATGCTTTCGACGGTGCGCAGCGTGATCGTCGATGAGATCCATGCCATCGCCGCGAGCAAGCGCGGCAGCCACCTGGCGCTGTCGCTCGAGCGCCTGCAGGCGCTGTGCGCGACGCGGCCGGTGCGCATCGGTCTCTCGGCCACGCAGAAGCCCATCGACGAGGTGGCGCGCTTCCTGGTCGGCGCGGGCGCCTTGCGCGCCGACGGCACGGCCGATTGCGAGATCGTCGACATCGGCTATGCCAGGCAGCGCGACCTCGCGCTCGAGCTGCCGCCCACGCCGCTCGAGGCCGTGATGTCGGGCGACCAGTGGACGCAGGTGTATGCGCGCGTGGCCGAGCTCGTCTGGCTGCACAAGACCACGCTGGTGTTCGTCAACACGCGCCGCATGGCCGAGCGCGCGGCGCGGCACCTGGGCGACATCCTCGGCAAGGAGGCGGTGGCCGCGCACCACGGCAGCCTGTCGAAGGAGACGCGGCTGGCCGCCGAGCAGCGCTTGAAGCGCGGCGAGCTCAAGGTGCTCGTCGCCACGGCCTCGCTCGAGCTGGGCCTGGACATCGGCGATGTCGACCTCGTGTGCCAGCTCGGCTCGCCGCGCGCCATCGCCACCTTCCTGCAGCGCGCCGGGCGCTCGGGCCATGCGGTGGGCGGCGTGCCGAAGGCGCGGCTCTTCGCGCAGTCGCGCGACGAGCTGGTCGAATGCGCCGCCCTGCTCGACTGCATCCGCCGCGGCGAGCTCGACGCGCTGCGCGTGCTGCCGGCGCCGCTGGACGTGCTGGCGCAGCAGATCGTGGCCGAGACCGCCTGCCGCGAATGGAACGAGGACCAGCTGTTCGCCCTGGTGCGCCGCGCCTGGCCCTATGCCCAGCTGCCGCATGCGCGCTTCATGGAGGTGGTGCGCATGGTGTCGGAAGGCTTCGTCACGCGGCAGGGCCAGCGCGCGGGCTACGTGCACCGCGACGCCGTGCACCACCTGCTGCGCGAACGCAAGGGCGCGCGCATGACCGCGCTGACCTCCGGCGGCACCATCCCCGAGACGGGCGACTACACGGTCGTGCTGGAGCCGCAGGCCGACAAGATCGGCACCGTCAACGAGGACTTCGCCATCGAGAGCCTCGCGGGCGACGTGTTCCAGCTCGGCAATACCAGCTACCGCATCCTCAAGATCGAGCCGGGCCGCGTGCGGGTGGAAGATGCCCAGGGCGCGGCGCCCAACATTCCGTTCTGGCTCGGCGAGGCGCCGGGTCGCAGCGACGAGCTGTCGTTCGGCGTGTCGCGGCTGCGCGAAGAAGTCGCGCAGGCGCTCGCAACGGGCGGCCTCGACGCGGCGATGGCGCTGCTGACGCAAACCATCGGCCTCGACGAGGAAGCCGCGCGCCAGATCGCCGCGCACCTCGCCCAGGCGCGTGCCGTGCTCGGCGACCTGCCGACCCAACACACGCTCGTGATGGAGCGCTTCTTCGATGCCTCGGGCGGCATGCAGCTGGTGATCCATTCGCCCTTCGGCAGCCGGCTCAACCGCGCCTGGGGCCTGGCGCTGCGCAAGCGCTTCTGCCGCACCTTCAACTTCGAGCTGCAGGCCGCGGCGACCGAGGACGCGATCGTGCTGTCGCTCTCCACCAGCCACAGCTTCCCGCTCGACGAGGTGGCGCGCTACCTGCATTCGGCCTCGGCGCTGCACGTGCTGGTGCAGGCGCTGCTCGACGCGCCCCTGTTCGGCGTGCGCTGGCGCTGGAACGCCACCACCGCGCTCGCGCTACCGCGCTTCACCGGCGGGCGCAAGGTGGCGCCGCAGCTGCAGCGCATGCGTTCCGAGGACCTGCTCGCGGCCGTCTTTCCCGACCAGGTCGCATGCGCGGAGAACATCGTCGGCGAGCGCGAGATCCCCGAGCATCCGCTGGTCGCGCAGACGCTCGACGACTGCCTGCACGACGCGATGGATGCCGACGGCTGGCTCGCGCTGCTGCGGCGCATGGAGGCCGGCGCGGTGCGCGTGCTGGCGCGCGATCTGAGCGCGCCCTCGCCGCTCGCGCTCGAGGCCCTGAACGCGCGGCCCTATGCCTTCCTCGACGATGCGCCCCTGGAGGAACGCCGCACGCAGGCCGTGCAGAACCGGCGCTACACCGATCCGCAGAGCGCCGACGACGTCGGCCAGCTCGACGCGCAGGCCATCGCCAGCGTGCGCGAGGAAGCCTGGCCGCAGCCGCGCAGCGTCGACGAGATGCACGAGGCGCTCGGCATGCTCGGCGCCCTGAACGACGACGAGGTGGCCCGGCAGGCGGACTGGAAGAAATGGCTGACGGCCCTCGCCAAGGCCGGCCGCGCGACGCGCCTGCTGCTCGAAGGCAAGGGCCGCACCGCGCGCGGCCTGTGGGTGACGGCCGAGCGGCTGGGCCTGCTGCGTACCGTGGCGCCCGATGCGCCGATGCAGCCCGCCATCGCCGCGCCGGACGACGCCGAGCAACCCGCCGATCGCGACACCGCGCTGCGCGAACTGCTGCGCTCGCGCCTGGGCGGGCTCGGCCCGGTGACCGTCGCGCAGCTCGCCACGCCACTCTTCCTGTCGACCGCCGACGTCGAAGGCGCCCTGCTCGCGCTGCAGACCGAAGGCAGCGTGCTGCAGGGCCGCTTCACGCCCGGCGGCACCGAGCCCGAATGGTGCGAGCGCCATCTGCTGGCACGCATCCACCGCTACACGCTCGGACGCCTGCGCCGCGAGATCGAACCGATCGAGCCGCGCGACTTCGTGCGCTTCCTCTTCGAATGGCAGCACATCGGCGCGGGCTCGCGCGTGAGCGGCCCGGAAGCGCTGTCGGGCATCCTCTCGCAGCTCGAAGGCTATGAAGCGCCCGCGCCGCTGTGGGAGGCCGAGCTGCTGCCCGCGCGCGTGAGCGACTACGCGGGCGCCTGGCTCGACGACCTGTGCACCGCCGGGCGCGTGCTGTGGACGCGGCTGCGGCCGACGGCCACCGAGGGGCGCAAGGGCGCGGGCAGCCTGTCGCTGCGCGCCACGCCGGTGGTGCTGCTGCCGCGCCGCAGTTCGGCGCTGTGGACCACGCTCGCGCCCACGCCTGCCGACGACGACAACCTGGGCTCGCGCGCTTCACGCGTCGCCGCGCACCTGGCCCAGCACGGCGCCTGCTTCTTCGACGAGATCGCGCACGGCACCCGGCTGCTGCCGGTCGAGATCGAGGAGGCGCTGACCGAACTGGTCGCCAAGGGCCGCGCGCGCTGCGACAGCTACGCGGGCCTGCGCGCCCTGCTGGTGCCGGCCGCCAAGCGCGCCTCGGCCGACCTGCGGCGCCGGCGGCGCGCGCCGCTCTTCAGCATCGAGGACGCCGGGCGCTGGACCCTGGTGCGGCCACCCGCCGCCGCCGAAGCGATGGCCGCCAGCTCCGCCGAGGCGATCGAACAGGTGGTGCACGTGCTGCTGCGCCGCTATGGCGTGGTCTGCTGGCGGCTGCTCGAGCGCGAAGCCGCGTGGCTGCCGCCCTGGCGCGAGCTGGTGCGCGTGTGCCGCCGGCTCGAGGCGCGCGGCGAGATCCGTGGCGGCCGCTTCATCGCCGGCGTGTCGGGCGAGCAGTTCGCCTTGCCCGAGGCGGTGGCATCGATGCGGCGCGTGCGCCGCGAGCCGGGCGACGGCGCGCTGATCGCGCTCGCGGCCAGCGACCCGGCCAACCTGCTGGGCACCGTCGTGAACGGTCCCAAGGTGCCGCGGGTCGCGGGCTCGCGCGTGCTGTATTGCGATGGCGTGCCGATCGCCACCAGCGTGGCGGGAGAAGTCAGCCTGCTGGTCGAACTCGATGCCGCGCGGGCGCAGTCGGCGCGGCGTGCGCTCTCGCTCGAGCCCTCGCTGCGCAGCCACGAACTCGCCGCGCAACCTCAGGCTTGAGTCCGCGCTACGACGTCAGCTGGCCTCGGCCCCGTGCCCGCCGCCGCGCGTCACCACCTCGACCGACTGCACGCCTTCCAGCGCCTCGAGCCGCTGCACGAAATTGCCGATGTCGGCCGACGACACGCGCACCAGCTGCACCGTGATGTCGTCGAGCTCGCCGCCCGGCCGCACCGCGACCAGGAAGCGCCGCAGCCGCGCGGGCTGCAGGTCGAGGCCCTGCTCGAGCGACTCCGGGCTCACCGCGCCGTGCTTTGCGACCACGCGCAGCCGGCAGCTCTGGCTGCGCGCGCGGTAGGCCTCTTCCAGCGGCTTGATGCCGGCGAGGATCACCAGGATGATCACGGTCGAAGCGGCCGCCGGAAAGTACAGCCCGCCGCCGACCGCGAGCCCGATCGCGGCCACGGTCCAGATGCTCGCGGCGGTCGTGAGACCGCGCACGATCTCCCCGCGCGCGAGGATCGCGCCGGCGCCGAGGAAGCCGATGCCCGACACCACCTGCGCGGCCGCGCGCGAAGGATCGAGCACCACGTGCTCGCCCCGCAGGCTGTCCGCGAAGCCGTAGGCCGACACCAGCATGAAGAGGCAGGCACCCACGCTCACCAGCATGTGCGTGCGGATGCCCGCGGCCCACAGCAATCGCTCG
The DNA here is from genome assembly GCF_025376855.1 of Variovorax endophyticus. Lineage (NCBI taxonomy): Bacteria > Pseudomonadati > Pseudomonadota > Betaproteobacteria > Burkholderiales > Comamonadaceae > Variovorax > Variovorax endophyticus. The sequence goes on from NZ_JAHUTH010000049.1 coordinate 5,624, forward strand.
CGCTCCAGGCCGACCAGGCTGCCGAGCGCGGCAGCGACGAACAGGCGCAGCAGCGTCTCGCCATGGGAAAGAAGGACGTTGCCGTGCAGCATGGACAGGCTCGGCGTCATTCGGTGAAGTTGTCCTTGATCAGGTCCACCACATCCGACGAACGCCCGCCGAGCACCGCCTTGGCGGAATACAGCATCGTGCCCGCGACCTGGCTGAATTCCACCTTCGGCGGCATCACCAGCTCCGTGCGGTTGACCTTCACGTCGAGCAGCGCCGGCCCGGGATGCGCGAGGCAGGCGCGCACGGCATCGGGCAGCTGCTCGGCGCGCTCCACCTTCTGCCCGTAGAAGCCGATCACCTCCGCCAGCCGCGCGAAGTCGGGGTTCAGCAGGTCGGTGTAGTTGTCGAGCAGCCCCTCGACCTTCTGCTCGAGCTCCACGAAGTTCAGGCTCGCGTTGTTGTAGACCACGACCTTGATCGGCAGCTTCTCCTGCACGGCCGTCATCAGGTCGCCCAGCAGCATCGCGATGCCGCCGTCGCCCGACAGCGAGATCACCTGCCGGCCGGGAAAGGCCTTCTGCGCGCCCAGCGCCTGCGGCATGGCGTTGGCCATGGTCCCGTGCAGCAGGCTCACGAGCGTGCGGCGGCGGCCGTTCATCGTGAGGTGGCGCAGCGACCACACCATCGGGCTGCCGCCATCGGCGGTGAAGATGGCGTCGTCGGCCGCCAGCTCGTCGATCACCCGCGTGAGGTGCTGCGGATGGATCAGCCCCGCCTTGCCGGGCCGTTCGTCGCTGCGCAGCGTCTCCAGCGAAGCCTTGCGGTGGCGCAGGCACTCGTCGAGAAAACTCCGGTCGGCACGCTCCTCGAGCAGAGGGATCAGCGCCTCGATCGTGTGCGCGATGTCGCCCACCAGCCCCAGTGCCACCGGATGGCGGCGTCCAAGGTGGCTGCCGTCGACGTCGATCTGCAGGATGGTCGCCCTGGCCGGATAGAACTGGCTCCAGGCGAAGTCGGCGCCCAGCAGCAGCAGCGTGTCGCACTCCTGCAGCGCGCGGTAGCCCGACTCCACGCCGAAGATGCCGGTCATGCCCATGTTGAAGGGGTTGTCGTACTCCACGAAATCCTTGGCGCGCGAGGTGTGGGCGATCGGCGCCTTCAGGCACTGGCCGAGCGCCAGCAGCATCTCGTGCGCGCCCTCGCAACCATGGCCCGCATAGATCGCGATCTTCCTTCCCTTGCCCAGCAAGGCCGCCAGCTGCGCGAGCTCGGCATCGTTGGGCCGGATCACGGGCGCGGCGCGGTGCACCGAGAAGCCGAGTCCTTCCTTCACCTCCGCCTGCGCGATGTCGCTCGGCAGGATGACGACGGCCACGCCGCGGCGCGACAACGCCGCCTGGGCCGCGAGCGCCACCACGCGCTGCGCCTGCTCGGCCGATTGCACCTGCTCGCAGAAGACGCTGCAACCGGCATAGAGCGACTTGAAGTCGACCTCCTGCGGAAACTCCATGCCGAGTTCGGCCGTCACGATCTGGCTCGCGATCAGCACCACCGGCGCGCGGTTGCGGTTCGCCTCGAAGACGCCGTTGATGAAGTGCAGGCCGCCCGGCCCGCACGAGCCCGCGCACACCGTGAGCTCGCCCGTCAGGTACGACTCCGCGCCGGCGGCGAAGGCGGCCGCTTCCTCGTGGCGCACATGCACCCATTCGATCTCGCTGCGGCGGATCGCGTCCGTGACGTGGTTCAAGGTGTCGCCGACGATGCCATAGCAACGCCTGGCTCCCGCCTTCTGCAGGGTTTCGATGACGAGTTCGGCGACTTTCCTGTGGGCCATGCGGGCGCTTCCTTTGCGACAAAGAAGGCACGCTACGCGCGCGCCGCGCGCGGGCCGTGGGCGCGCATCGGTAGTCCCGGTAGGATTTTTCCCCGCGCCCTACCCCATCCCTGCCGCGCTTCTCTCGAGGGGGCGAAGCAGCTCGTCATAGCCGTCGAGCGAGGGAAAGGCCAAGATCTCGCGCCGCGACAGCGCATCGATCTCCCGGCCGAGTTGCTCGAGCATCGCGCCGCGCTCGGCCTGCGTCACATAGGGCACGTGGTAGGCCACGAAAGGCTTGAACACCTCGTAGCCCACATAGCCGAGCGAGCCCTGCAGCAAGGGCCGAAGCATCAGTTCAATCGATCCGTGGATGCCGGTGTCGCCGAACATGTGGCTGCGTCCGCCCAGCGAGGTGACGACCAGCGCGCGCCTGCCCGCCATGGGCGCGCGGTCGTAGATGCGCTTGCCGCCGTAGAAGAGCCCCGACAGGAACACGCGGTCGATCCAGCCCTTCAAGATGGCCGGCACCGAGAACCAGAACACGGGGAACACCAGCACCAGCAGCTCGGCCTGCCTGACGGCCTCGACCTCCGCGAGGATGTCGGGGGCCAGGGCCCGGCGCTGCCATCCATGGCGCTGCTCGAGCGAATAGACCAGGTAGTCGGGCTTCTCGCGCTCGACGAAGTCGGCCGCGCTCGCCACCGGGTTGAAGCCCATGGCGTGGAGATCCGAGAGCCCGACCTGCCAGCCGCCGGCGGTCAGCCGCTCGGACACCCGGTCGCGCATCGCCGCGACGAAGGACTTCGGTTCGGGATGGGCATACACGATGTGCGCCTTGCGCGGTGTCGGTGCTGTCATGGCTGGATTCATCCGGTCGGCTGCAAGGCGCGGCGCTCGGCCACGCTCGTGTTGATCAGTTCGATCTCCTCGTCGATGCGTGCATGCACCTCGTCGGCCGGGACCAGCAGCGACTTGATGCGGCGGCAGGTCTTCGGGTCCTTGGCCGCCAAGGCGCGGGCCCGGTGCTGCAGGCAGGTCGCGAGTTCATGCGCGGGTGCCAATTCGGAGACCAGCCCCCATTCGCAGGCCTGCTGCCCGGTGAAGGCTTCGCCGCCCAGCAGCAAGCGCCTCGCCCTGTGCGCGCCGATTGCGCGCGCCAACAGAAGGGAGCTCCCGGCCTCGGGCGCGATGCCCAGGTCGACGAACGGCAGCTTCATGACCGCGTCGGGTGTCGCGACCACCCAGTCCGCGTGCAGCAGCATCGTCACGCCAATGCCGGCGGCCGAGCCGTGCACGCCGATGAGCAGCGGCTTGCGCACGTCGGCCAATGCATGAAGGAAGCGCGGCACCGGGTCTCCCGCGCCCTGCGGCCAGCTGTCGAAGGCGCTCAGGTCGTGGCCCGCGCAGAAATTGGGCCCGAGGCCGGACAGGGTGATCGCCCGTACGGCGTCGTTGGACTGCGCCAGCCCCAGGCTCTCGGCCAGGGCGCTGAACATGGTCATCGTGAGCGCATTGCGCTTGGACGCGCGATGGATCTGGATGCGCCACGCGCCGTCGTCCAGCGTCGAGAGGATGCCTTCCGCCGCGCGCACGGCGCTGCGGCTGTGTCGGTCCGTCGTTTGCGAAGCGTTTGTCACCAGCCGTACTCCAGGTACTTGCCGTAGCCGTCCGCCATCGTCCCCGGCGGCAGCGGCTTGCCGGTGATGGACTCGAAGAGTTCGGCCTGGCGCGCCCGCGCCGCCGCGACCGCGCGCTTCTTCACATGGCCGTAGCCGCGAATCTGCTGCGGCAACCGCGCGAGTTCCAGGCACTCCGATGCATGGCTGCCCAGGTGCGCGACCACGGCGCCGATCGCGGCGCGGTACTCCTCGACGAGCGCGCGCTCGGTGCGGCGCTCGTGTGTGTAGCCGAAGATGTCGAAGGGCGTGCCGCGCAGCACCTTGCCGTGCCGCAGCACGCGAAAGGCCCGGCCCATCCAGGCGCCGTAGGCCGTCTTCTGAAGCTCGCCCTTGTCGTTCTTTTTGGCGAGCAGGGGCGGTGCGAGGTGGTATTGCAGCTGGATCTCTCCGTCGAACTGACGGCGGATCGAATCCATGAATTCCGGATCGGAATGAAGGCGCGCGACCTCGTACTCATCCTTGTAGGCCATGAGCTTGAAAAGGTTCTGCGCCACTGCAACCACAAAACTTTGACGGTGCGTCTCGTCGGCGCACTGGCTGTCGACGAGTTGGACGAAGGCGGCGAACCGGCGCGCATACGCCAGCCCCTGATAGGCCACCAGCCGCTCGGACAGGCGCGCGACGGTGTCCTCGGGCGTGCGGTTGACGCGCGGCAGCCACTGGACCGTGCTCGCGGGCTTCATCGCGGCGAGCACGCGCGGCGCGTCGTGCGCCCACCAGCGGCCGAGCCGGAACGCCTGCTTGTTCTTCTCGACCTGCTGCCCGTTGAGTTCGATCGCGCGTTCGAGCGCCTGCGACGACAGCGGAATCCATCCCTTCTGCCAGGCGAAGCCGAGCATGACGAGGTTGGCGTAGATGGCGTCGCCGAGCGCCCAGGTGGCCGCCTCCTGCGCCTTGAGCCACTGCACGTCCGCGCCGCAGGCTTTTTCCAGCGCCGCCTTCAGCGCCTGCGTCGGCAGCTTCCAGTCCGCGTTCTTCACGAACTCCGAGGTCGGCGCCACGTCGAGGTTCACCACCGCGCGGGTGCGGCCCTCGCGCAGGCGGGCGAGGCTGTCGGGATGCGCGCTCACGACGAGGTCGCAGCCGATCAGCACGTCCGCCTGCGCCGACGCGATCCGCGACGACAGGATCGCCGACTGCGTGGGCGCGAGCTGCACGTGGCTCCACACCGCCCCACCCTTCTGCGCGAGCCCCGCCATGTCGAGCACGCTGCAGCCGCGGTGGCTCAGGTGGGCCGCCATGCCGATCAGGCTGCCGATGGTCACCACGCCGGTTCCGCCGACGCCGTTGACGAGGATGCCGCAGGTGCCGTCGAGTTCGGGCACCACCGGCTCCGGCGGCGGCTCCCAGGCGAGCACGTCGCTCCTGGACGGGCTCGAGCGAAGCTTGCCGCCTTTCACCGCCACGAAGCTCGGGCAGAAGCCCTGGGCGCAGGAGAAGTCCTTGTTGCAGGACGACTGATTGATCCTGCGCTTGCGCCCCAGCTCCGTCTCCAGCGGCTCCACCGACAGGCAGTTGCTCTTGACCGAACAGTCGCCGCAGCCCTCGCACACCTCGGGATTGATGACGTAGCGGATGGCCGGGTCGGGATAGCTGCCGCGCTTGCGGCGCCTGCGCTTCTCGCTCGCGCAGGTCTGGTCGTAGATCAGCACCGACACGCCCTCGAAGGCGGCGAGTTGGCGCTGCACGCGGTCGAGTTCGCCGCGCTCGTGCACCGTCGTGCCGGCGGCGAAGCGCGTGCCCGCGTCGCGGTACTTCCCGATGTCGTCGCTGACGACCGCGATGCGGCGCACGCCCTCGGCGGCGACCTGCTCGGAAATGCGCGAGACGGTGAGCTGGCCTTCCACCGGCTGTCCGCCCGTCATGGCCACCGCGTCGTTGAACAGCACCTTGTAGGTCACGCAGGCATCGGCCGCCACCGCCTGCCGGATCGCCAGCGAGCCCGAGTGGAAGTACGTGCCGTCGCCGAGGTTCACGAAGATGTGCCTGCGCGTCGAGAACAGGCGCTGCGCGATCCACGGCACGCCCTCGGCGCCCATGTGGGTGTAGGCCTTGGTGTCGCGGTCCATCCAGTTCGCCATGTAGTGGCAGCCGATGCCGGCCATGGCGCGCGATCCTTCGGGCACCACGGTGGAGGTGTTGTGCGGGCAGCCCGAGCAGAAGTAGGGCTTGCGCACCGCGGCCGGCGCCGACGGTGCGCCATGCGCCGCGGCGCGCGGGTCGGCCTCGAAGGCATTGACCGGAAGGCCCAGGCGTTCGGCGATCGCGGCGGCGATCTCCGGCGGCGTGAGCTCGTAGTCGCTGCGCAGCAGGCGTTCGTCGGCGCCCACGCTCCATTCCCCGCCGATGCCACCGCGGCTCTTGCCCGAGATGCGGATGGCCTTGCGGCCCTCGACGGCGTCCGCATAGAGCTCGTCCTTGAGCTGCTGCTCGATCAGCGGGCGCTTCTCCTCGACCACGAGCAGCTCATCGAGACCGTTCGCGAACTCGCGCACGATCTCCGGCTCCAGCGGCCAGACCATGCCGAGCTTGAGCACCGCCACGCCGCGCTCGGCGGCCTGCGCGTCGGTCCACCCCAGCAGGCGCAGGGCTTCGCGCACGTCGTTGTAGCTCTTGCCCGCGCACACGATGCCGAGTCTCGACGAGGCCGTCTTGAGCGCGATCGTGTTGAGCCCGTTGGCGCGGCAGTAGGCGAGCGCGGCGGGCAGCTTGTGCCGCACGATGCGCGGCTCCTGCTCGGCCCAGACGTCGGGCCAGCGGATGTGCAGGTCCTGCGATGGCGCTTCGCCCGCGTCCGGCAGCTTCACCATCACCCGTTGCGGGTCCACGTCGGCGACGGCCGTGGTCTCCACCACGTCCGACACGCATTTCATGCCCACCCACAGGCCGCTGTGGCGGCTCATCGCCCAGCCATGCACGCCGAGGTCGAGGTACTCCTGCACGCTGCTGGGATACAGCACCGGGATGAACGCCGCCACCAGCGCCTGCTCGCTCTGGTGGCCGAAGGTCGAGGACTTGGCCGTGTGGTCGTCGGCCGCCAGCACCAGCACGCCGCCGAGCCGCGAGGTGCCGGCGCCGTTGCCGTGCTTGAGCGCGTCGCCGCTGCGGTCGACGCCGGGCCCCTTGCCGTACCACAGGGCGAAGACGCCATCGACCCTGGCCTCCTCGGGAAACAGCGCGAGCTGTTGCGAACCCCAGCAGGCCGTGGCGGCCAGGTCCTCGTTGATCGCCGGCTGGAACCGGATGTCGCGCGCCTCGAGCCGGGCCTGCGCGCCCCACAGCGCCTGGTCGAGCCCCGACAGCGGCGAGCCGCGGTAGCCGCTGACGAAGCCGCCCGTACGCAACCCCGCGCGGCGATCCCGCTCCCCCTGGTTCAGCAGCAGGCGGACCAGCGCCTGAGTGCCGCTCAGGTAGGCCACGCCGCTGCCGCCGTCGTACTTGTCGTCGAGGGAAACCGAGCGCAATGCGCGCTGGATCTCCGGGTCACCGTGTCCCATCGTGGTCTCCGCACCTTAAATTTGAGTGTCACTCAACTATACATGTGTAATTCCAAGGTTGGCAACAGGCACGCCAATGTCAGCCGCGCACGCACGGCTTGAGCCTGACTCATTTTTTGGAGGACGACGGATGTACGGCCGGCCGGCCCGGCCAACGCGCTAGGAGGCGTCTTCTGCCGGACCCGCGTCGCGCTCGAGCCGGCGCACCGCCGCGAGCACATCGGACTGGAAGCGGCGGGCGGCGCGCGCCGGCGCTGGCTCGAGCGAGAACGCCGCCATCAGCATCGCGCTCAGCTGCGAGGCGGTCGATGCGATGGAGGGCTTGGTGCCGGTGGTCACGTAGTCCCACAGCACGTGTTCCATCGAGCCGTACACCATGTCGCGCATCAGGCGCAGCGGCACGTCGCCGCGCACCTCGCCGAGTTCGCGCGCCTCGCTCAACGCCGCCATGAAGGGCGAGGTGTAGCGCCGCTTGAGTTCGGCGATGAGCCCGGAGAACTCGGCATCGACCATCCGCCCCTCGCCGAGGACCAGCGCGCACAGCCCGATGCCGTCGCCCATCAGATGGGTCAGGTGCCGCTGGATCACGAAGCGCAGCCTGGCCTCGAATCCGGCGATCGCCGGCACCTGCTCCTCGAGCTCGATGCTGATCTCGTCGTACCAGCGGCCCACCACGTCGATGCACAGGCGCCGCTTGCTTTCGAAGTAGGTGAAGAGCGTCGCCTCCGACACCCCCGCGCGCTGGGCGATCTCCGAGGTCGTCGAGCGCTCGAAACCGCGCTCGGCGAAGACCTCGCGCGCCGCCGCCAGCAGGCTCGCCTGGGTGCGCTCGGATTTTTCGCCCCGGGGGGCGCGACGCGGCGTGGCGGCTTTGGTGACGGACATGTCTGCGGGGGTTTCGAGAGAGCTGGACTGGCCGCCATTATGGAAGTGAACCCGCGGCCGCCCCTGGCAGGCAGCCTCAGCCGACAGGACTTTCCCCAAGGCCGCAACCGCGCCACGCCCATGCATACTCCCGCGCCGCTCCATATCTTTCTGAAAACAAAGGACCCCATGTCAGGACACGGATTCCACGTGCACGGCCCGCACGACCACGAACTCGAACACGCCGCGTCCGGCGGCCATGGCCACGGCGATGCGGCCGAGGGCGCCGGCATGAGCGTCACGGGAAAGATCGCCGTCTGCACCGCGGCCATCGCCACCATCGGCGCGATCTTCGCGTACATGGGCGGCGCCACGCAGGCCAATGCCGGGCTCTACAAGAACAACGCGGCCATCAAGAAGACCGAGGCCTCGAACCAGTGGAATTACTTCCAGTCGAAGAGCACCAAGCAGGCGCTGGCCGAGTTCGCGCGCGACACCGCCACCGATGACGCCCGGCGCCAGGGCTGGCAGGTGAAGGTGACGCGCTACGAGCAGGAGAAGGGCGAGATCCAGGCCGCGGCCAAGAAGCTCGAGGAAGAGTCCGTCCGCTGGGACACGGCCTCCGAGGAACAGATGCACCAGCACCACCGCTGGGCGCAGGCCACCACGGTGCTGCAGGTGTCGATCGCTCTCGCGGCCATCGCGCTGCTGACGCGCAGGAAGTGGCTGGAGCGCGCCATGTACGGCGTAGCGCTCGCCGGCATCTCGATCGGCGCGCTCGCGGCGCTGCACGTCTAGGGCGTGTTCACCAGCACCAATGCGAACAGCTCGTTGCGGTGGTGGATGCCCAGGCGATCGAAGGCACGGTCCCTGAAGGTCTTGACCGTGCCGGCGGAAATGCCGAGATCGCTGGCGATGCCTTCGTAGGTCCAGCCCTTGAGCATGCGCTCGCAGACCTCGCGCTCCCTGCGCGTGAGCCCCGACAGCCGGGCATCGAAGGATTGCTCGCGTGCACCGGCGAGGTCGAGGTGGCGCTGCACGCAGGAGGTCAGGATCGGCGCGCCCATGCCGACCCACTCGATCTCCTCGTCCGTGAAGAGCGGCAGGCTCTCGTGCCGGTAGAGGTTGATCGCCAGCAGGCCATCGTCCTGGTCCTTGCAGACCACCGAGAGCCGCTCGCGCAGGCCGTGCCGCGTGTAGATGCGCTCGCGATGCGGGGCCGGAATCTCCTTCGCGTGCCAGTGCACGAGCGTGCAGCGGGCCTGGCCGATCTGCTCGCGCGCCGCGAGAAAGGTCTGGTCCTGCCGATACAGCGAAGAGCGGTACACGGCCCACGATTCCGCGGTGCCGTCGGGCGCGCGGTAGCTGCCCGACGCGGGCATGCGCGGCGGCGCATGGTCCGACAGCCGGAACACCGACAGCCATGAGACCGGCAGCCAGCGGTTGAGCTGCGCCAGCGCGTCGTTGGCGAAGCCGTGGCCGCCGATGCAGGCGATCAGTCCCGCCATGGCATCCACGGCGCGTCCGTCCGCGCTGGTGGCGAGCGCGGGCGTGGCGGACGAAAGAGGGATAAGCTGCATGGACACAACCGATGGGATGCCCGGAGCCTATCGGCGCGGCGCCTTCGGGCCGCACCGGGTTTCCCCCTCAGGGCGCGCCCTGTCTACATCGCGGGGGACAGACGAAAAGTCCCCCATCGCGACACTGGCGGCCAAAGGAATCCCCATGACGCTCTCACGCCGCGCCCTGCTCGCCGCCTCCCTGGTGCCCACCCTCGCGCAGTGGCCCCTCGCCGCCCGCGCACAGGCCTATCCCGACCGCCCGATCCGCCTGGCCGTGGGCTATGCGCCCGGCACGGCGCCCGACGTGCTGGCGCGGCTGTTCGCGATCCGGCTGTCGGAGCTGCTCAAGCAGCAGGTGGTGGTCGACAACAAGCCCGGCGCCGGCGGGCAGATCGCGGCACTGACGGTCGCCAAGGCCGTGCCCGACGGCTACACGCTGCTGCTCGGCGAGGTCGGCTCGATCTCGATCGCACCGGCCGCCTTCGGCAAGCTCGGCTACGCGCCGAGCCGCGAGCTCACCGGCATCAGCGAGGTCGCGCGCGTCGACTTCCTGCTGGCCGTGCCCGCGAACTCGCCGCACAGGACGGTGGCGGACTTGGTCAAGGCGGCGCGCGCGCAGACCGGCCGGCTCAACTTCGGCACCTTCGGCGCCGGCACCTCGGGCCACTTCGGCGCCGAGCTGTTCGGCGAGGCGGCCGGCTTCCAGGTCGAGCCGGTCCACTACCGGACCACCGGCGACGCGGTCACGGCCATCCTTTCGGGCGACGTCGCGGCCGCCTTCGTCTCCACGGCGCTCGGCAACGCGCAGATCAAGGGCGGCAAGATGCGCGCGCTCGCCACCACCGCGCCGCGGCGCTCGCCGCTGCTGCCCGAGGTGCCGACCATGGCGGAGTCGGGCTATCCGAAGATCGACATCTCCTCCTGGTTCGCGCTCATGGCGCCCCAGGGCACGCCGCCGGCCATCCTCGACCTGCTCGGTGCAGAGTCCGTGAAGGCCGTCCAGCCCGAGGACGCGCGCGCCAAGCTGGTGGAAGCCGGCTTCAGCATCGTCGGCGCGGGCCGCACCGACACCGACCGCATGCTGCGCGAGGAAGCGGCACGCTGGGCCGCGGTCGTGAAGGCCTCCGGATTCCGCGGCGACTGACAACCAGGAGGCGGGCGCCGACCGCGCCCCATCGACCCATGCAACACCACCGTATCCGCGACGCGGAGGACCTCGCGCGCATCGAAGCGCGGCCCTACGCCTCCTTCATGGCCCACGACCACGTCTACGACGCGCTGTGCGAGGTCGCCGCCCGGCACCCCACGCGCATCGCGCTGAGCTACCTGCCCGATGCCGATCCCGAAACGCCGCCGCGGCACTGGCGCTACGCCGACCTGCTCGCCGACATCCGCCGCGCCGCGAATCTCTTCGCCAGCCTCGTGCCCGGCGAGACGCCGCGCGTCGCGATGCTGCTGCCGGCCATTCCGCAGGCCTGGCTGACGCTGCTGGGCGCCGAGACCGCGGGCATCGTCTGCCCGATCAACTACCTGCTCGACGCCGCGCACCTGGCCGAACTCGTGCGGGCCTCGGGCGCGAACATCCTGGTGGCGCTGGGCCCGCATCCCGAGCTCGACATCTGGTCGCGTGCCGCGACGCTGGCCGACGCCTGCCCCGCGCTGCGCCAGGTGCTCGCCGTCGGCGGGGCGCCGGGCGCGATCGACTTCGACACGGCCCTGTCGCGGATGGCGCCGGATGCGGCGCTTCCAGCACGATCTACCGACGGACTGGCCGCCCTCTTCCACACCGGCGGCACGACCGGCGCGCCCAAGCTCGCGCAGCACACGCAGCGCAACCAGCTGCATGCCGCCTGGAGCGCGGCCCAGCTGTATGCGATGCGCGAGGACGACACGATCCTCAACGGCTTCCCGCTGTTCCATGTCGCCGGCTCCTTCGTCTACGGGCTCTCGGCGCTGCTGAGCGGTGCGCGCATCGTGCTGCCGACCCTGCTCGGGCTGCGCAACACGGCACTGGTGCGGCGCTACTGGAGCGTCGTGCGGCAGCACGACGTGAGCCTGCTGGCCGCGGTGCCGACAGTGATCGCGACGCTGCTCGGGCTCGAGGCCGAACCCGCGGACCATGCCCGCGTGCGCACCCTGCTCACCGGCGGCTCGCCGCTGCCCAACGAACTGGCCAATGCCTTCGAGCAGAAGTTCGGCATCCCGGTGCGCAACATCCTCGGCATGACCGAGTGCGCGGGCGTGGTCAGCATCGAACCCTTTCTCGCGCCGCGCGTGCACGGCTCCTGCGGCATTCCACTGCCCTTCACCGAGGTCAAGGCCGTCGCGCACGACGGCCGCGACTGCGCGCCGGGCGAGAGCGGCGTGCTGCGCCTGCGCGGCCCCAACGTGGGCCCCGGCTACACGGAAGCGCACCGCAACGCCGGCACCTTCGAGGATGGCTGGCTGATCACCGGCGACATCGGCCATGTCGATGCGCAGCGCCGCGTGTTCGTGACCGGGCGCGCCAAGGACCTGATCATCCGCAGCAGCCACAACATCGACCCGCAGGTGATCGAGGCGGCGCTGCTCCAGCATCCCGAGGTCGAGCTGGCCGCGGCCGTGGGCGAGCCCGACGAGTACGCGGGCGAACTGCCGGTGGCCTACGTGTCGCTGCGGCCGGGATCGCGGGTCGACGCCGAGGCGCTCTCGGCCTTCGCCAATGCGCGCATTCCGGAACGGCCCGCGTTCCCCAAGCGCATCGAGGTCCTCGCGGCGATCCCGCTGACCGCCGTCGGCAAGGTCTACAAGCCGCGGCTGCGGGCCCTGGCCTGCGAGCATGCCTTGACGCAGCGCCTGCGCGACGCCGGCCTGCTCGATGGCGTGGCGGTCGCGGTGGAAGACAGCGCGCGCGGGTTGAATGCGCGCTTTCGCCGACGCGCCGCGGCGGATGCCGCACCCGACGCCGAGCGTCTGCACGCGCTCATGCGCACCTTCGCGATCCCTTACGAGATCGACGATCGCGCCGGAGGCGGCGCATGAGCCCGCCGGTGCGCCTCGACATCGACGGCGCGATCGCCACCATCACGCTCGACGCGCCCGCCACGCACCATGCGCTGACGCCGCGCATGCTGTGCCTGCTCGCGGATGCCGTGATGCGCTTCGCGGCCGACGACGCCTTGCGCGTGGCCATCGTCACGGCGACCGGCGAGCGCGCCTTCTGCGCCGGCGGCGACCTGTCGCGCACCCTGCCGCTGATGAGCGGAGCCCGCGCGCCAGAGGACGAGTGGGACCGACGCCTGCTGTCCGACCCGCGAGTGCTCGCGGCCTCGGGCCTGCGCGACTTCGAACTCGACAAGCCCGTGATCGCCGCCATCAACGGCGTGTGCATGGCCGCGGGCTTCGAGCTGATGCTCGGCACGGACCTGCGCATCGCGGCGGAGCACGCCCGCTTCGCCCTGCCCGAGGCCACGCGCGCGCTGATTCCCTTCGCGGGCTCGATGGTGCGGCTGCCGCGGCAGTTGCCGTGGCCGCTGGCCATGGAACTGATGCTGATCGGCGAACCCATCGACGCAGCGCGGGCCCGCGAGATCGGCCTGGTCAACCGCGTGGTGCCGGGTCCGGCGCTGATGACCGAGGCACGCGCGCTGGCCGAACGCATCGCAGGCAACGGGCCGCTCGCGCTGCGGGCGATCAAGCGCACCGCGCGCGCCGCCAGCGGGCTGTCGCTCGCCGAAGGCTTCGCGCTCGAGAACCAGGCCAAGGCCACGGTGTTCGCCAGCGAGGACGCGCGCGAAGGGCCGCGTGCCTTCATGGAGAAGCGCCCGCCGGTCTATCGCGGGCGATGAGGCGACAGGAATTTCCAACACGGACGCAGGAGACGACGAGATGAAAAAGAGCTACACCCCCGCGACCCAGATTTCGAAGCGAAGGATCTCGCTCGCGGTCTCGGTCATCGCGCTCGCGGTGCAGGCCGGATGCGGTGGCGGCGGCGGAGGCGGCGGATTCGCCCCGGTGGCTTCGGGCCTCGCTCCCGCGCCCGCGCCGGCCTCCAATACGCCCGCGCCGCCTCCCGCACCCGCTCTGAGCGCGGCCGAGGCCTGCGCCGCCTTGAACGGGCTCGGCATCCCCGCCACCGACATCGCGTTGCCGACCTCGGGCGCCGTGGTCTCCAGCACCACGCTCGTGGCGCCCGCGGGCAGTGGATCGACCGCGGTCGGCGAGTACTGCCGCGTCACCGGATCGATCGCACCGGTCGACGCCAGCGCTCCTCCGATCCAGTTCGACCTGGCCCTGCCGACCGCCTGGAACCGCAAGGCCATGCAGCTCACGGGCGGCGGCTACGACGGCAGCGTGATCGCGGGCAACGGCAACGCACCCGGTGCCTCGGGCCTCGCCACGCCGCTGGCGCGCGGCTATGCCGCCTTCGGCAGCGATTCGGGACACAGCGGCAGTGCCGCCGAGGCCAGCTTCGCGCTCAACGACGAGGCGCTCGAGAACTACTTCGGCGACCAGCTGCGCAAGACGCGCGACGTCGCGGTGAAACTGATCGCGCGGCGCTACGGCGCGGCGCCCGTGCGCACCTATGCGGCCGGCGGCTCCGGCGGCGGCCGCGAGGCGCTCTACGTCGCGGACCGCTGGCCCGCGCTCTACGACGGTGTCATCGCCTACTTTCCCGCCTGGTCGCTGACGGGCATGCTGACCAACTACGCGATCACCTCGAAGGCGCTCGCCGCGCCCGGCGCCTGGTCGAACCCGGCCAAGCAGCAGCTGCTGACCCGCTCGGTGGTCGCGGCCTGCGATGCGCTCGATGGCGCGACGGACGGCGTGATCGCCAAGGTCTCGGCCTGCGCCTTCGATCCCGCGACTCTCGCCTGCCCGGGCGCCGCCGACAGCGGCGACGGCTGCCTGTCGACGGCCCAGATCGGGGGCTTCCGTGCCTATGCCACGCCGCTGAAGCTGCCCTACCTGCTGGCCAACGGCACCGACGGCTATGCCGCGCTCAACATCTTCGACGGCGGCGTCATTCCCGCGATGGGCAGCAGCGCACCGGCCACGCCCTCGCGCTTCGACATGGCGTTCGCGACCTACATCGGCGAGTCCTTCGTGAAGTACATGGTCTACCGCGATGCCAGCTACGACCCCTTCCTCTTCGCCGTCGACGCGAACGGCTATGTCCAGCAGCGGCTGCGCTACATCTCGTCGCGGCTGGACGTCAACCCCGATCTGAGCGCGTTCGCGAACAAGGGCGGCAAGGTGCTGATCGTGCACGGCATGGCCGATCCACTCATTCCCGCGGGCTCGTCCGAGGAGTTCCATCGGCGCGCCGTCGCGGCGATGGGCAGCGCGCGGGTCGACGCCTTCCTCAAGTACTACGAGGTGCCCGGCTACGGGCACGGCGGCGGCGCCTACGACGTGCGCTTCGACTCGGTCGATGCGCTCGAACGCTGGGTCGAGCAGGGCCTCGCGCCCTCCAATCCCACGGTGGCGGACGCCAACGCCGGCAACAACGGCCGCACCCGTCCGCTGTGCGAGTACCCGGCCTGGCCGCGCTACAACGGGACGGGCGACGTCGATCTCGCCAGCAGCTTCACTTGCGTGCGCTGACGTCCCACGGCGCCCTCACCCGCGGCGCTGCGGCCCCCGCATCAGCTTCCCGGGCAGCGCCCCCGTGCGCTCCCCGTTCTCCATGATGGTCTGCCCCGCCTTCAGCGTCGCGCGATAGCCCTCGGCGGTCTGCACCAATCGCCGTCCGCCGGCCGGCAGGTCGAAGGCGACATGGGGCGGCGGGATGCGCAGCCGGTCGAAATCGATGATGTTGATGTCGGCCAGGTAGCCCGGCCGCAGCAGGCCGCGGTCCTCCAGGCCGTAGATGCGCGCGGTGTCGCGCGTCTGCCGCTGCACCATCAGCTCGAGCGGCAGCGTGGGTCCGCGGCTGCGGTCGCGCGCCCAGTGGGTGAGCATGTAGGTCGGCATGCTGACGTCGCAGATGTAGCCGCAGTGCGCGCCGCCATCGGCCAGGCTCATCATCGTGCGCGGATGCTGCAGCTCGGCATGCAGCTGGCTCAGGTCGTTGTAGGCGTAGTTGAAGCTCGGGAAGTAGACGATGCCCTTGCCGTCGAGGTCCATCAGCATGTCGTAGACCACCTCCAGCGGTGTGCGTCCCTCGCGCTGCGCGATCGCGGCCACGCTGCGTTCCTGCGGCGGCTCGTAGTCGGGCTCGGCGCCCAGCGCATACATCTTGTGGAAGCTCTGCGTCAGGTAGGCCATGCGGCTGTCGTGCCGGGCCGCGCCGGCCAGCGCGTCCATGTCGGTCAGCTGCGCGCGCACCGCCGGGTCGCGCAGGCGCGCGAGCTTCTCGTCCCAGGGCAGCGGCGCGATCTGCTGCCACAGCGGATGCGCCATGAACGGATGGGTGGAACCGAGCCAGGCCATCAGGATGCCCGCGGGCCGGCCCGCCACGGCGCCATAGAGCGGCACGTTCTGCCGGTGGGTCTCGTCGAGCGCGGCCAGCAGGCGCTTCCAGGTGTCGGGCGTCTGGTCGGTCTGCACCAGCGCGAAGGCCACCGGCAGGTTGTTCTCGCGCGCGAGCTGCGTCATCCACGGCAGCTCGGTCTCCATCTGGTAGTGGTTCGACGTCATCTGGAAGACGCCGTGGCCGACCTCGCCGAGCACGCGCGCGATGCCGAGGATCTCGTCGGGCGAGGCGAAGGTGCCCGGCGGGTACTTGCGACCCTGGTACTTGTGGATGATGGTGCGGCTGGTCGAGAAGCCCAGCGCGCCGGCCCGCATGCCCTCGCGCACCAGTTGCACCATGGCCTGGATGTCGGCGGGCGTGGCCTCGTCGTGCGTGATGCCGCGCTCGCCCATCACGTAGGTGCGCAGCGCCGAGTGCGGAATCTGCGCGCCGACGTCGAGCGCGCGCGGCATGCGCTCGAGCGCGTCGAGGTACTCGGGGAAGCTCTCCCACTGCCAGTCGATGCCCTCGGCCAGCACGGTGCCCGGAATGTCCTCCACGCCCTCCATCACGCTGATGAGCCACTCGCGCCTGTCGCGGTGCACCGGCGCGAAGCCGACGCCGCAGTTGCCCATCACGACACTGGTCACGCCATGGTCGGTGGAAGGACTGAGATAGGGGTCCCAGGTCACCTGGCCGTCGTAGTGCGTGTGCACGTCGACCCAGCCGGGCGTGACGATGGCGCCGTGCGCATCGATCTCGCGATGCGCGGCACCGAGCCTGCCGCCGACCTCGGCGATGCGCCCGCCGACGATGCCGATGTCGCCCGTGAAGCGCGGGTCTCCGCTGCCGTCGACCAGCGTGCCGCCGCGGATGATGGTGTCGAACATTCCGATGTCTCCTGCGCTCAGTCGAGCTTGATGTTGGCGGCCTTGATGACCTCGCCCCAGCGCTCGCTGTCGTTCTTCACGATGGCGGCGAAGGCGGGGCCCGAGGCGCCCGATGGTTCGTTGCCCTGCGTCTCGATCAGCTTGAGCATCTCGGGCGAGCGCGCGATCTTCGCGAGCAGGTCGCCGATCCTCTTCGCGACGGCGGGGTCCATGTGGCCGGGCCCGAAGATGCCCTGCCAGCCCACGATGTCCAGGCCCTTCACGCCCTGCTCGGCGATGGTCGGCATGTCGGGCAGCACCGGCACGCGCGCCGGCGTGGCCGTGCCGAGGCCGATGGCCTTGCCGGCCTTGATCAGTTGCACCGCCGTGGCGGTGCCGTCGAAGTACAGCTGCACCTCGCCCGCGACCAGCGCGCGCGAGGCATCGGCCGTGCCCTTGTAGGGCACGTGCGTCATCTTCGTGCCGGTGCGCATCTGCAGCAGTTCGCCATTCAGGTGCGAGGTCGAGCCCTGCGAGAACGAGGCGTAGTTGAGCTTGCCCGGGTTCGCCCTGGCATAGGCCACGAGTTCGCCGATGTTCCTGAACGGCGCATCGGGCGGCGCGATCAGCACCGTGGCCGACTTCACCATCTGCGCCAGCGGCGTGAAGTCCCTGACCGGGTCGTAGGGCAGCTTCGAATACAGGTGCGGGTTCTGCGTGTGCGTGATGACGATGGTGTAGAGCAGCGTGTGGCCGTCGGCGGGAGCGCGCGCCACCTCCTGCGCGCCGATGAAGGTGCCGGCGCCGGGCTTGTTGTCGACGATCACGGGCGCGCCACCGAGCTCATCGGTCATCAGCTTGGCGATCACCCGGGCCGTGACGTCGGAGCCCGAGCCCGCGGGGAAGGGCACGACGATGCGGATCGGCTTGCCGGGAACGGGCCAGGCGGCGGGCTGCGCCAGCGCGACCGGTGCCGCCGTGCAGGCGGCGGCGAGCGCGGCGGCAGCGAGCAGCGCGCGGCGAAGCGTTGGGATCGGATGCATCGGACTGTCTCCATTCGTGGGCCCGCCAGCGCGTTCCAGGCGGTTGGTGCAAGCGCTTGCACGAAGCATAGGAGCAATCGAATCCAGGCGACCCCGGGGTTAGCACCTAGGCATGCATGCGCTTGCACGGGGCGGCTAACATGCGCTGTCCATCGCCCGCTCATGACCGCCACCCGCTCCCCTTCCACCCCACGGGCGCCCGCCGCCCGCGCCGCCTCGCTGGCCGATGTCGCGGCGCTCGCGGACGTGTCGACCGGCACCGTGTCGCGCGTGCTGAGCCGGCCGGACATGATCAGCGAGCCGACCCGGCTGCGCGTGATGGCGGCGGTCGAGCAGCTCGGCTATGTGGCCAACGGCACCGCGCGCGCGCTCGCGATGCGCCGCACGATGACGGTCGGCGCGATCGTGCCGCGCTTCGGCAGCTCGTCGTTCCCGGCGCTGATCCAGGCGCTCGAAACGACGCTGGCCGCCGGCGGCTACACGCTGCTGCTGTCCGCGCCCGAGCCGCGGGCCACCGGCGACACGGCCATCCTGCGCACGCTGCTCGAGCGCGGCGTCGACGCGGTGGCGCTGCTCGGTGCCGAGCAGCCGCCGCAGGTGCTCGCCATGCTCGGCGCGAGCCACACGCCCTTCGTGTGCATGTGGGCGCCGCCCGATGCCACCGGCAGCAGCATCGGCTTCGACGAGCAGGCCGCCGCCGTGCTGGTCGTCGAGCACCTGCGCGCGCTCGGCCATCGCAGCCTCGGCTACATCGGCGGGCGCACCGCGGACAGCGAGCGCGCCCGGCGCCGGCTGCGCGACCTCAAGCTCGCGATGGCCGAGCGCTCGCTCGCGCTGCACGGCGATGCCGTGGTCGAGACCGAGCACGGCTTTCGCGAAGGCTTCGAAGCCATGCAGGCCATCGCGCGCCGCGAGCCCCCGGTCAGCGCCATCGTCTGCGGCAGCGACTACCTCGCGGCCGGCGCGCTGGCCGCGCTCGACCAGGCCGGCATCGAGGTGCCGCGCCGGCTGTCGGTCGCGAGCTTCAACGACAACGACTTCGCGCCCTACCTGCATCCGCCGCTGACCACCGTGCACCTGCCGATCCGCGAGATCGGCGAGCAGGCGGGACGGCAGTTGCTGGCGCGGCTGGGCGCGGGTTCGGCCGCGGCGCCCGTCGCCTTGCCGGTGCGGCTGATGGAGCGCGCGAGCACGGGCCCGGTGCCGCGCTGACACGGCGCGAGGATCGTTTCAGCCCGGGTCCTGGAGCAGCGTCTGCCCGGGTCCGGGCGCCTGGCAATGCTGGAGGAAAACCGCGACGAGGAACGCCGCGGTCCGCTCGTCGCCGATCGCATCGTTGAGCATCGACGTGGCCGAGCGCTGCGTGGGCCTGTAGGGGTTCACCACGTCCAGCAGCACCTCGGTCAGGAGGTCCTTGTCCGAGCGGTAGCAGCCGTCCTGGTCGAGCATCCAGCGGGTGAGCGCTTCGCGGGGGATTTTCTTGAAGACGACTCGCGCCGGACTGGTCTGGCGTCGCCCATTGAGGAGCACGGGCAGCTCGATGTCGACCGAAAACGAGTTCGACCCGAACGAGTCAACCGCCATTGAAGCGGCACGATGATCCATGGCTCATTCACGCTTTCTCTACGGATCGTCCCCTGGGCCTCGAGGCCCTTCCTCCCCAAGCGCGCGACGCCACGTCGCCTGCCCGGCCCGTCGAATGGTCCAGGGCCGGCCCTGAACTTCCCCGCGGGTGACGGAAGCGCGCTGCGCCGAACCGCGATCCGCACGGGGAAGCGCTATTTGGCTACATTTTTTGTAAAACTTCCATATTCATTTCTTCATAGACCCTTCGGAGACCGATAGCCGAAGGTGCATTGCGGGTCGCGCGTGACATGTGGCCGGAGCGCCGGAGCCGACACGGGGGGAGTCGCTCCCGTGCGCGACGCAATGCGCCAGGGCGGCCTCGAGCATCGACCAGCTGGCGAAGACGTAGACCCGCTCCGTCCTGTCCCAGCGCCCGCCGAACGCCTTGAGCGTCATCGCGAGGCTCGAGACACCGCCCATCACGGCGGCCTTGGGGCGGCCATAGGGCTCGCAATGGACGGCCACGCTGCAACCCAGCCGCGCCGCCAGACCCTGCACACGATCCATACCGCTCGGAGGAGAAAGAAGCATCGGTCCATTGTCGCCAAAGCCCCGGCCGCGCCGGGCCTCGCGGCCTCCCCCGAACGTGGGGTTGCGCGACACCGGCGATGCCGTGCCGGGCACCCACGGCACGGGCTCAGCGTTGCGCGAAGGCCCTGACGTGATCGACCAGCGCGCGCAACTTGCGCGGCTGGTTCCGGCGGCTCGGAAAGTACAGGAAGAAGCCCGCGAAGCTCGGCAGGAAATCGTCGAGCACCGAGACCAGTTCGCCGCGATCGATGTAGGGCCGGAAGGTCTCCTCCATGCCGATCGTGATGCCGGTGTCCGCGAGCGCGGTGCGGATCATCAGCAGCATGTCGTTGGTGGTGATCCTCGGTTCCACCGTCAGCGCGAAGTCGCGTCCGTCCTCGCGGAACTCCCAGCGGTACGGCGCTTCCTTGAGCGAACGGCGCCATCCGATGCAGCAATGCGCGAGCAGCTCGCGCGGATGCGTCGGCACGCCGTGCGCGGCCAGGTAGGCCGGGCTCGCCACGACCATCTGGCGCTGCGGCCCGGTGAGCGGGACCGCCACCATGTCCTGCTCGATGACCTCGCCGAGCCGCACGCCGGCATCGAAGCCCGCGGCGACGATGTCCGACTCGTCGTCGGTCACGGTCACGTCGAGCGTGACGCCGGGATGGGCCGCCGCGAAGCTGCCGATCAGCGGGCCCGAGAGGAAGCGCTCGGCGATCGAGGTCACCGCCACCCGCAGCACGCCGCGCGAGGGGCCTTCGACCGCGGCCTCCTCCAGCGCCGCGCCCACCGTCGACAGCGGCTCGGCAATCTGCCGGTGCAGCGCTTCGCCCGCCTCGGTCAGGCGCACGTGGCGCGTCGAGCGCTGGACCAGCGCGATGCCCAGGCTGTCCTCGAGCCGCCGGATGCCCTGGCTGACGGCCGAACGCGTGACGCCCAGATGGTCCGCGGCGGCGCGGAAGTTCTGCGCCTTCGCGACCGCGAGGAAGAAGCGCAACAGGTTGAAGTCGGCGTCCATTGGTTAGCAATGCTAACCGGCGCAGTCAGCGATCGGGGAGTTCTCTTAACCGCCGCGCCTTCCTAAAGTGAGCCCATGACTTCACGAACCACCCCTTCTCCAGCAGCCTGCAAGCGCCGGAAACCCACGCGGCGCGGTCTGCTGAGCCTCGGGCTCCTGGCCCTCGGCACGGCCCTCGCCGCCCCCCACCGAGCCCAGGCTCGATCTTCCAAGGAATCGGACATGACAACGCATCCCTATCTCGGCATGTGGGTGACCGGCGACGGCCACGTGCGCCATCAGCTGCTTCCCAACGGCCGCTATGACGAGGCGCGCGGCAATCGCGAGAGCGCCTACCGCGGCCGCTACGTCATCGAAGGCAACCACATCGAGTACGTCGACGACACGGGCTTCACGGCCGATGGCGACTTCATCGATGGCGTGCTGCATCACGGCGGGATGGTGCTCAGGCGCGTCGCGCCCGGCGCCCCCCGATGACCCGAACCCTCTTCTCCAACCCCAGAAAGAACCCACCATGAACGCAAAGACTTCCAAGGTCATCCTCATCACCGGCGCCAGCAGCGGCATCGGCGAAGCCACCGCCCGCCTGCTCGCGCAGAACGGCGCCACCGTGCTGCTCGGCGCGCGGCGCACCGAGCGGCTGGATCGGATCGTCGCGGACATCGTCGCCGCCGGCGGCATCGCCGAGGCCCGCGCACTCGACGTGACGCGGCGCGAGGACGTGCAGGCCTTCGCGGCCCACGCCATCGCGCGCTTCGGCCGCATCGACGTCATCGTCAACAACGCCGGCGTCATGCCCCTGTCGCCGCTCGCCTCGCTCAAGCTCGAGGAATGGGACCGGATGATCGACGTCAACATCCGCGGCGTGCTGCACGGCATTGCCGCCGTGCTGCCCACCATGCAGAAGCAGGGCGCGGGCCACGTGGTGAACGTCGCGTCGATCGGTGCGCACGCCGTCTCGCCCACGGCGGCCGTCTATTGCGCGACCAAGTACGCGGTCTGGGCCCTCTCCGAGGGCCTGCGCCAGGAGCACCAGGACATCCGCGTCACGACGATCAGCCCAGGCGTGACCGAATCGGAACTGGCCGACACCATCTCGGACCAGAAGGGCCGCGACGAGATGAAGGAGTTCAGGAAAGTGGCCATCAGCGCATCGGCGATCGCGCGCGCCATCGACTTCGCGATCTCGCAGCCCGAGGACGTGGACACGAGCGAGATCGTCATTCGGCCGACTGCCAGCGCGCATTGATCGGCGCTTCGATTCGCGCCGGGCGTCGCTTCAAGCGTCCGGCGCGCGATCTACATGACAGCCGCAAGCGTCACGCCGCTGACACGCCCACGTCACCCCGTCTTCCTACGCTGCGCGCCTTCATCCTTTCGTTCAGCTTGCAATGAATTTCCCCGACGATCCGCGCGGCACGACCGAGCCGCGCGACGCCTCGCCTTCCGCACCCGAATCCACCACGCCGCCGCGGCGCGACCTGCTCAAGCTCGGCGCCTCGCTGCTGACCCTCGGCGGCAGCGGCGCGCTGCTCGCCGCCTGTGGCGGTGGTGGCGGCGGCTCGCCGGTGCTGGGCGCCCTGCCCGCGCCCGCCCCGGCGGCCCCCGCGCCGGCACCGGCGCCAGCGGTCGCCGCGAAGATCTCGAGCTTCGCGCTGGCCGTGATGCCCGACACCCAGTTCTATGCACGCTACGCCACCGCGGCCGAGAGCGACCAGTACGACAAGCGCTTCGGCAGCGCGCCCTTCGCCGCGCAGACGAAGTGGATCGCCGACAACGCCAAGGCGCTCAACATCCCCTTCACCATCCACCTCGGCGACGTGGTCGACCAGGTCGGCAAGCCCGACCAGTGGAAGGTGGCCGATGCGGCGATGAAGCTGCTCGAGGACGCGAAGCTGCCCTACAGCGTGCTGGCCGGCAACCACGACGTGCTGCGCGACGTCGACTACGGCGTCGACCCGGTCGGCGGCACCGACGCCGACCGCGACCCGAGCAAGGAGCCCTACATCCAGTGGTTCGGCACCGAGCGCGCGAAGAAGCAGGCCACCTTCGGCGGGCGCGACCCGAGCGGTTTCCACGAGTACCACGTGTTCGAGGCGCAGGGCCAGAAGTTCATGGTGCTGTCGCTGTCGTGGCGCATCTCCGCCGCGGGCATCGCCTGGGCGCGCCAGGTGATCGCGAAGAACCCGACCTTGCCGGTGATCCTGTCGAACCACCAGCTGCTCAATATCGATGCCGACGGCACCAGTCCGCTCGAGACCGACTACGGCAAGATGCTGTGGGAGAAGCTGATCCGCGACAACGACCAGATCTTCATGACGCTCAACGGCCACCACCATGGCGCCGCGCACCTCACGAAGACCAACGACTTCGGCCACAAGGTCGAGGAGATGGTGGTGGACTACCAGATGGCCTACCAGGGCGGCAACGGCCTGATGCGCCTCTACGAGTTCGACCTGACGAACAAGAAGATCAAGGTGCTGTCGTTCTCGCCGTGGGTGCCGCAGAAGCCGGCCGCCACGCTCAACGCCTTCGACCAGGCGGTGCTGATCACGCCCAACGAGGCCTTCGAGATCGAAATGGATTTCGCGCAGCGCTTCGCCGGCTTCAACAAGGCCTTCGCCAGCGGCAGCGCGGTCATCGAGGGTTCGCTGGTCGACAAGGCGCGCGCGATGATCCTCGCCAACTACAAGGATCCCGAGACCGTCGCGCAGCGCCCCGCCGCCGACGCGGAGGACTATCCGAAGGTCGCGAACACGCTGGCGCACTGGCGCTTCTTCGGCGGCGCGCTCAACCAGCCGGTGCTGCCGGGCACGGTGGTGGCCGACGTCACGGGCAACAACCCGCTGCACCGCGATGCGCTCGACCAGGGCGGCGTGAAGGGCGCGGCCAATGGCGACGTGGTCTGGACCGACGACCGCCACCACCTGTCGGCGGCGCCGGGCTCGGTGCGTTTCCTCAACACCAACAAGAACACGCCGCGCCTGAGCTACTTCCTCACCGACGCCAGCGCGCCGATCAATGCGCAGACGCTGGAGAGCGGCTACACGGTCGAGGCCTTCGTCAAGATCGACAAGAGCTGGACCAGCGGCAACCAGGCGTGGATGAACATCATGACGCGCGACGGCCGCCGCGGCGACCTCGCGGGCTATGCGGGCGGCGACGGTGAATCGCCGCCGATGCTGTTCGCGATCTCGAGCCTGCGCGAGGTGCAGTGGGAGGTGGTGCCGAGCCCCGCGGGCCGGCGCGAGCCCAAGGCCAACTGGTCGGGCGAGGTGATCGCCGACCGCTGGGTGCACATCGCCATCGTGAACGACCCGGTCTCGCACGACACCACCATGTACGTCGAAGGCGCACCGGTGCTGCGCAACGCCGCCGCGATCCCCGGCCTCGCCACGCTGTCGGCGAGCTCGCCCTGGGTGGTGGGCGGCGGCTCGTGGGACGGCGACCGCGCCGACGGCTTCTTCGGCAACATCGGCGAGGTGCGCGTGGTCGCGGCGGCATTGACGCCGTCGCAGTGGCTCACCGCGCGGCGCTAGGGGCGCGGGACAACTTCAGGACGTGGCCGGAAACGCTTCCGGCCGGCGGTCCGCCCACGGCGCCGCGCGCTCGATCTGCCCCGCGAGCTGGTACAGCGTGTCCTCCGCGCCGAAGCGTCCCGTGAACTGCACGCCGATCGGCAGGCCTTCCTTCGACCAGTGCAGCGGCACCGACATCGCGGGGTTGCCGGCCACGTTCCAGATCGAGGTGTAGCCCGTGTGGCTGCGCGCGATGGCCTTGTAGCTCGCGAGGTCGGTGCTCTCCATGTCGACCACGCCGAGCTTGTGCGGCGGCGTGGCGCAGACGGGTCCGAGCAGCACGTCCCACTTCTCGAACTGCTGGCCCAGGGCGCGGCTCGCGCGCTGCAGGGTCTGGATGGCGTTGAGGTAGGTCTGCGCGCTGACCTCGCGGCCGGCCTCGGCGAACAGCGCGGTCACGCGCTGCAGGTCGCGGCCGCTGAAGTCGCGGCCCAGTTGCCGGTTGCGGCGCAGCAGCGAGGTGTACATGCTGGCGTGGATGATGTCGGCGCGGCACTGGATGTACTCGTCGTCGGAGATCACGTCGTCCAGCGCGGGATCGACCCACTCGACCTGGTGGCCCAGGGATTCGCACAGCTTCGCCGCGTTCTCGACGCCGGCGCGTACCTGCGGATCGAGCGCCACGGCCTCGAAGGACTTGAGCGAGACGGCGATGCGCAGGCGCTGCGGATCACGCTTCGTCAGCTCGAGGTACGAGGCCGCGGGCGGCGGCGCCCAGTACGGATCGCCGGGCGCGGCGCCCTGCGAGACGTCGAGCAGCACGGCGCTGTCGCGCACCGAGCGCGTCACCACGTGATGGATGGTCATGCCGGCCCAGCTCTCGCTGATGTGCGGGCCGAGCGGCACGCGCGCGCGCGTGGGCTTGAGGCCGAACAGGCCGCAGTGCGAAGCGGGGATGCGGATCGAGCCGCCGCCGTCGGCCGCGTGCGCGCTCGGGATGATGCCGCCGGCCACGGCCGCGGCGGCACCGCCGCTCGAGCCGCCCGTGGTGTGCTCCAGGCTCCACGGGTTGCGGCAGGGGCCGAACATCTCGGGCTCGTTGGTGGCGCTGATGCCGAATTCCGACAGGCTCGACTTGCCGAAGATCACGAGGCCGGCGCGCACGTAGCGCTCGGCCAGGGTGCTGTCGATCGGCGAGCTGAAGTCGGCGAACAGGCGCGAGGCGCTGGTGGTTTTGGTGCCGGCGTAGAACACGCCCAGGTCCTTGAGCAGGAAGGGCACGCCGCGCAGCGGGCCGTCGGGCAGGCCCTGCGCGATGCGGTCGCGCGCGAGGTCGAAGAAGCGCGTGGTGACGGCGTTGAGCACGGTGTCGCGCGCCTCGGTGCGGGCAATGGCCTCGTCGAGGAGTTCCTCTGCCTTGAGCTCGCGGCGGCGGACCAGGTCGGCCATGGCCACGGCATCGAGCTTGTCGTATTCGGCAATCATCGGTATCGCTTTCCTTGTGTGAGTGGATTTGCAGTCAGCGGAAATGGCAGGCCACCCATTGGCCCGCCGTCTTTTGTTCGAGCACCGGCTCCTCCTCGGCGCAGCGCGCCTGCGCCATCGGGCAGCGCGTGTGAAAGCGGCAGCCCGAGGGCGGCGCGGCCGGGTTGGGCGGATCGCCCTTGAGCAGCCGGCGCTGCGTGCGCACGCGCGGGTCGGGCACGGGCACCGCCGACAGCAGGATCTCGGTGTAGGGATGCAGCGGCGCGCGAAACAGCGTGTCGCGCCCGGCGATCTCGACGATCTTGCCGAGGTACATCACGGCCACGCGGTGGCTGATGTGGCGCACCACCGCGAGGTCGTGCGCGACGAACAGGTAGGCGATGCCGAACTCGGCCTGCAGGTCGGTCAGCAGGTTGATGACCTGCGCCTGCACCGACACGTCGAGCGCCGATACCGGCTCGTCGCAGACGATCAGCTTCGGGTTCAGCGCCAGCGCGCGCGCGATGCCCAGGCGCTGGCGCTGGCCGCCCGAGAACTCGTGCGGCAGCTTCTTCATGGCCTCGGGCCGCAGGCCGACCTTCGAGAACAGCCACGCCACGCGCTCGTTGCGCTGCGCGCCGTTCGACTCGCCGAAGTTGCGCAGCGGCTCCGCCACCAGCTCGCCGGCCGTCATGCGCGGATTGAGCGAGGCGTAGGGGTCCTGGAAGATGATCTGCATCTCGCGCCGCTGCTCGCGCATCGCGCCCGCGTCGAGCGACAGCAGGTCGCGGCCGTTGAGCCGCACCGTGCCCGAGGTCGGCTCGATCAGGCGCAGGATCGACTTGCCGGTGGTGGTCTTGCCGCAGCCCGATTCGCCGACCAGCGCCAGCGTCTCGCCCGCGGCCACCGAGAACGACACGCCGTCGACCGCATAGACCTTCGAGGCCTTGCGCCGCGAGATCCACGAGCCCGGCGACTGGTAGTGCTTGCGCAGGTCGCGCACCTCGAGCAGGGGCGTGCCCGCCTCGGTTGTCGCGTTCGTGCTCATGCGCCGGCCTCCTGCATCAGGACGGCCTGGGCCGTCGGTACTTCGGTCGTGCGCACCAGCTCCTCGACATGGAAACAGGCCGACAGGTGCGACGCACCCGCGCCGTGTTCCTCGAGCGGCGGCACCTCGTTGCGGCAGCGCTCGCTCGCGAAACCGCAGCGCGGCGCGAAGGCGCAGCCGCGCACCGCCTCGTGCGGCGAGGGCACGATGCCGGGGATCTCGGTCAACCGCGCGCTGTGCGTGTTCATCGATGGCATCGAGGCCATCAGCGCGCGCGTGTAGGGATGCAGCGGCCGCTCGAACAGGTCGAGCACGTCGGCCTCCTCCACCTTGCGCCCCGCATACATCACGACCACGCGGTCGCAGCATTCGGCCACCACGCCGAGGTCGTGCGTGATCATCACGATGCCCATGCCGAGCTCGCGCTGCAGGCCGCGCAGCAGCTCGAGGATCTGGGCCTGGATCGTCACGTCGAGCGCGGTGGTGGGCTCGTCGGCGATCAGCAGTTCGGGATGGCAGGCCAGGGCCAGCGCGATCATCACGCGCTGGCGCATGCCGCCCGAGAGCTGGTGCGGATACTCGTTCACGCGCCGCTGCGGCTCGGGGATCTGCACCAGCCGCAGCATCTCGGTGGCGCGCGCCAGTGCCTCGCGGCGGCCCACCTGCTGGTGCAGCATGACGGTCTCGGCGATCTGCCGGCCCACGGTCAGCACCGGGTTCAGCGAGGTCATCGGCTCCTGGAAGATCATCGAGATGCGGTTGCCGCGGATGCGGCGCATCTCGGCCTCGCCGAGTTTCAGGAGGTCGGTGCCGCGGTAGCGGATGGCGCCGCCGGCGAAGCGCCCGGGCGGGGTCTGGATCAGCCGCATCACGGACAGCGCCGTCACGCTCTTGCCGCAGCCCGACTCGCCGACCACGCCGACCGTCTGGCCGGCCTCGACGCGGTAGGAGACGCCGTGGACCGAGCGCACCTCGCCGGCCAGGGTGTCGAAGTAGGTGTGCAGGCCATCGATCTCGAGCAGCGGCGCATCGCCCGCGCGATGCGCCGCGCCCTTGGCGGCCAGGGGGGTGTCGTTCATGGACATGTCCTCAGAGCTGGCGCGCCACGTGCGGGTCGAGCGCATCGCGCAGGCCGTCGCCCAGCAGGTTGATCGCCAGCACCGTGAGCCCGAGCAGCAGGCCCGGGAACACGATGGGATAGAACACGATCGCGATCAGGTTGCGGCCTTCCGAGATCATGTTGCCCCAGCTCGGCACCTGCGGCGGCACGCCGACGCCGAGGAAGGACAGCGCGGCCTCGGCCAGCACGGCCGATGCGGCGATGAAGGTGGCTTGCACCAGCAGCGGCGCCAGGATGTTGGGCAGCACGTGCCGCCACAGGATGGTGCGCAGCCGCGTGCCCAGCGCATGCGCGGCCTCCACGTAGAGCCGCTCGCGCAGCGACAGCGAGAGCGCGCGCACCAGCCGCACCATGCGCGGCACCTCGGGCACGGTGATGGCGACGATCACCGTCGTCAGGCTGGCCTTGGTGAGCGCCATCAGCGCGATCGCCAGCAGGATGCCGGGGAT
The DNA here is from genome assembly GCF_025376855.1 of Variovorax endophyticus. NCBI lineage: Bacteria > Pseudomonadati > Pseudomonadota > Betaproteobacteria > Burkholderiales > Comamonadaceae > Variovorax > Variovorax endophyticus. Next base: position 34,137 of record NZ_JAHUTH010000049.1, read on the forward strand.
CGCCATCAGGCCGTCCATCACGCGCATGATCGGCCCGTCGGTCCAGCGCACGAAGCCCGCCAGCAGGCCGAGCAGCACGCCCAGCAGCGTGGCCAGCAGCGCCACCGAGGCGCCGGTCACGAGCGAGACGCGCGCACCCCAGACGGCGCGGCTGAAGGTGTCGCGCCCGAGCGCGTCGGTGCCGAAGTAATGCTCGGCCGACGGCGCCTTCATGCGCGCGATCGGGTTGATGGCCTGCGGATCGTGGGTCGCGATCCACGGCGCGCCCAGCGCGGCCGTGACCACCACCAGCAGGATCAGCACGCCGAGGATCAGCGTGTAGTGCTTGCGCAGCAGCCGCAGCGCCGGCGAGGGAGGACGCCGCGCGGCGCCGGGGTTCAGAATGGCTTCGGTCATTCGCGGGGCCTCAATAGCGGATGCGCGGGTCGAACAAGCTGTAGCTCAGGTCGACCAGCAGGTTGATCAGCACATAGGCCGCTGCCGACAGCAGCAGCAGGCTCTGGATCACCGGGTAGTCGTGGTGCTGCACCGCGTCGACCACCAGACTGCCGAGGCCGGGGATCGAGAACACGGTCTCGGTGACCACCACGCCGCCCAGCAGCAGCGCGATGCCCACGCCGATGGTGGTGACGATCGGGATCGCCGCGTTGCGCAGCGCATGGCCGAGCACCGGCAGCACGCCCAGGCCCTTGGCGCGCGCGGTGCGGATGTAGTCCTCGTGCAGCACCTCGAGCATCGACGCACGCGTCATGCGCGTGAGCAGCGCGGTGTAGAGCAGCCCGAGGTTCAGGCACGGCAGCACCAGGTGCTTGAGCCAGGGCAGCACGCCCTCGGCGATGCCGCGGTAGCCCTGCACCGGCAGCCACTGCAGCTTGAGCGCGAAGGTGTAGACCAGCAGGTAGCCGGTGAGGAACACCGGCATCGAGAACGCGCACACCGCGAACACCATCACCAGCCGGTCGATCCAGCTGCCGGCGCGGTAGGCCGCGAGCACGCCCAGCGGGATCGACAGCAGCACCGCCACCAGGATGGTGAAGAAGGCGATCGACAGCGTGGCGCCGATGCGCTGGCCCAGCAGTTGCGACACCGGCATCTGGTTGAACAGCGAGACGCCGAAGTCGCCGCGCACCACGTTGCCGACCCAGACCACGAACTGGTGCCACAGCGGCTGGTCCAGCCCCAGGGCGGCACGCGTCTGCGCGATCTGCTCGGGTGTGGCGAAGTCGCCGACGATCAGCAAAACCGGATCGCCGGGGGCGAGGTGGATCAGCAGGAACACGATCACCGACACCACCAGCATCACCGGCACCGTGGCGAGCACGCGCCGGATCACATATTCCATGCCGCGGTCCCCTTACTTCTCGACGTTCCACATGATCGGGATGCCCATGCCGAACAGCTCGGTGCCCTTCACGTCCTTGCGCGCCGCGAAGGTGGCCGGGTACTGGCCGTAGGGGATGTAGGGCGGCGCCTCATAGAAGCGGCGCTGCAGGTTGTCCACCAGCTGCTTGCGCCTGGCGGCATCGCCCTCGCGGATCCAGGCGTCGCGCAGTTCGTCGATCTTCGCGTCGCAGGGCCAGCCCGGCACCACGCTGCCCTTGCACGACGAGAGCACCCAGCCGTTGGTCAGCGGCGTGTCGACGTCGGCGTTCTTCGAGGCCGTGAGGTAGAGGCTCCAGCCGCCCTGCGCCGGGCCTTCCTTCTTGTAGACGCGCGCCAGCACCGAGGACTGGTCCATCACCTGCACGTCGAGGTTCAGGCCGGCCTTCTTCAGGTACTGGATCCAGATCAGCGCGGCCATCGACTGCGTGCCGTCGGTGGGCTGCAGGAACACGATCTTCTCGCCCTTGTAGCCGGCCTCCTTGAGCAGCGCCTTGGCCTTCTCGAAGTCCTGCTTCCTGAAGGCTTCCGCGCCCGCGGCGGTCTCGTTGGGCGCGCCGCACATGAACACCGCCGGGCAGTAGAAGGACTTGCCGGGCTCGGGCGTGAAGCCCATGCCCGCGAGGATCTCCTCCTGGTTCACCAGGTGCAGCAGCGCCGCGCGCGCCTTCGGGTTGTTGAACGGCGGCGCCAGCGTGTTGGCCACCATGAACGGCTGCCAGATGCCGGTCTGCGCGAGACGCACGTTGGCGTCGGTGCGCAGCGCGGCCTGGTAGTCGGGCGGCACCACGTTGACGATGTCGACCTCGCCGTTCTTCAGCGCCGAGGTGGAGGTGTTGGCATCGGGCATGTAGCGCCACTCGACGCGGTCGAGCTTCACGCGCTTGCCGCCGGCCAGGCCATCGGCCGGCTCGCTGCGCGGCACGTAGTTGGGATTGCGCACGAACACCATGCGGTTGCCCGGGATCCATTCGTCGCGCTTGAAGATGAACGGGCCCGAACCGATGGGTTCGGGGATCGGCGCGTCGGGGAAGGCCTTGGCCTGCTTCTCGGGCACGATGAACAGCGTCTTGGCCGCGAGGATCAGCGGCACCTGACCCATGCCCTCCTTGAGCTGCAGCGAGAAGGTCTTGTCGTCGACCACCTTCCACTCCGCGCCCGAGTCGGCCAGCAGCAGGCCCATGGTCGCGCGCTTGGCCCAGCGCTGCAGCGTGGCCACCACGTCGGCCGATGTCACGGCGCTGCCATCGGAGAACTTCAGGCTAGGGCGCAGCGTGAAGGTCCAGGCCTTGTTGTCGGGCGATTGGGTGAAGCGCTCGAGCATCTGCGGCTTGGGCTCGCCTTTGCTGTCGCGCGAGAACAGCGTGTCGAAGGCCATGTAGCCGTAGTCGCGCGTCACGTAGGTGTTGCTGAACAGCGGGTCGACCACCTTGAGGTCGTTGTTGATCGCCATGCGCAGGGTCTTGGCCGGCGCGGGTGCGTTCTGCGCGCACACGGCGGTCGCGGCCGCGCCCATCGCGCATGCCACCGCCCAGCCGGCGAGCCGTGCGTACAGGGGAGGGGAATTCTTCATGAGCCGGGTTCCTTTCAGGGTTTCGAGGGTTCGTGGAAAAACGCTGGAAATCTCTCAATATGAAATTTGATACACGATATATCATGTGTCAAACGAAGACAATCCGGGCATCTCCCATGCAAGAGCTGTGCGCGCTTTCTCTTTTTTGCGCCGACCTTGCGGTAGGCGCGGTGCCAGCGGCGCTCGCGCGCCGCGGCCTCAGGCCGGCGTGAGCCGCGCGTGCGAAGCGGCTTCGGCCGCGACGGTGCGCCAGTCGTAGTGCATCGGCACCGTTTCCGCGCGCCGCCAGGTGTCGCTCTGGTCGGCGTAGTGCGCATCGCGCGGATCGCCGGCCGCGCCGTGGAACACGATCCAGCGGCAGGCCTCCCACTGCCCCACGTCGAACACGTAGCGCGCCAGCGAGGCGTAGTGCGCGTGCGGGCCCAGGTGCGGCAGGTAGCCGGTGGTGAAGACGGTCTCGTTGTCGCCGCCGATCGCGCCCATGTCGCGCTGCGCCACCAAGGGCTCGGCGGGGAACACCGGCGCCAGCGGATGGCGCAGTTCGAGCCGGTGCCGCTCGCCCCATGCCGCCACCGGCAGGCGTGCGACCTCGGCCAGGGCCTCGGTCAGCACCTCGTCCCAGTTCGCGCCGCCGAGCAGCGCGCGATCGTCGGCACGCAGCAACTGCGGCACGCACCAGCCGAGCTGGTAGTCGATCGCCAAGCCGGGCGGCACGGTGCGCTGCCGGCTCACGTCGAGCGCGGCGAGCCCGCTGCGCCGCGCCACCGCGCGCGCCAGCGCCATGCGCAGCGAAACATAGGCATCGGCTTCCTGCGAGTCGGCCTCGAGGCGCGCATCCCAGGCCACGAGGCGGTCGCGCAATGCACGCGATGGGGCATCGGCCAGCGTCAACGGTGCGAGCCGCGCACAGATTTCGCGCGCCGGCAGGCTCAGCGTGTCGCGGTGCACGGCCTCCATGCCCGCGACATCGGCCGATTCCATCGCCACCAGCAGCTGCCAGATGCGCTGCGCGCGGTGCGGCGGATGGCAGTCGGTGCAGAGATAGTCGTCATGGCGCTCGATCACGCGGTTGTTGGCGGTGACGATGAGGCCCGCTGCGGGATCGATCTGGCGCGGCATGCGCTCCCAGTCGATCCAGCCCTTCCAGGCATGGCGATCGAGCCAGCCCGGCACCGGCAGCCAGCCGTTGGCGGCCGCGCGCCGCGGCACCTTGGCGCGCACGTGGTGGCCGATGTGGCCCTGCGTGTCGCCGGCCACCAGGTTGTGGTCGACCAGGCCCCAGCCGCGCACCGACTCGAACAGTGCATCGACGCTGCGCGCCTCCATCATCGGGCGCATGCAGTCGAGCGAGCGGTCGGCCTCCACGTCGGCCGAATGGCGCAGCACCAGCGCGTTGCCGCTCTTCGCGTCGCCGGCCACCACCGGGCCGCGCGCGGTCACGAGGATCTCGCAGTCCACGTCGGCCTGGCCGCGCACGCGGATGCGTTCCACGCGGCGCTCGACCTCGGCCCATTGCGCATCGCCGCCGCCGGGCGCGTCGCTGCGCAGGTAGCGCCGGCCTTCGTCCTCGAAACGCTCGAGGTAGACGTCGGCCGTGTCGACGAAGGCCACCGTCACGCACCACGCCACGTCGGGGTTGTGCGCGAAGTGCGGAAAGCCCGGCACGCCCGGCGAGGTCAGGCCGATCACGTCGAAGGCATCGCAGGCCAGGTGGCACTGCAGGTACATGTTGGGCATGTCGAGCACACGGTGCGGATCGCCCGCCACCAGCGGCCGGCCGCTGCGCGTGCGGCTGCCATGCACCGCCCAGTTGTTGCTGCCGCCGCCGGCCGCCTCGGTGTCGGCCTCGCCGATGAAGGCCGAGATGGCATCGGCCAGCTCGGCCATGTCGGGCGACAGGCGCCCGGCCAGCGAACCCGGCGGCAGGCAGACCAGTTCCTCGCCGCCGTCGTCCATGCGCAGGCGATCGATGGCCTCGGCGCCGATCACCGGCAGCGCGATGGCGCGCCACAGCTTCGGATAGACCGAGTTCAGCAGCAGCCCGGTCTGGCGCAGCACCGCGATGCTGTGCCATTCCTCCCAGGGCTCGGGCGCCTCGCCGAGCAGCGCGTACTCGGGCGACAGCGCGCCCTTCGCAATGAAGGCGTTCACGCCCGCGGTGTAGGCCGCGAGCATGGCGCGCGCAGGGGCGCCGAGCGCGGCGAGGTCGCGGCGGCTGCACTCGGCCAGGCCGAGCCGGCGCACCAGCATGTCCATCGGCACGGCGGCCGGGCCGATCCATTCGGCATAGCGGCCGATCGCACGGCGGCGCAGCGCGTCCATCTGCCACAGGCGGTCGCTCGCATGCACATGGCCGAGCGCGAAGAAGGCGTCGTCGGCGTTGGCGGCGCGCAGATGCGGAATGCCCCAGGCATCGCGCCACAGGTCCACCGGGGCGTGCAGTCCCTTGAGCGGGTGGGTCGTGTTCATCGGGTGGTGCTCCTTGTCTCGTTCGTTCTGTGCGTGTGCGGGAGCCCGCCCCTCAATCCATGCGCAGCGCGGGCGGCGCCATCCGCAGGAAGGGACTGAGGCTCTCGTAGAGATGAGTGAGCTGCAGCACCGACAGGTCGTCGCGCGGACGGCCGATGATCTGCATGCCCATCGGCAGGCCGCGCCCATCGAAGCCCACCGGCAGGCTGATGACCGGACAGCCCGACAGCGTGCCGGGCGTGACCACCTCCATCCAGCGGTGGTAGCTGCTCATGGCACGGCCCGCGATCTCGCGCGGCCAGTGCTCCTCGATCGCGAAGGGGAAGACCTGCGCGGTCGGCAGCGCGAGGAAGTCGTGCCGCTCGAACAGGCCCAGCAGGCAGTCGTACCAGGCGGTGCGGTCGAGCGCGGCGCGGTAGAGGTCGTCGGCCGAGAGCTTGCGGTACTGCTCGATTTCCCATTGCAGCTCGGGCTTCTGCAGCGCGCGCGAGGCCGGCACGTCGTAGTGCGCGCCATGCTTGCCGCCAATGATGAACTGGCGCAGCACGGTGAAGGCGTGCCAGACGCGTTCCCAGTCGAAGTCGGTGCGCACCGGCTCGACCTGCAGGCCCGCATCGCCGAAGCGCGCGAGCGCCGCTTCGCACAGCGCGAGGATGCCAGGCTCGAACGGCAAGTGGCCGCCGAGGTCGCCGAGCCAGCCGACGCGCGCACCGGCGAAGTCGCGCTCGAGGCGGTCGTGCCAGTCGGGCACCGCGCCGTCGAGCGACAGCGGCGCACGCGCGTCGTAGCCCGACTGCACCGACAGCAGCAGTGCCAGGTCGTCGGCGCTGCGGCCCATCGGGCCCTCGGTGGTCAGTTGTCCGGCGAAGGCATCGCCGCGCGGCCAGAACGGCACCCGCCCCTGCGAGGGCCGCAGCCCCAGCACGTTGTTGAAGGCCGCCGGGTTGCGCAGCGAGCCACCCATGTCGGCGCCGTCGGCCACCGGCAGCATGCGCAGCGCGAGCGCCACCGCCGTGCCGCCGCTGGAGCCGCCGGCGCTGAAGCGCGGATCCCAGGCATTGCCGGTGGCGCCGAACACCGGGTTGTAGGTGTGCGAGCCCAGGCCGAACTCGGGCACGTTGGTCTTGCCGATGAAGATCGCGCCGGCCGCGCGCATGCGCTCGACCATGATCGCGTCGGCCGCCGGCAGGAGGTCGGCGAACAGCGGCGAACCGAAGGTGGAGCGCAGGCCTCGCACCGGCGCCGTGTCCTTGATCGCCTGTGGCAGGCCGTGCAGCGCGCCCAGCGCGTCGCCGCGCGCCACCGCCGCATCGGCCGCGTCGGCCTCGGCCAGCACCTGCTCGCGCTCGACGCGCGAGACGATCGCGTTGAAGCGCGGGTTGAGCGCATCGACCTGCTGCAGGAAGGCGCTCACCACCTCGCGCGACGACAGCGCACGACGCCGGATCAGCGCCGCCAGCTCGCGCGCGGGTAGCCGGCAGAGCTCGGGCACCAGCACGGTGTCGGTCATCGCGTCTTCTCGCCCGACGCCAAGGCCGCGCGCACCGCGTCGGCGATGCCCTGCGCCGTGAGGCCGTGGCGTTCGAACAGCCAGGGCATCGAGGCGCCCTGCGCGAAACGGTCGCGCACGCCCAGGCGCACCAGCCGCGTGCCGGCACCGGCCTCGGCCAGCACCTCGGCCACGGCCGAGCCCAGGCCGCCGACGATCGAGTGGTTCTCCACCGTCACGATCAGGCGCCGGCGGGCGAGCTGCCGCTGGATGAAGGCCTCGTCGAAAGGCTTGAGCGTGTGCGCGTTGGCCACGGCGACCGCGATGCCCTGCGCGCGCAGCGCGCGCGCCGCCGCCTTCGCGGGCTCGACCATCAGGCCGCTCGCGACGATCAGCGCCTCGCCATCGCCGTCGTCCAGCGGCTGGATGCGGCCGAGCTCGAGCGGCTCCCAGGGCGTGCCCTCGGGCAGGGCCGCGGACGCGCGCAGCAACCGCAGGTACACCGGTCCCTTGTGGTCGGCCGCGGCACGTACAGCGGCCGGCACCTGCGCCGGGCCCGAGGGTTCGATCACCGTCATGTTCGGCAGTGCCCGCATCAGCGCGATGTCGTCGATCGCCTGATGGCTCACGCCGAGGATGGTCGACAGGCCCGGCAGGAAGCCGACGATCTTGACGTCGGTGCGCGGATAGGCGACCTGCATCGCGATCTGGTCGAAAGGCCGGCGCGTGGCGAACACGCAGAAGGTATGGACCCAGGCCTGCAGCCCGCTGCGCGCGAGGCCGCCGGCCACGCCCACCATGTTGGCCTCGGCGATGCCGGGGTTCAGGAAGCGCTCGGGGAAGGTGTCGCGGAAGATGTCGGTCTCGGTCGACGAGGTGAGGTCGGCCGAGAGCGCGACGATGTTCCGGCGTTCGCGCGCAAGTGCGAGCAGCGCCTCGCCGTAGTAGCGCGGCACCGCCGATGCACCCGCCGACTGCGCGGCTGACATCGCGGTGTGGGCACCGCCCTGCGTGAAGTCCTCGACCTCGAGCGTGCGCGCCGGCGCCTTGATGTTCGCGTTCATGCCATCTCTCCCAGTTCACGCAGCGCCGCGTCGGCCACCTCGGCCGGCAGCTTCGCGTTGTGGCTGATCACGCCCTCGAGCAGGCTCACGCCCTTGCCGGGCACCGTGGTGGCGACGATCATGGTCGGCCGCGCGCTCTGCCCGCGCGCGGCGGCGAAGGCCGCGAGCAGCGCCTCGAGGTCGTGGCCGTCGAGCTCGATCACCTGCCAGTTGAAGGCGCGGAACTTGTCGGCGATGGGCGAGAGGCGCAGCACGCTGTCGGTATGGCCCTCGACCTGCATCCAGTTGAGGTCGAGCACCACGCAAAGGTTGTGCAGGCCCTCGGAGCCCGCGAGCATCGCGGCCTCCCAGACCTGACCCTCCTCGAGCTCGCCGTCGCCGAGCACCACGTTCACGCGGTAGTCGATGCCGCGGATGCGTGAGGCCAGCGCCATGCCGGCGGCCACCGACATGCCCTGGCCCAGCGAGCCGAAGGTGCCTTCGACCACGGGGCCGAGCCGCTCGGAGACGTTGATCTCGAGCGCCGAGCCGTCCTTGACGTAGTCGTCGAGCGAGGCCGAGGGGATCATGCCGCGCAGCGCGAGCGCCGCATGGAACAGCGCGGAGTTGTGCGCGGTCGAGAGGATGCAGCGGTCGCGCTCCTCCCAGCGTGCATCGGCGGGGTCGATGCGTGCCTCGTGGAAATAGAGGCTCGCGAAGATCTCGGCGGCGCCCAGGCCCTGCTGCACATAGCCCTGGCCATGGCGGCGCACGAGCTCGATGACCTGGCGGCGCAAGGTGTGCGCCACGCGCCGGAGTTCCGGCACGGGCAGCGCGAGGCGGTCGCGGCGTTGCCAGTCGGGAGGGAATGCCGTGGGATGCAGGGCGCTGCCGGGGTCCGTCATGTCGGGCTTTTCTTTCTGCTGGAAGGGGGTGGCTGGTTGCGCAGCGCGAGCAATTCCTCGGCGCGCGCGGGATTGGCGTCGATCTCACCGAGCACGCGCACGAAGTCGCGCCCGCCTTCGATCAGGTCGTCCTCGATGGCCTTGCGCACCATCGCCGTGTCGCGCAGCTGCAGGCCGCGCAGCACGTTCACGTGCTGGTGCTCGGCGTCGTAGGTCGGATGGCCGTGCGGGTAGAGGAAGTTCAGCATCGGTCCGACCTGCACCCAGATGCGGTCCAGCAGCTCGGTGAGCTGCGGCATGCCCGAGTGTCGGTAGATGCCGAAGTGGAAATCGAAGTTGTGCTGCAGGGCCGCGCGGTAGTCCTTGGTCTTCTCCGCGCGCACCAACAGGCGATGGCTTTCCGTCAGCTGCTTGATCGTGGCGTTATCGAGCAATGGCACCGCGCGCTCGGCGGCCAGTGGCTCGAGCGCGAAGCGGATGTCGCGCAGCTCGAGGTACTCGGCCAGCGTGAGCTGGCGCACGCGGATGAAGTAGCCCTCCTTCATCTCGAGCGCGCGGTCGCGCACGAGCTGGATCAGGGCTTCGCGCACCGGCGTCTCGCTGGTGCCCATGGTCTTGGCCAGGTCGCGGATCTTCAGGCGCTGGCCCGGCTGGAAAGTGGCCGACATCAGCTGCTCGCGCAGATGCTCGTAGATCTGGCTCGCGAGGTTGGTGCGTTCGACCACGTTGATGACGGGGGTTGCCATGGCTTCTCTCTCCTTGAGTGCGGGTGCGTGAATCGCGCGGCTATTGTGGCGTTCGCGTTTCGGGGACTCGCACGGGAGCGGCTCAGCGGAAGCGTTGGGCGACGGCGGCGAAGGCCGCGTCGGTGGCCTGCAGGGCTGTGTCGATGTCTTGCACGGTGTGTGCCAGCGACAGGAACATGTTGTGCCTGGGATGCAGGTAGACGCCGCGGCGCAGCGCCTCGACCGTGAACACCGCCCCCTTGTCGAAGCCCGGGTCTTCGTCGAACAGGATCAGCGGCAGCGCCGCCGGCCCCGTCTGGCGCACCGGCACGCCATGGCTCGCAGCCTGCGCGGCGATGCCGTCGCGGAAACGCTGGCCCATGGCTTGCACATGGCCCACCACGTCCTGCGCATCGGCCACTTCGATGGTCGCCAGGCCCGCGGCCATCGCCACGCCGCCCGACCAGAACGAGCCTGTGGTGTAGATGCGCGTCGCCGCTTCGCGCAACGCGTCGACCCCGGTCACGGCCGCAAGCGCGTAGCCGTTGGCGATCGACTTGCTCCAGGCGCTGAGGTCGGGGCGCACGCCCACGGTCTCCCAGCTGCCGCCCGCATGCACG
>NZ_JAHUTH010000004.1:0-328916 GCF_025376855.1 Variovorax endophyticus
GCGCGCGTGACGCTGCCGATGTTCTTCCTGATGGTGGCCGCGGTGCTGCTCATCTACTTCGTGCCGCAGCTCGTGACCTGGCTGCCGCAGCAGATGGCACCCTGAAGCTTTCACGCCCCGGGCCGACAATCGCCGCATGCTCGTTCCGATTCTCGCGATCTGCGTCGGCGCCTCCATCGGCGCCCTGTCCCGCTGGGGTCTCGCGCTCTGGCTCGGTGTCGGCGGCCTCATGCCCTGGGGCACGCTGGCCGCCAACCTGATCGGCGGCTACCTGGTCGGCCTGGCCGTCGCCACCTTCCAGCTGCTGCCCAACCTCGATCCGGTCTGGCGGCTCGCGCTGGTGACCGGCTTCCTCGGCGGCCTCACCACCTTCTCGAGCTTCTCGGCCGAAGTCACGACCATGCTGCTCGAAGGCCGGCTCGGCGTGGCCCTTGTCACGGCCGCCGCCCACCTGGGCGGATCGCTGTGCCTGACCTGGCTGGGCATCCGCACCGTGCAGGTCTTGTCGGCCTGATCGACCACGAAAAAACCGCCTTATGTCCTGCGGTTATAGATACCGGCGTCGATAGAGGCGGCCGATAGAATCGACCGCAATGCCCCTCGTCCTGCTCGTCGCACTCCCGTTCCTTGCCAGCGTGCTGGCGGCCTTGATGCCGTCGAACGCGCGCAACCGGGAGTCCACGCTCGCGGGGCTGGTCGCGCTGGGCTGCGCGGTGCAGACGGCGTGGCTCTTTCCGCGGCTCGCCAACGGCAACGTGCTGCGCCACGAGATCGAATGGCTGCCCGCGCTGGGCCTGAACCTGGTGTTCCGCATGGACGGCTTCGCCTGGCTGTTCTGCATGCTGGTGCTGGGCATCGGCTCGCTGGTGGTGCTCTATGCGCGCTACTACATGTCGGCCTCCGATCCGGTGCCGCGCTTCTTCTCGTTCTTCCTCGCGTTCATGGGCGCGATGATGGGCGTGGTGCTCTCGGGCAACCTGATCCAGATGGTGCTGTTCTGGGAGCTCACCAGCCTGTTCTCGTTCCTGCTGATCGGCTACTGGCACCACCGGCGCGATGCCCGGCGCGGCGCGCGCATGGCGCTCACGGTCACCGGCGCGGGCGGGCTGTGCCTGCTGGCCGGCGTGCTGGTGCTGGGCCGCATCGTCGGCAGCTACGAGCTCGACGTGGTGCTGGCCTCGGGCGACGTCATCCGCGCCCATGCGCTGTACCCGGTGGTGCTGGTGCTGATCCTGCTGGGCGCCTTCACCAAGAGCGCGCAGTTCCCGTTCCACTTCTGGCTGCCGCGCGCCATGGCCGCGCCAACGCCGGTGTCGGCCTACCTGCACTCGGCCACCATGGTGAAGCTCGGCGTGTTCCTGATGGCACGGCTGTGGCCCGTGCTCTCGGGCACCGAGCAGTGGTTCTGGCTGGTGGGCGGCGCGGGCGCGATCACGCTGCTGCTCGGCGGCTTCATCGCGATGTTCCAGCGCGACCTCAAGGCACTGCTGGCCTACTCGACCATCTCGCACCTCGGCCTCATCACCCTGCTGCTGGGCCTCAACAGCCCGCTCGCGGCGGTGGCGGCGGTGTTCCACGTCATGAACCACGCGACCTTCAAGGCCTCGCTGTTCATGGCCGCCGGCATCATCGACCACGAGACCGGCACGCGCGACATCCGCAAGCTCAGCGGCCTGATGAAGCTGATGCAGATCACGGGCACGCTGGCCATCATCGCCAGCGCCTCGATGGCCGGCGTGCCGCTGCTCAACGGCTTCCTCTCGAAGGAGATGTTCTTCGCCGAGACGGTGTTCATCCAGTCCACGCCCTGGGTCGACTTCAGCCTGCCGCTGATCGCCACGCTGGCCGGCATCTTCAGCGTGGCCTATTCGGCGCGCTTCGTGTTCGACGTGTTCTTCGGCGCGCCCTGCGGCAACGAGGTGCCCAAGCCGCCGCACGAGCCGCCGCACTGGATGCGCGTGCCGGTCGAGCTGCTGGTGCTGATCTGCCTGGTGGTGGGCGTGGCGCCGGCCTGGTCGGTCGGCCCGATGCTGGCCGCCGCGGCCGCGCCCGTGGTCGGCGGCATCCTGCCCGAGTACAGCCTGGCCGTGTGGCACGGCTTCAACCTGCCGCTCCTGATGAGCTTCGTCGCCCTGGCGGGCGGCGCCGGGCTCTACCTGCTGCAGCGCCGCCAGCGCGCGGCCGGCGGCCTCGAGAACACGCCGCTCCTGCACCGCTTCGACGGCCAGGTGATCTTCGAGCACCTGATCGCGCTGCTGAGCGAGGCCGGCCGCCGCAGCCGGCGCCTGTTCGGCACGCGCCGCATGCAGACCCAGCTGCTGCTGCTCGTGGTGGTGGCCGTGGCCGGCGCCTTCGCGGCGCTCGAGCAGACGCCCGCGGCCGCCGGCACGCGCGAACTGCTGCCCTTCTCGCCGATGTTCGCCATGACCTGGCTGATCGGCGGCGTCTGCGCGCTGGCCGCCGCCTGGCAGGCCAAGTTCCACCGGCTCGCGGCGCTGATGCTGGCCGCGGGCGCGGGCCTGGTCTCGTGCGTCACCTACATCTGGTTCTCGGCGCCCGACCTCGCGCTCACGCAGCTGGTGGTCGAGGCCGTGACCACCGTGCTGATCCTGCTGGGCCTGCGCTGGCTGCCGATGCGCAGCAAGGACGCGGTGCAGACCGCGAGCGCGCGCCTGCGCCCCTGGGGCCGGCGCGGCCGCGACCTGCTGGTGGCCACCGTCGCGGGCTGCGGCATGGCGGCGCTGGCCTGGGCCATGATGACGCGCACCTTCCCGCAGAGCATCTCGCCCTTCTTCCTCGAGCGCGCGCTCAGCGAGGGCGGCGGCACCAACGTGGTCAACGTGATGCTGGTCGACTTCCGCGGCTTCGACACCTTCGGCGAGATCACCGTGCTCGGCGTGGTGGCGCTCACCGTCTATGCGCTGCTGCGCCGCTTCCGGCCCGCGGTCGAATCGATGGCGCTGCCGCCGCAGCAGCGTGCCCAGGCCGACGACGGCAGCAGCGACCTGCTGAACCCGCGCCGCGCCAAGGACACCGCCGTCGGCTACCTGATGGTGCCCGCGGTGCTGGTGCGCCTGCTGCTGCCGCTGTCGGTGCTGGTGGCGGTCTATCTCTTCATGCGCGGCCACAACGCGCCCGGCGGCGGCTTCGTCGCGGGGCTGGTGATGTCGGTGGCGCTGGTGCTGCAGTTCATCGTCTCGGGCACCGAGTGGGTGGAGGAGCACCTGCGCATCTACCCGCGCCGCTGGATCGCCATCGGCCTGCTGTTCGCGCTGGGCACCGGCGGCGGCGCTGTCTTCTTCGGCTACCCCTTCCTGACCACGCACACCGCCCACCTGCACCTGCCGGTGCTCGGCGACATCCACGTGCCCAGCGCCCTGTTCTTCGACATCGGCGTGTTCGCGCTGGTGCTCGGTGCCACCATGCTGATCCTCACCGCGCTCGCGCACCAGTCGGTGCGCAGCCATCGCTGGGCCGACGAGCAGGCCGAGAAGGAGGCGCAGGCCGAAGCGGATGCGCTGGCGGCCGGCGCCACGCCGGAGGGAGCGCGCTGATGGAAATCGTGCTCGCCCTCGCGATCGGCGTTCTGACCGGCTCGGGTGTCTACCTGCTGCTGCGTCCGCGCACCTTCCAGGTGATCATGGGCCTCACGCTCATCTCGTACGCGGTCAATCTCTTCATCTTCAGCATGGGCCGGCTCAAGGTCGACAGCGAGCCGGTGCTGATCCCCGGCTTCGCGGCCACGCTGGCCAACACGGCCGACCCGATGCCGCAGGCGCTGGTGCTCACCGCGATCGTGATCGGCTTCGCGATGACCGCGCTGTTCCTGGTGGTGCTGCTGGCCTCGCGCGGCCTGACCGGCACCGACCACGTGGACGGCGAGGAACGCCAGGAACAGGAGGAGGCGCGCGAATGACCGAGCTCTTCAGCCTGCTCGACCGCTTGCTCGACATCAGCATGCCGCACCTGGTGGCGGTGCCGATCCTGGTGCCGATGCTCACGGCCGCCTTGATGCTGCTGCTGGGCGAGCAGCGCCGCCGCACCAAGTCCTTCCTCAGCGTGGTCTCGGGCCTGGTGGGCCTCATGGCCGCGCTGGCGCTGCTGCGCTGGGTCAACGCGGCCGACACCGGCGGCGGCCCGGGCTCGATCGGCGTCTACCTGCCGGGCAACTGGCGCGCGCCCTTCGGCATCGTGCTGGTGGCCGACCGGCTCTCGACCATGATGGTGGCGCTGACCGGCGTGATCGCCTTCGCCGCCTCGATCTACTCCACCTCGCGCTGGGACCGCGCGGGCGTGCACTTCCATCCGCTGCTGCAGCTGCAGCTCATGGGCCTGAACGGCGCCTTCCTCACCGGCGACCTGTTCAACCTGTTCGTGTTCTTCGAGGTCATGCTGGCCGCCTCCTACGGCCTGCTGCTGCACGGCTCGGGCCGGCTGCGGGTGCAGGCCGGGCTGCACTACATCGCGATCAACCTCGCGGCTTCCTCGCTGTTCCTGATCGGCGCGGCCATGCTGTACGGCGCCACCGGCACGCTCAACATGGCCGACCTGGGGCTGCGCATCGCCCAGCTCGCGCCCGGCGACCGCGGCCTGGTGCACGCGGCCGCGGCCATCCTGTTCACCGCCTTCTTCGCCAAGGCCGGGGCCTGGCCGCTCAACTTCTGGCTGGTACCGGCCTACAGCGCGGCCGTGTCGCCGGTGGGCGCGGTGTTCGCGCTGCTCACCAAGCTCGGCGTCTACACCGTGCTGCGGCTGTGGACCGTGCTGTTCGCGCCCGACACCGGCGCCTCGGCCGAGTTCGGCCAGGTGGTGCTGATCGGCGCCGGCATCGCCACCCTGTTCGTCGCGGCCATCGGCATCGTCGGCACGCAGCGGCTGTCGAACCTCGCGGGCTTCAGCGTGCTGATCTCGGCCGGCACGCTGCTCACCGCCGTGGGATTGGGCCAGCCCGATGTCTGGGCCGGTGCGCTGTTCTACATGCTGAGCTCCACCCTCGCGGTGGCCGCCTTCTTCCTGCTGATCGACATGATCGAGCGCTGGCGCAACGCCGGCATGAGCGTGGCGCCGCACGAGGCCGCCGGCACCGCCCCCTTCCTGGCCGAGGACCTGAGCGCGCTGAGCGACGTGAACCTCGACGACGACGCGCAGGCGCTCTACGGCCGCGCCATTCCGGCCGGCGTGGCCTTCCTGGGCCTGAGCTTCATGATCTGCACGCTGCTGCTCACGGGCCTGCCGCCGCTGTCGGGCTTCGTCGGCAAGTTCGCGATGCTCTCGGGGCTGATGGGCTCGAGCGCCGCCCTCACCGCCGCCGACTGGACCTTCCTCGTGCTGCTGATCGCCTCGGGCTTCCTCGCGCTGATCGCGCTGACCCGCACCGGCATCCGCCATTTCTGGACCCAGCCGCACGGCAACCTGCCCTCGCTGCCCGCGCTCGAGGTGCTGCCGGTGGCCGGGCTGATCGCGGCCTGCATCGCGCTCACCGTCTGGTCCGAGCCGGTGCTGCGCCACGCGATGGCCACCGCCGAGGGCCTGCGCACGCCGAGCGCCTACCGCGAAGCGGTGATGGGCGCGCGGCAGGTGCCGAACCCGGCGCCCAAGGGCGATACGAAGGCCGGCACGCCATGAAGCGCCTGATCCCCTCCCCGCCGCTGTCGGTCGCGCTGTTCGTCGTCTGGCTGCTGCTCAACCAGTCGCTCGAGGCCAGCACGCTGGTGTCGGGCCTGCTGCTGGCGGTCGCCGTGCCGCTGCTGACCAAGGGCCTGCGGCCCGCCACCGTGCGCATGCGCCGGCCCGGCGTGGCGCTGCGGCTGTCGGCCGTCGTGCTCTACGACATGTCGCTGTCGGTGTTCGCGGTGGCGCGCGCGCTGCTCACGCGCCGCAGCGACCGGATCCATTCGAACTTCCTGCGCATACCGCTCGATTTGCGCGACCCCAACGGCCTCGCGGTGCTCGCGATGATCATGTGCCTCACGCCCGGCACCGCCTGGGGCGAGGTGGCCTTCGACCGCAGCACCCTGCTGATCCACGTCTTCGACCTCGACGACGAGGCGGCCTTCATCGCGCAGATCAAGAGCCGCTACGAACGTCCGCTGATGGAGATCTTCGAATCATGACGCCCATCCTCTTCTGGTCGCTCAAGTTCGCGCTGTTCCTGCTCGCGGTGGCGATGCTGTGCGCCGTCGCGCGCCTGCTGATCGGCCCCACCGCGCAGGATCGCGTGATGGCGCTCGACTGCCTCTACATCAACGGCATGCTGATGATGCTGGTGCTGGGCATCGTCTACGCGAGCGACGTGTACTTCGGCGCCGCGATGCTGATCGCGCTGTTCGGCTTCGTCAGCTCGACGGCGATGGCCAAGTTCCTGCTGCGCGGGGAGGTCATCGAATGAGCGATTTCATCGTGGGGCCGCTGCCGCTGTGGGCCGAGGTCGTCACCGGCGTGTTCGCCGTGCTGGGCGCGGCCTTCGCGGCCATCGGCTCTTTCGGCCTGGTGCGGCTGCCGAGCTTCTTCCGCCGCATCCACGCGCCCACCCTGGGCGCCACCGGCGGCGTGTGGTCGATGATGGTCGCGACCATCGTCTACTTCTCGGTGCAGAGCCACAGCCTGTTCCTGCACGCGACCCTGATCGCGCTGTTCGTGGCGCTCACCACGCCCGTCACCACCATCTTCCTGATGCGCGCCGCGCTGTTCCGCGAGCGGCAGAAGCACGGCGACGTGCCGCCGCCCGCGCCCTCGGACCAGGGGCCGATCCCGCCCTACAAGGGCTGAAGGCCCGCGGCGTGCCAGGCGCTCAGGGCGCCATGCGCACGTTCCTGTCGAGGAAGTCGTTGCTGAACAGCAGCGCGGGGTCGTAGGGCTTCTCGATGCCGATCAGCGACGAGACCAGCTCGTAGTCGGCCTTCACGCGCGCGCCGTCGAAGGCGCCGAGCGCCACCTTGGTGGTGGTGTCGTCGCGCATCAGCTGCTTGATGCGTTCCCACTGGTCGCGCTGGTTGTCGGGCGACAGGCCGCTCACGCTCGCGGTCAGCGCCTGCAGGCAGGGCGCGAAGTCCTTCACGCAGGCTGCGTAGGCACGCTGCGTGACGGCGACGAACTTCTTCACCTGCTCGGGCTTCTTCGCGAGGTAGGCGCCGTTGACGATCAGCGAGTTGCCGTAGACGTTCACGCCCGCCGTGCGCCAGGGCTGGAAGCCGAGGTCGTCGCCGAACTCGCGCACCTTGAGGTCGTGCTCGTTGTAGAAGTCGCTGATGATGTCGACCGATTTGCTCTTGAGCGCCGCCACCTTGGCCTGCGGGCTCACGTTGACGAAGCTCACGCTGGCCGGGTCGAGGCCGGTCTTCTTGGCGAAGGCCGGCCACATCAGGCGCGCGGCGTCGCCCGGCGGGTTGCCGATCTTGCGGCCCGCGAAGTCCTTCGGCCCCTGGATGCCCGAGGACTTGAGCCAGTAGAAGCCCTGCGGGCTGTTGGCGTAGATCACCATCAACGCCTTCACGTCGGCGCCCTTGCCGCGGGCCTGGATGGTGGTCGGCAGGTCGGAGATGCCGAGCTCGCTGCCGCTCGTGCCCACGCGCTGCGCCGACACGGCCGAGCCCTTGCCGGCCTCGATGTTGAGGTCGATGCCGGCCTCCGAATACCAACCCTTGGACTTGGCGTAGTAGAGCGGCGCATGGTCCGCCGTGGGCGTCCAGTTGAGCATCAGGCTCATGGAATCGGCGGCGAATGCCGCGGGCCCCTGCAGCGCGAGAACGGCGGCGGCGCCAGCCACCGACAACAGCTTTTTCATGCAGCTCACTCCAAAAGAAGGTACAAACAGATCCTGAAATTCATATTACCAACTGTTTGGTTGACAGGCAATCGAAGCCTTCCCGCCCTGGAGACAGAATCCGACCATGCCTTCCGCCACCTCCCGCAAGTCCGCCGCACCCGCCGCCACCCCCGCGGCTCCTGTCGCCACGCGCCGCGAGCGCGACCCCGTCGCCGCCAAGCAGGCGCTGATCGCCGCCGCGGTCGCCGAGTTCGCGACCAAGGGCTTCGCGGGCGCGCGCGTCGACGAGATCGCCGCCGCCGCGGGCGTGAACAAGCAGCTCGTCTACCACTACTTCGAGAGCAAGCAGGGGCTGTACCTGGTGGCGCTCGAATCGGTCTATGCCGAGATCCGCGAGAAGGAACAGAAGCTCGAGCTCGGCGCGCTCGAGCCGCGCGAGGCGATGGCGCAGCTGGTGGCCTTCTCCTTCGACTACCTGGCCGAGCATCCGGAGTTCATCGCCATGCTGGCCGACGAGAACCGCAACCGCGGCGAGCACCTGCACGAGTCGGAGCGGCTGCAGAAGATGCACTCGCCCTTCATCGAGATGCTCGAGGCCACGCTCGAGCGCGGCGTGGCCGCGGGCGTGTTCCGCGCCGACTTCGACGCGATCAACCTCTACATCTCGATCGCCGGCATCTCCTACTTCTTCTTCTCGAACAACCACACGCTGTCGGCCATCTTCGGCACGCCGCTCGACGCGCGCGGCGCGCTGCTCAAGCGCCGCCGCCACGTGATCGAGTTCGCGCTCAACGCGCTGCGGCCCTGAGCGCTTGCGGCCCTCGCGCCGCTTTTTATCAACTAGTTGGTTGACTCGACCGGCCAGCCTGCCTATGATCCGCCGCATTGTTTCCTTCCACAGGAATTGAGATGACGGCATCCGACGGCGCCTCCCCGCCCACCGCAAGCTCCGCGCCGCTGTCCGGCGAACGCCCCGCCTGGCAGCGCTGGGCCGTGGTGGTCGCGGTGCACATCGCGGCGGTGCTGCTGTGGGAGTTCGCGGTGCGCGCCTTCCAGATCCAGCCTTTCGTGCTGCCGGCGCCCTCGAAGGTGCTCGCCACGCTGGCCAATCCGCAGCACGCCTGGCTCATGAACACCGGCGTCACCGCACTCGAGGTGTTCGGCGGCTACGTGCTGGGCCTGGTGCTCGGCATCCTCTGCGCGCTGCTGTTCGTCACCAGCCGGCGGCTGATGCTGGTGGCCTTCCCGCTGCTGGTCACGCTCAACATGATCCCGAAGGTGGCGATGGGCCCGCTGGTGATCGTGTGGTTCAGCTACGGCATCGGACCGAACATCCTGATCACCTTCAGCCTGTGCTTCTTCCCGATCCTGCTGACCACGATCCGCGGCCTCAACGAGACCGAGCCCGAACTGCTCGACCTCGTGCGCGCGCTCAAGGGCTCGCGCTGGCAGCTGTTTCGCTACATCCAGCTGCCGGGCTCGCTGCCCTACGTGTTCTCGGGCATGAAGGTCGCCACCATCCTCGCGGTCGCGGGTGCCGTGGTGGGCGAATTCATCGCGTCGGAGCGCGGCCTGGGCTACCTGATGATCCAGGTGCAGGCCTCGCTCGACACCCCCGCGGTCTTCATGGCCGTGCTCCTCATCACCGGCCTGGGCGTGCTGCTCTACCTGCTGGTGCTGCTGCTGGAGCGCCTCTTCATCACCCAGGACGCCCGAATCCAATGAACACCACCACGCCTGTGCTCGACGACCTCCCCTTCCCCGAACGCTTCGACACCGAGGCCGCGCTCGAGGACTACCTCGCCACGCCCTCGCGCGACCTGCTGCGCGACATGGCGCGCATCGACGGCGACCTGATGGTGCTCGGCGTCGGCGGCAAGATGGGCCCGACGCTCGCACGGCTGGCGAAGAACGCGATGCCGGGCCGGCGCGTGATCGCGGTGGCGCGCTTCAGCGAGGCCGGCGTGCGCGAGGCGCTCGAGGCGAACGGCATCGAGACCCTGGCCTGCGACCTGCTCGACGCCGAGGCGATCGCGAAGCTGCCGCGCACGCCCAACGTGGTCTTCATGGCCGGGCGCAAGTTCGGCGCCGATGCCGACAACCCGCTGACCTGGGCCATGAACGCGCACGTGCCCGCACTGGTGGCGCAGCACTTCAGCGGCTCGCGCATCGTGGCCTTCTCCACCGCCTGCGTCTATCCCTTCGTGCCGGTGATCGGCCAGGGCGCGCACGAGAGCGAGGCGCCCAATCCGCCCGGCGAGTACGCCAACTCCTGCGTGGGCCGCGAGCGCATGTTCGAGTACTTCTCGCAGCGCCACGGCACGCCGGGCCGGCTGTTCCGCCTGAGCTACGCCATCGACCTGCGCTACGGCGTGCTGGCCGACGTGGCCGGCAAGGTCTGGCGCGGCGAGCCGGTGGACGTGACCATGGGCCACGTCAACGTGATCTGGCAGGGCGACGCCAACGCGCAGGCGCTGCGCTGCCTCGCGGCCGCGACGGTGCCGACCTCGCCGCTCAACGTGAGCGGCCCCGAGACCACCTCGATCCGCTGGCTGGCCGAGGAGTTCGGCCGCCGCTTCGGCAAGCCGGTGCAGATCGCGGGCAGCGAGGCGCCCACCGCCTGGCTCATGAACACCGGCGAGGCCGAGCGGCTGTTCGGCTATCCGCGCGTGCCGTTGTCGCAGCTCGTGGGCTGGGTCGCCGACTGGATCGCGCGCGAGCAGCGCCAGTACGGCAAGCCGACCAAGTTCGAATCGCGCGACGGCAAGTACTGAAGGAAGACACCGTGCCCGCCACCGCCCTCGTCGAAACGCTGGACGCGCTCTCGCCGCGCGAGCTGCCGCAGCTGGACGCGCTGGTCGCGGCCAGCGGCTGGAACCAGCTCGCGGCGGACTGGCGGCTGTTCGAGCGGCTCGGCAGCGTGCACGCGATACGCGACGGTGAAGGAACGATCGTCGCGAGCGGCGCTGTGCTGCCGCTGGAGCGCGCAGCCGACGCACCACGCAACCAGCCCGGCGCCGCCTGGATCAGCATGATCCTCGTGGCGCCCGCCGCGCGCGGGCAGGGCCTGGGCCGCGCGGTGTTCGCGCACTGCCTCGAGCGCGTGCGCGCGCAGGGCCGCGTCGCGATGCTCGATGCCACGCCGCAGGGCGAGCCGCTCTATGCGAGCTTCGGTTTCGCGCCGCTGTGGCGGCTCACGCGCTGGCGCCGCGAGGCGCTCGCGCAGGCGGCCGATCCGGCACCGATCGACCGGCCCGATGCGGCGCCGCTCGCCGCGCTCGACACCGAGGCCCTGGGCCTCGCCCGCCCCCAGGTGCTCGCCGACCTGCTCGCGCGCCCGGGCAGCCGCTGCGTGCGCGATGGCCTGGCCTTCGCCCTCGTGCGCGAAGGCCGCGTCGCCCATCACGTCGGCCCGCTGCTCGCTGCCGACGAGGCCCATGCCCGCGCGCTGCTGCCGCGCGCGCTCGCCGGTATCGCCGGCCCGGTGCTGATCGACGTGCCCGACGGCCGCGCGCAACTCGCGCAGGCACTGCGCGCGGCCGGCTTCGAACCCCAGCGCGGCTTCGCGCGCATGGCGCTGCCGCCCGCGAGCACGGCGGCGCCGGCCGGTCATCCCTCGTTCATCCACGCCATTGCCGGCCCCGAGTTCGGCTGAGGACTTCGCACATGCCATTGAACCGCTCCGACCTGCCCGCCGACGTGCTCGCGCTGCTCGCCAAGGGCACCGTGATCCCGGCCCATCCGCTCGCGCTCGATGCCGAACGCCGCTTCGACCGCCGGCGCCAGCGCGCGCTGACGCGCTACTACGTCGATGCCGGCGCGGGCGGGCTCGCGGTCGGCGTGCACACCACGCAGTTCGCGATCCGCGAGCGCGGCCTCTATGCCAAGGTGCTCGAGGCCGCGATGGCCGACCGCCTGGCCTGGAGCGACCGGCCGATGGCGATGATCGCCGGCCTCTGCGGCCCCACCGCGCAGGCGAGCGCCGAGGCGCGCACCGCCGTCTCGCTCGGCTACCAAGCGGGCCTCCTGAGCCTGGCCGCGCTGGCCGGCGCCTCGGAAGACGCGTTGATCGCCCACTGCGAGGCGGTCGCGCAGGAGATCCCGCTGATCGGCTTCTACCTGCAGACCGTGGTCGGCGGCCCGGTGCTGTCGAGCGACTTCTGGCGCCGCTTCGCCTCGATCCCGAACGTGCTCGCGATCAAGGTCGCGCCCTTCAACCGCTACCGCACCATCGACGTGGTGCGCGGCGTGATCGAGGCGCGCGCCGAGGAGCGCGTGTTCCTCTACACCGGCAACGACGACCACATCGTGCTCGACCTCGCCCTGCCCTTCGCGGCCATGCGCGACGGCGCGCCGGTGCAGGTGCGCTTTCGCGGCGGGCTGCTGGGCCACTGGTCGGTGTGGACCGCGGGCGCGGTGCAGCTGCTCGCGCGCATCCAGGCCGAGCTGGCGGCCGGCCAGGGCAACCTGAGCCCCGAGCTGCTCGCGCTCGATGCGCGCGTGACCGACTGCAACGCCGCCTTCTTCGACGTGGCGAACAATTTCCACGGCTGCATCGCGGGCTGCCACGAGGTGCTGCGGCGCCAGGGGCTGCTCGAGGGCATCTGGTGCCTCGATCCGGCCGAGGGCCTGGGCGCGGGCCAGTCGGCGGAGATCGACCGCGTGTACGCCGCGCACGGCGACCTCGCCGACGACGCCTTCGTGCGCGACAACCTCGCACGGTGGCTGGCATGACCGCGACCGCCGTCCGCGCCGAGGTCGAAGTGCCTCTGATCCGCATGCGCGGCCTGCGCAAGGTCTACCGCCGCCGCGACCAGGAGTTCCTCGCGGTCTCCGACGTCACGATGGACATCCACGCGGGCGACATGGTGTCGCTGGTCGGCCCTTCGGGCTGCGGCAAGTCGACGCTGCTGAAGATCCTCGCCGGGCTGCACGGCCACGACGGCGGCACGCTGGAGATCGGCGGCGGCCAGGCCTTCGAGCCGGGTCGCGACGTGGGCATGGTGTTCCAGCAGCCGCTGCTGCTGAAGTGGCGCACCATCCTCGAGAACGTGCTGCTGCCGGCCGACATCCTGGGCCTCGACCGCAAGGCCGCGACGCAGCGCGCGCACGAACTGCTCGAGATGGTCGGCCTCGCGGGCTTCGCCGACAAGCGGCCCTACGAGCTCTCGGGCGGCATGCAGCAGCGCGCCGCGATCGCGCGCGCGCTGATCCACGAACCCAAGCTGGTGCTGATGGACGAGCCCTTCGGCGCGCTCGATGCGCTCACGCGCGAGAAGATGAACCTCGAGATGCTGCGGATCTGGGCGCGCAGCCGCACCACCTTCGTGGTGGTCACGCACAGCATCCAGGAGGCGGTGTTCCTCGGCTCGCACTGCGCGGTGCTCACGGCGGGGCCGGCGCGCATGGCCGACTTCTTTCCGATCGAGCTGCCAGCGCCGCGCACGCTGCACATCAAGACCAGCGCCGAGTTCGGCCTCTACGTGCGGCGCATCTACGACCTGCTCGGGGTCGAGTAGACCCCTGCGGCTCAGGCCGGCAGCAGCCGTTCCTTGGCGCGCGCCACTTCCATCTCGCGCGGCAGCGGCACGGCGTTCTTCACCGCGAGGATCTCCGCCATCACGCTGACCGCGATCTCGGGCGGCGTCTTGCTGCCGATGTAGATGCCGATCGGCCCGCGCAGCCGCGCCAGCGATTCGGCGGTCTGGTCGAAGTGCTCGATCATGCGGTCGCGCCGCGCGTCGGCATTGCGGCGCGAACCGATGGCGCCCACGTAGAAGGCATCGCTCTGCAGCGCCTCGAGCAGCGCGAGGTCGTCGAGCTTGGGATCGTGCGTGAGCGCCACCACGCAGCTGCGGCGGTCAGGCCGGAAGGCCAGCACCGCATCGTCGGGCATCTCGGTGGTGATCTGCACGCCGGGCAGCGACCAGGCGGTGCGGTACTCGGCGCGCGGATCGCACAGGGTGACCGCGAAGCCGCTGAACTTGGCCATGGTCGCGAGGTACTCGGCGAGTTGGCCGGCGCCGATCAGCAGCATGCGGTACTCGGGGCCGAAGGTGTTGGCCAGTTCGGTGTCGTCGACCGTGAGTTCGTCGGGCGCCTTGGCTTCCTCGAGCCGCACCACGCCCGTGGCCAGCTCGACGGTGCGCCGCATCAGCCGGCCCTGTTCGAGCTGCGACACCAGCGTGTCGAGCGCGCCCGCGTCGGGCGCGTACTCGAGCAGCAGCTCGAGCGTGCCGCCGCAGGGCAGGCCGAAGCGGTGCGCCTCGTCGGCCGTGATGCCGTACTTCACCAGCGCGGGCGGCGCGCCCAGCGGCACCTCCTGGGCCTGGCCGTGGGCATGGCTGTAGCGCGCGATCAGGTCGTCCTCGATGCAGCCGCCCGAGACCGAGCCGACCACCGCGCCGTCTTCGGCCAGCGCCATGATCGAGCCCACGGGCCGCGGCGACGAGCCCCAGGTGCGCACCACCGTGGTCAGCAGCGCGCGCTTGCCGGCACGCCGCCAGTCGCGCAGCGTGCGAAGCACCATCACGTCGAGGTTTTCCATCGCGTCTTCTTTCGTGGAAAGCGGCGCCTGTCGGCCGTCTCAGCCGCCGCCGGCTTCGCCGCCCGCACCGGGCTCGGCGTCCTTGTCCGATTTCTTGCCGAGGCCGATCTTCTTCATGAAGCCGGCCACCGCGCCGGTCCTCTCGGCCGGCGCCTCCGCGTTCTCGGGCGCCGCGGCCGGCGGCGGGCCGTAGCGGCTTTGCATCTCGGCTTCGAAGCGCTTGAAGAAATCGTCGGCCGTGGACTTGGCCGCGCCGTCGATCAGGCGCTGGCCGAGCTGGGCGATCTTGCCGCCCACCTGGGCCTGCACCGTGTAGTCGAGCTCGCAGCCGGCGGGGGCGACGGCCGGGGCCGCCTCGGCGCCCTCGGCCGCGGGTGCATCCGCGGGCGCGGCCGGCGCGGCATCGGCCAGCGGCCGCAAGGTCACGCTCGACGAGCCCTTGGCGAAGCCGGCCACGCCGCCCTGCCCTTCGAAGGTGAGCTTGTAGCCGTCGGGCGCGACGATGTCCGACAGCATCACCTTGCCGCTGAACTTGGCCGACACCGGGCCGATCTTGACCGCGAGGCTCACGCTGTAGGTGTTCTCGCCCGTCAGCTCGAACTTGTCGCAGCCGGGAATGCACTTCTTGAGCGTTTCCGGGTCGTTGAGCGCCTCCCAGGCCTGTTGCTGGGTGATGGCGAGCCGGCGGTTACCGAGCATTTCCATGGTGGTCTTTCCTTCTTGTGATCCTGTCCCGCGGCCCGAAGGCGGCTAGCGCCCTGACCGCATCAGTGCCGCGAGACTCGCGGCCAGCTGTTCGAGCGCGCTGAGATTGTGAACCGCGAGCATCGCGTCCGCATGGCGGTGCAGCACGCCGGCCCCACGCGCCAAAGGGGCGTAGCCCTCGAAGCGCAGCAGCGGGTTGAGCCACAGCAGCCGGCGCGAATGGCGTTTCAGCCACTGCAGTTCCTGCGCGAGCTGGGCCGGCTCGCCGGTGTCGAGCCCGTCGCTGATGACCAGCACCAGCGTGCGGCGGCCGATCAGTCGGCGCGCGTGGCGCTGGCGCAGCTCGGCCAGCGAGCTGCCGAGCCGCGTGCCGCCCGCGAAATCGTCGATGGCGAGGCTGGCCGCGGCCAGCATGTCGTCGGTGTCGGCCAGCCGGAAGGCCGGCGTGAGATCGGTCAGCCCGGTGCCGAAGGCGAACACGTCGCGCCGGCCCGCGCGCCGCGTGGCCGCGTGCAGGAAAGCCAGCAGCAGCCGCGCATAGCGCTCCATCGAGCCCGAGACGTCGACCAGCACCAAGAGCGGCAGCGGCTGTTCGCGCCGCGCCAACCGCGGCAGCCGCAGCATCTCGCCGCCGGTGCGCGCCGCCTCGTGCAGCACGCCGGGCCAGTGCATGCGCGCATGGCGGCCGCTCTCGCCGGCCGGGCGCAGGCGCCGCGTGGGCAGCCGCGGCACCGGCAGCGAGATGTCGCGCGCGAGCCGCTCGACCAGCCGGTACTCGGCCGCGCCCAGCGCATTGAAGTCGGCATGGTGCAGCCGCTGGCGATCGCTCGCGGTCATGGCGGCGTCGAACTCGACCTCCTTGTCGGGCAGCGCAGCCAGCGGCGGTTTGTGCGGATCGCGCGGCGCGGCCAGCGCCTCGCGCACGCGCGGCCGGCGCTTCGAGGGCTCGGCCTTGCCCTCGGCGCTCGGCAGCATCTGCGCGAGCAGCTTGTTGGCGAGCTCGGGGTCGCGGAACCAGGCGTCGAACAGCTCGCGGAACACCAGCCGGTCCTGTTCGCGGCCGACCATCACGGCCTCGAGCGCGGCACTGAGGTCGAGCTTGCGCTCCACGCCGACCAGTGTGGCGGCCTCCTCGGCCAGCGCGATGCGCGCGGCGTCGGTGCGCACGCCCGCGCGGCGCAGCGCCCGGCCGAAGGCGGCGATGTTGCCGGCCAGCTTGCCGGTGCGGGCGTCGCCTAGCTGTTGCATCTCTGAATACGGGAGCGGGGACCGAACGCAGACGTCGCGAAGGTTTCGCAGAGGTCGCAGAAAAGAAAATCCAAGGATTTCTTCTGCGACTTCTGCGCTGCTTTCGGCTTCCTTCTGCGTTCGGTTTTCATGCCCCCGCTTCCTCGGGCTTGAGCAGCTCGCTCGCCAGCTCGCGCGTCAGCGCCGCCACGTCGTCGCGCTGCTTGAACAGGATGCCGGCGGTGTCGGACACCACCTCGGGATCGAGCTCGACCGTGTCGAGCGCGATCAGCGCGCGCGCCCACTCCACGCTCTCGGCAATGCCGGGCGCGCGCTGGAAGGCGTTGACGAAGGGCGCGCTGCGCAGACGGGCCGCGAAGTCGGCCACCTGCGCCGACAGCTTCTCGCCCACGCCCGGCACCTGGGCACGCACGATGGCCAGTTCGCGTTCGCGCTCGGGATAGTCGAGCCAGTGGTAGAGGCAGCGCCGCTTCACGGCGTCGTTGAGTTCGCGCGTGCGGTTGCTCGTGAGGATGGTGACCGGCGCCACCGCGGCGCGGATGGTGCCGAGCTCGGGAATGCTGACCTGGTACTCGCCGAGGTACTCGAGCAGGAAGGCCTCGAAGGGCTCGTCGGCACGGTCGACCTCGTCGATCAGCAGCACCGCGCCCGGGGCCGGCGCCTGCAGCGCCTGCAGCAGCGGGCGACGGATCAGGTAGTGCGGCTGGTAGACCTCGGCCTCGACGTCGCGCACCGCGCCCGAGGCCTCGACCGCGCGCATGTGCAGCAGCTGCGCTGCGTAGTTCCATTCGTAGAGCGCCTCGCGCTGCTCGAGGCCGTCGTAGCACTGCAGCCGCAGCAGCTCGCGCTGCAGCGCCTGGGCCAGGGCCTTCGCGAGTTCGGTCTTGCCCACGCCGGGCTCGCCCTCGAGCAGCAGCGGACGCTGCAGCTTCAGCGCGAGGAACACGGCGGTCGCGAGCCGGCGGTCGGCGTAGTAGCCGGCGCGCAGCAGGCCGTCGGTGAGTGAGTCGATGGTCTCGAAGGTCATGGCCTAGGGTAATGCACGGCCGCATGGAAGACGCCGGGAAACGGACATCCGGACGCAGAGGACGCGAAGGTTTCGCGAAGGGCGCGAAAGGGAAACCGAAAAACTTTTTCGGATGTTCTTTTGCGCCCTTCGCGAAACCTTCGCGTTCTTCGCGTCCGGTCAGCCCGTGTTCGCCGACCCGTGGATCAGCCCAGCGCCTTCGTCACCGCGCGCTGCGTCAGCACGTTGATCAGGTTGGCGCGATAGGCGGCCGTGGCGTGCAGGTCGGTGTTGAGCTCGCTGGCGTCGATCTTCACGCCGGCCGCCGCGGCCGCGGTGAAGCTCTTGTCGAGCGCATCCTCGAGCCCCGCGTGCCGGAACACGCCGTTGCCCGCGCCGGTGATGGCCACGCGCACGCCGCTGTCGTACTGCGCGAGGAACACGCCGACCAGCGGGAAATGCGAGGCCTTCTGGCGCAGCTTCTCGTAGACCGCGCGCTTCGGGATCGGGAAGCGGATCGCTGTGATCAGCTCGCCCTCTTCGAGCGCGGTGGTGAACAGGCCCAGGAAGAAGTCGTCGGCCGCGATCTCGCGCTTCGTGGTGACCACGGTCGCGCCCGTTGCCAGCACCGCGCTCGGGTAGCAGGCGGCCGGATCGTTGTTGGCCACCGAGCCGCCGATGGTGCCCATCGCGCGCACCTGCCGGTCGCCGATGCGCGAGGCCAGGTCGGCCAGCGCCGGGAAGGCGGCCTTCACCTCGGCGTTGTTGGCCACGTCGAGGTGGCGCGACATGGCACCGATGACGAGGGCATCGCCATCCTTCCGGATGCCGGTGAGTTCCTTGATGCCGCCGAGGTCGACGAGCTGCTCGGGCGCCGACAGGCGCAGCTTCATCGAGGCCAGCAGGGTCTGGCCGCCCGCCAGGGGCTTGCCGCCGGCTTCGGCCAGCTTGACGGCGTCGGCCAGGGCCGCGGGCCGTTCGAACGTGAAGGCGTACATGGGGTGGTTCCTTCTTTATTTATAGATATGGGGGGTGATCAGGCGGCAGCGCCTGCCTTCTGCATCGCTTCCCAGACGCGGCTCGACGAGGCCGGCATGTCGAAGTCCTTCACGCCCAGCGGTGCCAGCGCATCGAGCACGGCGTTGATGACCGCCGGCGGCGAGCCGATCGCGCCCGCCTCGCCGCAGCCCTTGGTGCCCAGCGGGTTGTGGGTGCAGGGCGTGCAGACGGTGTCGAGCTTGAACTGCGGGAACTCGGCGGCGCGCGGCATGGCGTAGTCCATGAAGCTGCCGGTGAGCAGCTGGCCGGTCTCGTTGTCGTAGACGCAGTTCTCGAGCAGCGCCTGGCCGATGCCTTGCACCAGGCCGCCGTGCACCTGGCCCTCGACGATCATCGGATTGATGATGGTGCCGAAGTCGTCCACCGCGGTGAAGCGGTCCACGCGCACCTCGCCCGTCTGCTTGTCGATCTCGACCTCGCAGATGTAGGTGCCGCCCGGGAAGGTGAAGTTGGTCGGGTCGTAGAAGGCGGTCTCGTTGAGGCCCGGCTCGAGCTTGTCGAGCGGGTAGTTGTGCGGCACGTAGGCCGTCAGCGCCACCTGGCCGAACGGGATCTTCTTGTCGGTGCCCTTGACCGTGAACTCGCCGTTGGCGAACTCGATGTCGGCGTCGCTCGCCTCCATCAGGTGGGCCGCGATCTTCTTGGCCTTGGCCTCGATCTTGTCGAGCGCCTTCATGATGGCCGCGCCGCCGACCGAGATCGAGCGCGAGCCGTAGGTGCCCATGCCGAAGGGCACGCGGCCGGTGTCGCCGTGCACCACGTCGACCGCCTCGACCGCGATGCCCAGGCGCGCCGCCACCACCTGCGCGAAGGTGGTCTCGTGGCCCTGGCCATGGCTGTGCGAGCCGGTGAACACGGTCACGCTGCCGGTCGGGTGCACGCGGATCTCGCCGCACTCGAACAGGCCCGCGCGCGCGCCGAGCGCGCCCGCGATGTTCGACGGCGCGATGCCGCAGGCCTCGATGTAGCTCGAGTAGCCGATGCCGCGCAGCTTGCCGGCCGCCTCGCTGGCCGACTTGCGCTGGGCATAGCCCTCGACCTCGGCCAGCTTGCGCGCCTTGTCCATGCAGGCATGGAAGTCGCCGGTGTCGTACTGCAGCGCCACCGGCGTCTGGTACGGGAAGGCGGTGATGAAGTTGCGCTGGCGGATCTCGTCCTGGCCCAGGTTCATTTCCCAGGCGCAGCGCGAGACCAGCCGCTCGAGCAGGTAGGTGGCCTCGGGCCGGCCGGCGCCGCGGTAGGCGTCGACCGGTGCCGTGTTGGTGAACCAGGCATCGACCTCGACGTAGATCTGCGGCGTGGTGTACTGGCCCGCGAGCAGAGTGGCGTAGAGGATGGTCGGCACCGCGGTCGAGAAGGTCGACAGGTAGGCGCCGAGGTTGGCATCGGTGTGGACCCGCATCGCGAGGAACTTGCCGTCCTTGTCCATCGCCATCTCGGCATGGCTCACGTGGTCGCGGCCGTGCGCGTCCGACAGGAAGCATTCCGAGCGCTCGGCCGTCCACTTGATGTTGCGGTTGAGCTGCTTGGCGGCCCAGGTCAGGCACACGTCCTCGGCGTAGAGGAAGATCTTCGAGCCGAAGCCGCCGCCCACGTCGGGCGCGATCACGCGCACCTTGTGCTCGGGCAGGCCCAGCACGAAGGCCGTCATCAGCAGCCGCTCGACGTGCGGGTTCTGGTTCGAGACGTAGAGCGTGTAGTCGTCGGTGCCGCGGCTGTAGCTGCCGATGGCCACGCGCGGCTCGATCGGGTTGGGGATCAGCCGGTTGTTGACCAGATCGAGCTTCGTGACGTGCGCGGCGCCCGCGAACGCGGCATCGACCGCCGCCTTGTCGCCCAGCGCCCACTTGTAGCACTGGTTGTCGGGCGCCTCGTCGTGGATCGTGACGCCGCCGGCTTTCTTCGCCGCGTCGGCCACGCCGACCAATGCGGGCAGCACCTCGTACTCGACCACTACGGCCTCGGCGGCGTTCTTCGCCTGCTCGACCGTCTCGGCCACCACCATCGCGACATGGTCGCCGACGTAGCGCACCTTGTTGATCGCGAGGATCGGGTGCATCGGCTCCTTCATCGGCGTGCCGTCGGGGTTGTTGATCAGCCAGCCGCAGGGCAGCCCGCCCATCTTGCCCTCGATGTCCTTGCCGCTGAAGATGCCGACCACGCCGGGCATCGTGAGCGCGTCGGCGATGTCGACCGAGACGATGCGCGCATGCGCGTGCGGGGAGCGGACGAACACCGCGTGCGACTGGTTCGCCAGCGTGATGTCGTCGGTGTAGTTGCCCGCACCGGTCAGGAACCGGTAGTCTTCCTTGCGCCGCAGCGCGTTGCCGATGTGCGGCAGGTTCGCGAAGTCGGAGGCACCCATGTCGCTCTCCTCAGGCCGCGGCCGTGGCCTGGACCGGAACCGGCTTGCCCGAGGCCATGGCCTCGCCGCCCATCTGCACGGCCTTGACGATGTTCTGGTAGCCGGTACAGCGGCACAGGTTGCCGTCGAGCAGCTCGCGGATCTCGGATTCGCTCGACTTGGGGTGGTGGGTGCACAGGTCGATGGCGCTCATGACCATCCCCGGGGTACAGAAGCCGCATTGCAGGCCGTGGCATTCCTTGAACGCGGCCTGCATCGGGTGCATGGTGCCGTCGGGCTGGGCCACGCCCTCGATGGTGGTGATCTCGGCGCCGGCCACCTGGGCCGCCAGGATGTTGCACGATTTGACGGCGCGGCCGTCGACGTGGACGGTGCAGGCGCCGCACTGGGCGGTGTCGCAGCCGACGTGGGTGCCGGTGAGGTGGAGGTGCTCGCGGATCGCGTGCACGAGGAGGGTGTTGGGTGGCGCGTCGACGGTGACCGAGCGGCCGTTGACCTTGAGGGCTACCTGCATGTGGCTGTCTCCGTGAAGGGTGATGGCTGACAGGCCCGCACCCACGCTGCGGCGTGGCGGCATGGGCGGGCCCCGTGGGCATCTTGGATGCCGACCCCCTGCACTATCCTAGGCAAAACCCTCGACGCTTGCGCCGGGGGCCTGAAATTCTCAAAATGAAACAGCTTGCCGTTCGGCAGGTCCCCAAAACGGGCGTCCCACGCGCCCCGCAAACAAGATGCTCGCTTCCAACGCCCTGCCGACACCCGAGCGCTCGCTGGCCATCGCCCAGGCCCGACAGGCCCTGATCCATGGCGATGCCGCCGATCTCCGCGTTCCGCCCGGCAGCCGCATCGAACCCTGGATCGCCCGCTCGTGGCAGCGCTGCATCGAGGCCGGCCAGCAGCCGCAGCAGCGCGTGAGCTTCGAGCCCGTGAGCCGCGGCGTCCAGCGCGAGGTGATGGAGCGCAACCGCGCCCTGGTGTCGGCCGCGCGTCCGGTGATCGAACGCCTGTCGCGCGCCATCGCCGACACCCGCTATTTCGCCGTGCTCACCGATGCCGAGGGCATCGTGGTCGACCTCGGCGTGCTGCCCGACGGCACCGACGACGCGAGCCGCTATGCGCGCAACATCGGGCGCATCGGCGTCGACCTGTCGGAGCGCGCCATCGGCACCAGCGCGATCGGCACCGCGCTGGCCGAGCAGGAGTCGGTCTGGCTGCACGGCGGCGAGCATTTCTTCGACGACACCAGCGTCTACAGCTGCGCCGGCGCGCCGCTGTTCGGTCCCCAGGGCGACTGCATCGGCATGCTCGACCTGACCGGCGTGCAGGTGGCCGAGCGGCCCGAGCTGCGCCACCTCGCGACCCTGTCGGCGCGCAGCATCGAGAACGCCCTGGTGCTGCGCGCGCCCTGTGCGATGCTGCTGCGCCTGGCCTGGCCCGGCTGCGCCACCAGCGAGGCGGCCGAGGGCCTGCTGTGCATCGACGGCGGCGGCAACGTCACGGGCGCCAATGCTGCGGCGCGGCAAATGCTGCACCAGCCGCTGGCGCGCAGCCAGGGCGGCCTGCATTGCAACGACCTGTTCGCGCTGCCGCTCGACATGCTGTTCGATGCCGCGCGGCGCGGCGACGCGGTGCTCGAGGTGCCGCTGTGGTCGGGCCTGCGGGTGCAGGTGCGGCCCCAGCGCGGCGACGGCAGCAGCCACGGCGCCGCCGCGCCCGAGCCGCGACCGCGGCTGCGCGACGTGGAAACCGCGCTGATCCGCAAGGCCGTGGCCGATGCCCGCGGCAACGTGGCCGAGGCGGCGCGCGCGCTGGGCATCAGCCGCGCCACCGTCTACCGCAAGCTCTGGCGCGGGCGCGGCACCGGCACCGCGGACTGACTCAGGCGCCGACCGGCACCTTGTCGAGAAAGCCGGTCACCGAGCGCAGCTTGCCCGCGTCCAGCCGCACGAAGTCGGTGCCCTGGATCAGGTCCTCGGCGCCGCTCGGCCCGAGCGTCCACGAGAAGCGCACATGGTCGCCGTGCGCGTCGGCCTTGCCCAGCAGGTTGAAGCGGAAGCCCGGGTAGCGCTGGTGCACGGCGCCGACCAGCGCGCTGATCTGCGCATGGCCGCTGCCCTGCATGAGCGGGTCGACGTACTGCGCGTCGGCCGACCAGCCGGCTTCGAGCAGCGCGGCGCGGCGCGCGGGATCGGTCTCGTTCCAGACGGCGATATAGCCCTGGGCGATGGCGGCGGGGTCGTGGGCGGCGGTGTTCATGGCGACGATTCCTTTCGTTGAATCCCGCGACGTTGCGGGGTGAAGGAATGGTCGTTTCAGCGGCGCTCGGGGTCCATGACGTGGGAGGTCATGAAAGCCTTCAGATCGGGTCGAGCGGAAACACCGGCCGCCGCACCTTGCCGAACGGGAACAGTCCGTAGTCCGAACTGGTCACGCCGCGGCTGTCGCACTCCACCAGCGCGGCCGCGAGCGGCTCGAACACCGGCCGGCAGTACATGCGCGACTTCAGCAGCAGGAAGCGCTCGCGGCGCGGATCGAGCCCCGTGCATGCGAACACGCCGATGTCCCACGGCTCCTGCGTGCGCTCGGTGACCACGATGCGCGCGGCGCCGATGTCGAACAGCACCGTGCGGCCCATGCTGGCGCGCTGGCCGGTGTAGGTCGGGCCGGTGATGACGTACTCACCGTCGCAGATCGTGCGCACGATGCCCGTGAGCCGGACCGGCGCGCTCTCGCGGCCGATGCCGGCCAGCGAGACCTTGTTGCCCAGCGCCACCGTCGCAGTTGCGCCCTCGCCCGCCGCGACCAGTTCGGCCACCGCCTCGGGATCGCACAGCGGCCCGACGCCGATGCCCTCGAGCCCCTGGGCCAGCGCCTCCTGCAGCACGTCTATGGTGTCGCAGCTGCCGCCCGACATGCAGTTGTCGCCATGGTCGAGCAGCAGCACCGGACGCTCGGCGCCTTCGGCCAGCTGCTTCGCGCGCGCGACCGAGTCGGCCAGCGGCTCGCTGTCGTAGACGAAGGCCTCGCGCTCGTTCCACATCTGCGCCGCGATGCGGTCGGCCGTGGCCTGCGCGCGCTCGCCCGACTGCGCGTCGACCACGATCACGCTCATGCACGGCGCCTCGATGTCCGACAGCGAGAAGCCCGCGAGGATCGACACCGCGAGCGATTCGCCCGAGGCCTCGGCCGCGCGCGCGGCGTCGATGGCGCGCTGCATCGCGCCGGTGTAGGAGGCGCTGCGCAGCGTGTGGGCCATCAGCGGCAGCGAATGCCAGCGCATCGCGGGCCGCCCGCGCCCCGCCAGCAGGTCGAGCAGCAGCCGGCCCGCGTGTTCACCGGTCTCGTACATGTCGACGTGCGGATAGGTCTTGAAGCCGACGATCACGTCGGCGTTCTCCACCATCGCGGGCGTGACGTTGGCATGCAGGTCGAGCGCCACGCCGATCGGCACGCCGGGCGCGGCCGCGCGCAGCCGCAGCAGCAGGTCGCCCTCGCCGTCCGCGCTGTTGTGGGCCACCATCGCGCCATGCAGGTCGAGCAGGATCGCGTCGCAGCCCGGCGCCGCATCGACGATGCGTTGCGTGAGCGCGTCGTAGGCACGCGCATCGACCGGCCCGCTCGGGTTGGCCGAGGCCGACACCGGCGTGACCAGCTCGGCGCCGGCCGCCTCGGCCAGGTCGATGAAGGCCGACATCGCGGTGCGCATGCCCTTGTTGTCGCGGTAGGCCTGCGCGCCGAAGGTCGGGCCGTCGGGCCCGAAGGCCGCGAGCGGCGTGGGCACGGGCGAGAAGGTGTTGGTCTCGTGGTTGAGACGCGCGATCAGCACCTTCATGCGGCCACCCCGGCGCTGCGGAGCATCGCCTGCAGCAACACATTGCAGCCGGCCTCGAGATGATCGGGCTGCGCGTCCTCGATCTCGTTGTGGCTGATGCCGTCGCGGCAGGGCACGAAGATCATCGCCGCGGGGCACACGCGCGCCAGGTACACCGCGTCGTGGCCGGCGCCGCTGATCACGTTCATCCAGTCCAGGCCCTGCGCCTCGGCCGCTTCGCGCACCGCCGACACCAGCGCCGGCGTGAAGGGCTGCGGCGGGAAGTACACGACCTGCTCGAGCGTCGCCTCCACCTTCGACGTGCCCGCGATGCGCTGCACCGCGGCCTTGAGCGCGGCGTCCATCGCCGACAGCACCACGTCGTCGGCCGCGCGCAGGTCCACGCTGAGCTTCACGCGGCCCGGGATCACGTTGCGCGAGTTCGGATAGGCATCGATCCAGCCGACCGTGCCGCGCCCGTGCGGCGCATGGGCCAGCGCGATGCGGTTGACCTCGGTCACCAGTTCGGCGGCCGCGAGCAGCGCGTCCTTGCGCAGCTCCATCGGCGTGGGACCGGCATGCGCCTCCATGCCCTGCAGCACCACGTCGTACCAGCGCTGGCCCAGCGCGCCCTCGACCACGCCGATGACGCGCTCGTGCGCCTCGAGCACCGGGCCCTGCTCGATGTGCGCCTCGAAGTAGGCGCCGACCGGCGACGAAGCCGCCGAGGCCGGCACGCTGCCC
The DNA here is from genome assembly GCF_025376855.1 of Variovorax endophyticus. Classification (NCBI taxonomy): domain Bacteria; kingdom Pseudomonadati; phylum Pseudomonadota; class Betaproteobacteria; order Burkholderiales; family Comamonadaceae; genus Variovorax; species Variovorax endophyticus. Next base: position 25,251 of record NZ_JAHUTH010000004.1, read on the forward strand.
GCGTAGCCGATGGCCGCGAGCGCCTCGGCCACGCTCACGCCCTCGGTGTCGCGCTGCGCGAGCGCATGCTCGAGCGTGAAGGCATCGGCGAACACGCCCGAGCCCATCATCACGGGCACGAAGCGCGAGCCCTCCTCGTTGGTCCACACGGCCACCTCGATCGGCGCCTCGGTCTGCACGCCCGCGTCGTTGAGGCAGCGGATCACTTCCAGTCCGGCCAGCACGCCGTAGTTGCCATCGAACTTGCCGCCCGTGGGCTGGGTGTCGATGTGGCTGCCGGTGGTGACCGGCGGCAGCGCGGCGTTGCGGCCGGCGCGGCGCGCGAAGATGTTGCCGATGGCGTCGACGCGCACCTCGCAGCCCGCCTCGCGCGCCCAGCGCACGAACAGGTCGCGGCCCTGGCGGTCGAGTTCGGTCAGCGCGATGCGGCAGACGCCGCCCTTCTCGGTGGCGCCCAGGCGCGCCAGTTCCATCAGCGAGCGCCAGAGGCGCTGGCCGTCGATACGCAGTTCGGTGTGTGGTGTCATGGTTTTCTTTGAATCGATGGGGGCGCCTCAGGCGAGGCCCACGCCCAGGTAGCGGTCTTTCACGTCGTGATCGGCCATGAAGGCGGCATTGCCGGCCTCGTGCACGATCCGGCCCTGCTCGACGATGTAGTGGCGATCGGCGAGTTGCACGCAGACCTCGAGGTTCTGTTCCACCAGCAGGATCGCGACGCCCGCGGCCTTGATGGTCTGGAGCTGCGCGACGATCTCCTCCACGATCACCGGCGCCAGGCCCTCGACCGGCTCGTCGAGGATCAGGAGGCGCGGGTGGTTCATCAGCGCGCGGCCGATCGCCAGCATCTGCTGCTCGCCGCCCGAGAGCTGGCCGCCGCCGTTGCGGCGTCGCTCCTTCAGGCGCGGAAAGATGCGGTAGATGTCGTCGAGCTGCCACGGCGACTCGCGCCGCTGGCCGAGCAGCAGGTTCTCCTCGACCGTCAGCAGCTTGAAGATGCCGCGGTGCTCGGGCACCAGGCAGACGCCGCGCGCGGCGATGCGGTGCGCGGGCTGGCCCGCGATGTCGGCGCCCTGGAAGCGCACGCGCCCGGCCGTGGGCGTGACCGCGCCCGCGATGCTCTTGAGCGTGGTCGACTTGCCCGCGCCGTTGCGGCCCAAAAGCGTCACCAGCTCGGCCTCGCCCACGCGCAGCGACACGCCCTGCAGCACGTGGCTCTTGCCGTAGTGCGCATGCAGGCCCTCGACCTCGAGGATGGGGGTCGTGCTCATGCCTTGCCTCCCGTGATCATGTTGCCGAGGTAGGCGCTGCGCACGCGCGCATCGGCGCGGATGTCGCCCGGCAGCCCCTCGGCCAGCACGCGGCCCAGCTGCATCACGGTCACGGTGTCGGAGATGTCCATCACGATGTTCATGTTGTGTTCGATCAGCACCACGGTGTGCTCCTCGCGCAGGCCGCGGATCAGCTGCTTCATGTCGTCGAGGTCGTCGATGCCCATGCCCGAGGTCGGCTCGTCGAGGAAGATCGCCTTCGGCCGCGCGGCCAGCGCCATGCCGACCTCGAGCCGCCGCTGCTGGCCATGCGAGAGCTCGGCCGCCGGCACGTGGGCGAAGCGCTCGAGGCCCACGCGCTGCAGCACTTCGTCCACGATCGCCTTGCAGGCCATCTCGCCGACCGGCGCGCGCCAGCAGTTCATGGCCTGGCGCGGCGCGATGCCCTGCGCCGCCACGCGCAGGTTCTCGCGCACCGCGAGGCTGCCGAACAGGCTCGTGACCTGGAACGAGCGCGCCATGCCGCGCTGCACGCGGCGGTGGTCGGGCTCGCGCGTCACGTCGTGGCCGTCGAACAGGATGCGCCCGCCGGTGGTGGTGCCGGTGCCCGTGAGCATGTGGAACAGCGTGGTCTTGCCCGCGCCGTTCGGGCCGATCACCGAGTGCACGGTGTTGCGGCGGATCTGGAGGTCGACGCCGCCGAGCGCGGCGAACTTGCCGTAGTGCTTGGTGACGCCGACGGCTTCGATGAGGACGTCGCTCATGCTTTCTCTCCCTGCGCGGCGGAGGCGCCGGCGCCTTGCGCGCCCTTCCCGAAGATGCGTCGCCAGGCGCTCTCGCCCAGCCCCCAGAGACCGCGCTGCATGCCGATGCTCACGCCGATCAGCAGCAGCCCCAGCAGCAGCAGCCAGCGCGGCCACAGCGTGGAGAGCCAGTCGGCCAGCAGCACGTAGAAGGCCGAGCCCAGCACCGAGGCGAACAGGTTGCCGGTGCCGCCGATCACGGTGATGACCAGGATCATCTCGCTCGTGTGGTACTCGGCGTTCGACAGCGGCGCGATGCCGGTCATCATGGCGTGCAGTCCGCCCGCGAGGCCGGTGACGGCGCCCGAGATCACGAAGGCCAGCAGCTTGAAGCGCCGCAGGTCGTAGCCCACCGCGGCGGCGCGGTCGCCGTTGTCGCGGATCGCCAGCAGCGTGCGGCCGAACACCGAGTCGGTCACGCGCAGCAGCAGGCCGAAGGCGATCAGGAACATCACGGCCACGAAGGCGTAGTACTTCCACGGCGTGTCCATGAAGGCCGGGCGCGGCACGTCGAGCAGGCCATTGTCGCCACCGGTCAGGCCCGAGGCGGTGTAGGCCACGAAATAGAACATCTGCGCGAAGGCCAGCGTGAGCATCACGAAGTAGGTGCCGCGCTGGCGGATCGCGACCCAGCCGACCAGCGCCGCGCCGAGCGCGCCCATGCCGATGGCCGCGAGCAGCGCCAGCGGCATCGGCAGCGAAAGCCGCGTGAGCAGGATCGCGATGGTGTAGCTGCCCAGGCCGAAGAAGATGCCCTGGCCGAAGGACAGCAGGCCCGTGTAGCCCAAGAGCAGGTTGCAGCCGAGCGCGGCGAGCGCGTAGATCAGCACCTCGCTCGCGAGCGAGCCCGAGCGCATGAACAACGGCAGCGCCAGCGTGACGGCCAGGGCCAGCAGGAAAGTGATTTTTCTGGGCATGGCGTTCATCCTCTGCGGCCGAGCAGGCCATGCGGGCGCAGCAGCAGCACGGCCGCCATCGCGATGTAGATCATCAGGCTCGCACCGGGCGGCCACAGGGTGCTCATCAGGCTCTGCACGATGCCGATCAGCAGGCCGCCGACCAGCGCGCCGCCGAAGCTGCCGAGCCCGCCGATCACCACCACCACGAAGGCCACGCCGAGCGCCTCCACGCCCATGAAGGGCTCGGCGCCGCGGATCGGCGCGGCCAGCACGCCGGCCAGCGCCGCCGTGGCCGCGCCGAGCGCGAACACCAGGCTGAAGACGCGGAACACGTTGATGCCGAGCAGCGAGACCATCTCGGTCGACTCGCTGCCCGCGCGCACCGCGCTGCCCAGGCGCGTGCCCTCGAGCACCCACCACAGCAGCACCGCGAGCACGGCGGTGAAGCCGATCACGAACAGCCGGTACTTCGGATAGATGAAGCTGCCCCACATCACCACGCCCTGCAGCAGGTCGGGCGTGGGCACGCTGTTGCCCAGCGGGCCCCAGAAGACGATCACGATCTCCTGCACCGCGAGCGCCAGGCCCACGGTGACGAGGATGTGGAATTCATGCGCCTTCGCGTACACGCGGCGCAGCAGCAGCTTCTCGGCCAGCCAGCCGAGCGCGCCGACGGCCAGCGGCACCAGCACCAGCGCGGCCCAGAAGTTCAGGCCCCACTGCAGCGCCTGGAAGCACAGGTAGGCGCCCAGCAGGTAGAAGGCGCCATGCGCGAAGTTCACGAAGCGCAGCAGGCCGAACACGATCGACAGGCCGACGGCCAGCAGGAAATACAGCATGCCGATGCCGATGCCGTTGATGGTCTGGAGCAGGTAGACGGACATGGGTGTGGGGAATGGAGCGTGCGGGCGGACCGCGCCCCGCCGCGCCACCGCGGTGGCACGGACGAGATCGCGGAACCGGCGTGACTCAGGCCAGCTTGCAGCCCGTCTTGTCGACCGGCAGGAAGGACTTGCCGGAGCTCACCACCTCGACGTAGTCGGCCGCGTCCTTCATCTTCGACTTGGCCTTGCCCTTGAGCAGGTAGTAGTCCTTCACCACCTGGTGGTCGGCCTTGCGGATCTCCTCGCTGCCCGTGAGGCCGTCGAACTTCATGCCCTCGAGCGCCGCGATCACGGCCTTCTGGTCGACCGTGCCGGCCTTCACGATGCCGTCGATCAGGATCTTGGTGCAGATGTACGAGCCCGCGAGGCTGTAGTTGGGCACGATCTTGAGCTTGTCGGCGGTGCGCTTCACCAGCTCCTTGTTGAGCGGCGTATCCACCGTGTGCCAGTACTGCGCGCCGAAGTACACGCCGTCGCAGAGGTCGGCACCGAGCTCGTCGAACTGCTCGAGCCCCGAGGCCCAGGCCATCAGGATCGTCATGTTCTTGTGCATGCCGAAGCTCACCGCCTGGCGCAGCGCGGCCGAGGACTGCGCGCCGAAGTTCAGCAGCAGCAGCACGTCGGGCTTGGCGGCCATCGCGTTGGTGAGGTAGCCGCTGAACTCCTTCTCGTTGAGCGAGTGGTAGCTGTTGCCCACGTGCTCGATGCCCTTCTCCTGGAAGATGGCCTTGGCCGCGCTCAGGAGGCCGTCGCCGAACACGTACTGCGGCGTGATCGTGTACCAGCGCTTGGCCTTGGGCATCTGCGCGACCAGCGGGCGCACCGTCTGCTCGATGGCGCCGAAGGTGGGTACCGACCAGCGGAAGGTGGCGGGGTTGCAGTCCTTGCCGGTGATCTCGTCGGCGCCCGCGGTGGTGATGAACAGGCCGCCGGCCTTCTCGGCCTCCTTGCCCATGGCCAGCGCTTCCGACGACAGGATGCCGCCCGCGAAGAACTTCGCGCCCTGCTGCTGCGAGGCTTCCTGCACCTTGCGCACCGCGGTCGCGGGCTTGCCCTCGGTGTCGAGCACCGTGTAGGCCAGCGGACGCTTGAGCACGCTGCCGTACTGCTCGATCGCCAGCTTCATGCCGAGGTCGGCGAACTTGCCGTTGGCCGCGAAGGCGCCCGACATCGGCACCGGGCAACCGAAGCGGATCGCCTCGGCCGATTGCGCGAAAGCCGAACGGCCGGCCAGCAGGGAAGCGGGAGCGGCCGACAGGGCGGCCAGTTGGAGAAGGTGTCTGCGTTGCAAGAGGAACTCCGTCGTGGTGAGGGTGGAGGGGATGGGCGTCCGCGGTCGCGGCGAATTTAAGCGGATAAATAGGATTAATATGCTGGTAAAAACCCGCTAGCAATCCTCGTGCCCAAAAACCACCGACTTCGCGGCCCCCTCGCCCCGCCCGCGTGTACCACGCCGATGCACCCAGTACCGCTGGGTAAGATCGCGCGCTGTTGCGCATTCCGCGCATCTCCCGAGGGACATCGAGCGTGGGCATGACAGTGGGGCAACACCGCCCGAAGCGACAAAAGCTCTCGGACGTCATCGTCGAGGACGTGAAACGCTGGATCGTGGCCGAGCGCAAGCAGCCCGGCGACCGGCTGCCGAACGAGAAGGAACTGATAGAGCTGTTCGGCTATTCGAAGAGCACGGTGCGCGAGGCGCTCAAGGCGCTCGAGGTCAGCGGCCTGATCTCGATCCGCACCGGGCCCGGCGGCGGCGCCTACCTGCAGCAGGTGTCGGTCGAGCATGCGTCCGAGCCGCTGCGCAACTTCCTGCACTTCCACCACCTCGACGGCCACCACATCTACCAGCTGCGCAAGGCGCTCGAACCCGAGCTCGCGGTCAGCGTGGTGGGCCGGCTCACGCCCGAGATGTTCGAGCGGCTCGAAGAAAACGTGCGCCTGTGCACAAAGGAACCGGCCTCCGAGGACGAGCAGCGCATCCAGCGCGAGGCCGAGCTGGCCTTCCACACCATCCTGGCCGAGGCCTGCCCCAACCCGGTGCTGTCCTTCATGTGCCGCTTCCTCAACGACCTGCTGCGCGACCTCGTGGTCTACAAGAAGGCGCTCGACCATCACCACTTCGGCGAGGCCAACGTCGACTACCACACGCAGCTGCTCGCGGCCTACCGCAAGGAGGACGCCGCGACGGTGCAGCGGCTGATGAGCGAGCACATGGTCGACGCCGAGCAGCACATGCACGAGATGGAGGCGCACATCGGCGCCAAGCATCTTCTCGTGCCCAACGCGCAGCGCTGAGCGCGTCTCCTACTTGCCGCGGTGCGCCGCCGTGAGGCAGGCCTGGAACGCCAGCACCGCGCGCGAAGGCTTCGGCGAACGCCGCAGCAGGCTCACGAAGCGGCATTCGTAATGGAAGCGCTCGGGCAGCACCGGGCGCATCAGCCCGCGCTGCTCGAACACCTGCGCATAGTGGTCGGGCAGGAAACCCAGGAAGCGCCCTGAAAGGATCAGCGTGGCGATCGCCTCCTGGTCGAAGCCCGTGGCCTTGCGCGAGAGCTGCGCGCGGTGGCTCAGCTCCATGTTGGGCGAGTGGTAGCCCAGGCCCGCGAAATGGTGCTCGCGCAGCTTGGGCCAGGTGAGCTTCGCATGGCTGGCCTCGAAGAGCGGATGGCCGCGGCCGCAGTACAGCAGCATGGTCTCGCCGAACAGCTCCTCGTAGATCAGGCTCTTCGAGCTGCGGTGCGCCGGGATGATGCCGATCTGGAAGTGGCCCTCGAGCACGCCCTGCTCGATCGCGTTGATCGAACCCACGTGCACCGCCAGGCTGACCTCGGGCGCCACCTCGGCAAAGCGCGCGATCGCCTCGCCGATGCGCGCCTGCGGATTGGTCGCGGTCTTGTCGAACAGCGCCACCTCGAGCTGGCCGCCCATGCGGTTGTGGATGTCGTCGATGCTGCCGCGGAAGGCGTCGACCGAAGCGAGCAGCCGCAGCGTCTCGTCGTAGACGCGCTGGCCCTCGGCCGTGAGCGCGAAGCCGGCCCGGCCGCGCCGGCACAGCACCAGGCCGAGCCGGGTCTCGAGGTCCTTCACGTGGCGGCTCACCGTCGAGGTGCCGATGTTGAGCTCGAGCTCGGCGGCCGCCATGCCGCCGCAGTCGACCACGCTCTTGAACACCTTGAGCAGGCGCAGGTCCATGTCGCTGAGCTGGCCCAGCACGGCACGGCTGCGGGCCGTGGAGGCGCCTTCTTTTACTTGCATGGATCGTCAAGTGAACATTGATATTGCGCCATTCTCCACACTGAACGGCTTGCCAACAATAGTCGCGTCACCTCTCCCACCCAACCTGGACGCACCCATGACCCTCGCCACGCCCGACCTCGCCAACCCGGCCCCGCGCACCGATGCCGCCTGGCTCGAGGCGCACTGGATGCCCTACACCGCCAACCGCCAGTTCAAGGCCGACCCGCGCCTGATCGTCGAGGCCAAGGGCGCCTACTTCACCGACCACGAAGGCCGCAAGATCTTCGACGGCCTCTCGGGCCTGTGGTGCTCGGGCCTGGGCCACGGCCGCCCCGAGATCACCGAGGCGGTGAGCCGCCAGATCGCCAAGCTCGACTATTCGCCGGCCTTCCAGTTCGGCCATCCGCTGTCCTTCGAGCTCGCCAACCGGCTCAAGGAACTGACGCCCGCCGGCCTCGACTACGTCTTCTTCACCGGCTCGGGCTCCGAGGCCGCCGACACCTCGCTCAAGATGGCGCGCGCCTACTGGCGCGCCAAGGGCCAGGCGAGCAAGACCCGGCTGATCGGCCGCGAGAAGGGCTACCACGGCGTCAACTTCGGCGGCATCTCGGTCGGCGGCATCGGCGCCAACCGCAAGCTGTTCGGCCAGGGCGTCGAGGCCGACCACCTGCCCCACACCCAGCTCGCGGCCAATGCCTTCACGCGCGGCATGCCCGAGAACGGCGCCGAGCTGGCCGACCGCCTGCTCGACCTGATCGCGCTGCACGACGCCTCGAACATCGCGGCCGTCATCGTCGAGCCCTTCGCGGGTTCGGCCGGCGTGGTGATCCCGCCGCAGGGCTACCTCAAGCGCCTGCGCGACATCTGCACCGCCAACAACATCCTGCTGATCTTCGACGAGGTCATCACCGGCTTCGGCCGCTGCGGCACGCTCACCGGCGCCGATGCCTTCGGCGTGGTGCCCGACATCATGAACGCCGCCAAGCAGATCACCAACGGCGCGCAGCCGCTGGGCGCCGTGATCGCCAGCAAGGAGATCTACGACACCTTCATGGCCGCGGGCGGCCCCGACTACATGCTCGAGTTCCCGCACGGCTACACCTACTCGGCCCACCCGGTGGCCTGCGCCGCCGGCATCGCCGCGCTCGACGTGCTGCAGAAGGAAGACATGCCCGCGCGCGTGAAGGCGCTGGCGCCGCATTTCGAGAACGCCGTGCACAGCCTCAAGGGCAGCAAGCACGTCGCCGACATCCGCAACTTCGGCCTCGCGGCCGGCCTCACCATCGCCGCGCTGCCCGGCGAACCGGCGCGCCGTCCCTACGAGATCGCGATGAACTGCTGGAAGAAGGGCTTCTACGTGCGCTACGGCGGCGACACCATCCAGCTCGCGCCGCCGTTCATCTCGGAGAAGGCGGAGATCGATCGCATGATCAATGCGCTGGGCGACGCGCTGGCGGAAACCAACTGATCAGACTCCGCCCGACATGACCTTGATGTTCGAGGTGCGCACGGCATACACGCCGCCGAAGCTCCTGAACCAGATCAGGTCGCCGGACCGCGCGATGAACCGGCCATTCATCTCGATCTCGATGCGGGGCGTCAGCAGATCCGACTTGTAGCTGAAGTCTTTCTCGGTCCCGCCCTTGGCCTGGCCCTCCTGCTGCGGCGCTTCCTTCGCGATGAAGGCCGCGAGCGCCGAGAAGCCCTGGGCCGCCTCCGTGCCCAGGCGGGCCTGCATCTCGGGCGTGAGGCGGGCCAGGTCGCCCAGCTGGTAGGACGAAGGCAGCTGGTACATGTAGACGCCCGACCACTGGTCGGCGCCCTGCCCGTACTCCAGCCGCACCGCCGCCGCGGTCAGCAGGCGGTCGTTGTCGGTCTTGCTCACGAACAGGTAGGGCGTGGCCAGCGTGCGGCCCGGCACGCCGGTCGCGGCATCGTCCACGACCTCCAGGCCCTGTTGCGTCGCGGCCGCGAGGAACAGCTCCCGTGGCGCCAGCGTCAGCTTGCCCCGCAGGCGCACGGCGTCCGCCTCGGTGTTGCTGTCGATCATGCTGATGTTGGCCGCCACGCCCAACGGGCCGAGCAGCAGGCCAAGGGCCGCGCCTCCACCGCCGAAGTTCTGGGAGTAGACGATGCTCTTGGCCGCATCCAGATGACGCGTCCCATGGCGCTCGTCCTCGACCGCCTTGGAATGGGCCAGCGAGAAAGTCCCCGGCGACTGGCCGGTGACGGGGCGAAGCTTGTATGTCGGCGGCGTTCCGCAGCCGGCAAGACTCGCGACGGCCAGCAACGCGCCCAGCCAGAACGTGCGGCGGCGCACGGCCTTGAAATATGTCATGCCTTCTCCTCGTCTTCGTGTTGTGATGCCTGCCGCTCCCATGCGGCGCGCGGATCATAGACGGATGCCATGACGTGCGGGCCCGCCCGGCCCGCCGCCGCGGGTCAGGCCTTGTCGGCCTTGCCCGCGGCGTTGGCGAGCTTGCTGAGCATGCGGTCCACCAGCCACGGCTGGCGGTTCTCGTCCTCGGCCCGCTCCTTGCGCCGGATCGCGTCGCGCACCACGATCGATCCCACGTAGCGCACCGGCTCGGGCGGAAAGTAACCGAGCGGCCCCTTCGTGATCGGGCTGCGCGTCCAGGCGTTGTCCTGGTCGAGCACCAGCGACGACAGGATCTGCCCGCCCATGTAGGTCGGCCCGACGCCGTTGCCCGAGTAGCCGAAGCCGTAGTAGATGTGCGGCGCCCCATCGAGCCGGCCGAAGAACGGGAAGCCCGTGACCGAGCGGTCGGACGGGCCGTTCCAGCTCGCGGTGATCGGCGTTTCGCTCAGGGCCGGGAAGAAGGAACGCAGCGCCTGCGTGAGCTCGGCCTCGTAGGGCGAGCGCTCGTCGAACACCTTGGCCATGCGCCCGCCCCAGGCGAAGGTGTTGCCGCCCTTGCCCAGCATGAGGCGGCCATCGGCCGTGCTGCGGTAGTAATAGACGAAGGTGCGCGAATCGAGCACCGACACGCCGTCGGTCAGGCCGCTGCGCGCGAGCAGCTCGGGGCAGCGCTCGGTGATCACCATGTCGCTCGACACGATGGCGATGGTGCGCTCGAACTGCGCGAAGCGGCTGGCCATCCAGGCATTCATCGCGAGCACCAGCTTCTGCGCGCGCACGCTGCCGGCCGGCGTGCGCACCACGACCGGATGGGCGGTGGAGAAATCGAGCATCGGCGTGCGCTCGTGGATGCGGATGCCCATCGCCAGCGCCACGCGCCGCAGCCCGCGCACCAGCTTGCCCGGATGCACGGTGGCGGCGATCGGCGAATACACGCCCGCGAGGTTGCGCGCCGAGCCCGAGCGCCGCGCCACTTCCTCGGGCGGCAGGGTGCGGTAGGAATGGATGCCGCGCGCCTCGAGCGCGCGCATCATCGGATCGAGCGTGCCGACCTGGGCCGGCGAGGTGGCGGTGTAGAGCGTGCCGTCCTGGCGCAGCTCGGCGTCGATGCCGTGGGCGGCGCAGAAGTCGGCGATGTGCTGCACCGCCGCCTCCGAGGCCTTGACCAGGCGCACCGCCTCGTCCTCGCCGAACAGCCGGCGCAGGGTCAGGAACTTGGCCGACCAGGTGAGCAGGCAGCCGCCGTTGCGCCCGCTCGCACCGGCGCCGCAGAGGTCGCTCTCGAGGATGACGATGTCGAGCGCGGGCGCCTGCTGCCTGGCCTGGATCGCGGTCCACAGTCCGGTGAAGCCGCCGCCGACGATGCAGAGGTCGGCCTCGCATTCGCCCTGCAGCGCGGGCGCGAGGTCACCGTCGTTGAAGAGAGCCTGTTCGATCCAGAAGGGGCGCATGGCGGCTCCGTGAAGGGGTCAGGGCTTGCGCCGCATCTCGTAGGAAAACTCGGACTCGCGCTCGACGACGAAGCCGAAGCGCGCGTAGAGCGCGCGGGCCGGATTCGCCTTGAGCACGCTGAGCGTGAGGTCCACGCAGGCACGCTCGGCCTCGACGACGACCTCGGCCAGCAGCCCGGTGCCGATGCCGCCGCCCTGATAGCCGGGCGCGAGCTGGATCTGGATCAGCACCCACTCGTGCGGATCGCGCGACACCTTGAGCAGGCCGACCGGCTCGCCCTCGTGCAGCAGCAGCTCGGCGCATTCGAAGCGGTGCATCAGCCGCGCCATGTGGTGCGCATCGCTGACCTCGGCGCCCGAAGCCACCACGTGGCCGTTCATCGTGCGCTGCCGCAGCGCGAGCAGGAAGGGAACGTCTTCCTGCGTGGCCGGGCGGCGCGCCAGCACGACCGGTGGCGCGGCGCTCATGCGGCGATGGCAGTAGGCTTCAACGCGGCCTCCAGGTGCCGCACGTAATGCGCGAGGTCCGGCGTCTTCGCGTCGGCGCACTTGGCCGTGTCGTCCCAGCGCCGCAGCCGCACCGCGTCCTTCGCGTAGGGCAGCGCCTCGAAGGCACTGGCCTGCGCCGAGTCGAACACGCCGCCCTGCAGCTGCAGGCTGCGCTGCGAATCGGGCGACAGCGCCTCGAGGTAGCCGGGCTCGCGCGCGCACAGGAAGCGCTTGGCATCGACGTGCAGCCGGATCGGCTCCAGCGTGGCCGGGCCGAACAGCGCGCGCAGGAACGGCAGGCAGCGGTACTGGTGCAGGTCGTCGAGCCCCTGCTGCGTCGGCGTGCCGCCGAAGTCGTGCAGCAGGTGACCCAGGTCGTGCAGCAGCGAGGCGGCGATCAGCGCGCTGTCCGCCCCCTCCTGCTCGGCCAGGTGCGCCGATTGCAGCGCATGCTCGAGCTGGGTGACGGGCTCGCCGTCGTACTGGGCATGGCCCTTGGTTTCGAACAGGCCGACGATGTCGGGAAGGCTCAGGCTCATGGTTACCAGGGCAGCGAGTAGGTCTTGGTGTTGGTGAAGCTCTTCATCGCCTCGAGCACTCCTTCCTTGTAGCCAAGGCCCGAGTCCTTGATGCCGCCGAAGGGCGTGAGTTCGAGCCGGTAGCCCGGCACCTCGCGCACGTTGACGCTGCCGACGTTGAGCTCGCGGATGAAGCGCGTGATGTGGTCGAGCCGGTTGGTGCAGATCGACGACGACAGGCCGTAGGCCGTGCCGTTCGAGATGCGGATCGCCTCGTCGATGGTCTTGAAGCGGATCACCGGCGACACGGGCCCGAAGGTCTCGTGCTTGGCCACCGTCATCCCGGGATCGACGCGGTCGAGCACGGTCGGCGAATACAGCGCGCCGCGGCGCTCGTTGCCGTACAGCAGCTTCGCGCCGGCCGCGATGGCCTCGTTGACCACGCCCTCGAACTGCTTCGCGGCGGCCTCGTCGATCACCGTGCCCATGTCGGTGTCGGGATCCATCGGGTCGCCGTACTTCAATGCGCGGGTCTTGGCCACCAGCAGCTCGACGAACTGGTCGGCCACCGATTCGTGCACCAGCATGCGCTTGATCGCGGTGCAGCGCTGGCCCGAGTTCTTGTACGAGCCGCTGGCCGCGAGCGTGGCCGCCTCCTCGATGTCGGCATCGTCCATCACGATGATCGGGTCGTTGCCGCCGAGCTCGAGGATCTGGCGCTTGTAGACCGCCTTGGCCGCGATGTACTTGCCGATCGGCACGCCGCCGGTGAAGGTGACGAGGTCGACGTCGGCATTGGTCAGCAGTTCGTCGGCGATCTCGCGCGGGTCGCCCGTGAGCACCGACAGCATCGGCGGCGGCAGGCCGGCCTCGTAGAGGATGTCGGCCAGCAGGAAGGCCGCCAGCGGCGTCTTCTCGCTGGGCTTGAGCACGATGCGGTTGTTGGTGGCGATGGCCGGCGCCACCTTGTGGATCACCTGGTTGAGCGGGTGGTTGAACGGCGTGATGGCCGTGATCGCGCCCTGCAGCGGCTCGCGCAGCGTGTAGACCTTGCGGCTCTTGCCGTGGTGCGTGAGGTCGCACGAGAACACCTGGCCGTCGTCGACCAGCGCCTGGTTGGCCGCGAACAGCAGCACGTCGGAGGCGCGGCCCACCTCGTAGAGCGAGTCCTTGCGCGACAGGCCCGATTCGAGCGTGATGGTGCGCGAGATCTCGTCGAGGCGCGAGGCGATGATCTCGCCCGCGCGCATCAGGATCTTGTAGCGCTCGTAGCGCGTGAGCGTGGGCTTGTAGTCGCGCGCGATGCGCAGCGCGTTGCGCACGTCGTCGAGCGTGGCCTTGGGCACGGTGGCGATCACCTCGCCGGTGTAGGGATAGGTGACCTCGATCGTGCGGTCGCGGTAGACGCGCTCGCCGGCGATGCGCAGGGCTTCGCGGTGGATGGTGCCTGGCTTCGGCGTGGCTTGGCTCATGGGTGCTCCGGCGGTCGGTTACTGGGCGTGGTTCAGCGCGATGTCGAGCGCATCGAAGTTGCGCAGGCGGCGGCCGGCGGCGATGCCCGCCACCGGGCGGTTGCAGATCAGCGGCACGCGCTGCTCCGACACGCCGCCGTGCGAGCGCAGCGGCACCTCGAGCGCCGACAGGTCGTGGCGGCTGGCCGCAGTGCCGATCACGGTGTTCTTCTCGCTCACGACCACGATGTCGCCGATGCGGTCGGCGGGCAGTTCGAAGCGCTGCGCCGCTTCCTTGCGCGACAGCACCGACTCCATGCCCGGCACCTGGCGGATGCGCTCGATCCAGCCCGGCACGCTGGCCTCGTCGGGCGCGTAGACGGTGGCGAAGGAACCGAGCGCGCCGTGGTGCACCACGTAGGGATCGGTGATCGGCAGGATCACGCGCGCGGTGCCGGCGCCGTACCAGCCGTCGAGCACGTCCTGCAGGTAGATGACGTTGGGCGAACCGTCGGCGCCGTGCTTGTCGTTCATGCCGTGGTCGGCGGTCAGCACGATGGTGGCGCCGAGCGCATCGAGCTGCGCGAGGTAGCGGTCCATCATCGCGTAGAAGGCATTGGCCTGTTCGCTGCCGGGCGCGGCCTTGTGCTGCACGTAGTCGGTGGTCGAGAGGTACATCAGGTCGGGGCGGCGCGACTCCATGAGCTTCACGCCGGCCGCGAACACGAACTCGGAGAGCTCGGCGCTGTAGACCGAGGGCACCGGCATGCCGACCATGCCGAGCACGTCGTCGATGCCGTTCTCCTCCATCGTCACCTGGTCCGACTTCTCGGACGAGAAGCAGATGCCCTTCATGCGGTGGCCCAGCAGCTTGCGCAGCTTGTCCTTGGCCGTGACCACCGCCACCTTGGCACCCGCGTCGGCGAAGGCCGCCAGCACGGTGCCGGCGCGCAGGTACCTGGGGTCGTTCATCATCACTTCCTGGCCCAGCTCGCGGTCGAAGAAGTAGTTGCCGCAGATGCCGTGCACCGCGGGCGGCGCGCCGGTCACGATCGACAGGTTGTTCGGGTTGGTGAAGGACGGCACGACGCAGTCGGCCAGCAGGTCGGCGCCCTCCTTGCGCATGCGCCCGATGTACGGCGCCACGCCGGCGGCGATGGCCGCGTCGAGGTAGGCCGGCTCGCAGCCGTCCACGCACACGACCACGATCGGGCGCGCCATCCAGCGATAACTCCTGGCATTGACTTCGAGGGTCTCCGGTGTCATTTCAGACTTCCTTTGGTGGGTTGTTCGTGGTGGCGGCTTCGGCATCGGCGCGGCCGAAGGCCTTGTGCATGCGCGCGCGGCTGCCCGCGACATGCCGGCGCAGCGCGCGGCCCGCGATGTCGGGGTCGCCGCTGGCGATGGCCTCGACGATGTCGCGGTGCTCGTCGGCCGAGACCCGCAGGCCGCCGCCGCTGTCGAGCGCGCGCATGCGGAACAGGTGCAGCTCCTTCACGAGGCGCTTGTAGGTCTCGGTCAGCTTCCTGCTGCCCGCGGTGTCGAGCAGGATCTCGTGGAACTGCAGGTTGAGCTGCGCGTACTGCTCCACGTCCTGCGCCTGGGCCGCCGAGCGCATGGCATCGAGCATGGCGCGCAGCCGCTCGACGGCATCGGGCTTGATCGCCAGCGCCACGCGGCGGCCGATGATTTCCTCCAGTGCCTCGCGCAGCTCGTAGATCTCGTCCGCTTCCTCGAACGCGATCTCGCGCACGAAGACGCCGCGGTTCTTCTCGTTGCGCACCAGGCCCGCCTCCTCCAGCGCGCGCAGCGCCTCGCGGATCGGGCCGCGGCTGGTGTTGAAGCGCTGCGAGAGCTCGCTCTCGTTGATGCGGCTGCCCACCGGGAGCTCGCCCGTCATGATCAATCGCTCGATCTCCTCCTGCATCAGCATCGGCAGCGAGCTGGACTGGAGGAACGCGAGGGCGGAGGAGGGATTGCTGGTGACCATGGAACGCATTCTCCAGCCTTCAATTGAAAACTGTCAACAATTTTTTATTGACAGTCTTAAGTTGGCAATCTACATTGCTTTCACCGGATCCCGGCCGCCAGGCCCCGGACGCCCGCCACTCACCCTTTCGTGACAGCAAGCCCTCTCAGGAGAAACAGATGACGATGAAACCAAGCTCGCGCCGTCTCGCGGCCGTCCTGTGCGCCGCGGCGCTCGGCCTCGCGACCAGTGGCGCCGCCTGGGCGCAGAAGACCTCGCTCCTGGTCTACACCGCGCTCGAGACCGATGCCATGAAGCTCTACAAGGACGCCTTCGAGAAGGCCAATCCCGATATCGAGGTGAAGTGGGTGCGCGACTCCACCGGCATCGTCACCGCCAAGCTGCTGGCCGAGAAAGCCAATCCGCAGGCCGACGTGGTGGCCGGACTGGCCGCCAGCAGCCTCGCGCTGCTGCAGCAGGAAGGCATGCTGCTGCCCTACGAGCCCAAGGGCTTCAAGGAACTGAACCCCGCCTACTCCGATGCCGCGCGCCCGCCGGCCTGGGTCGGCATGGACGTCTGGGCCGCCACCATCTGCTTCAACCGGGTCGAGGCGCAGAAGCTGGGCCTGCCCAAGCCCGAGAGCTGGAAGGACCTCGCCAAGCCGGTCTACAAGGGCGCCATCTCGATGCCGCATCCGGCCTCCAGCGGCACCGGCTACCTCGACGTCTCCTCGTGGCTGCAGCTGTGGGGCGAGGCCGAGGGCTGGAAGTACATGGACGCGCTGCACCAGAACATCGCGCAGTACGTGCACTCGGGCTCCAAGCCCTGCAAGCAGGCCGGCGCGGGCGAGTTCCCGATCGGCATCTCCTTCGAGTTCCGCGCCCACCAGGTCAAGAAGTCGGGCGCCCCGGTCGACCTGATCTTCCCGAAGGAAGGCCTGGGCTGGGACATCGAGGCCACCAGCCTCATGAAGACCAGCACCAAGCTCGAGCAGGCCAGGCGCTTCGCCGACTGGATGGCGAGCAAGGAGGCCAACCAGATCAGCGCACGCTGGTGGGCCGTGGTGGCCTATCCCGGCGTGGTCTCGAAGCTCGAGGGCATTCCCGACAACTACGAGAAGCTGCTCGCGAAGAACGACCTGAACTGGGCCGCCAAGAACCGCGAACGCATCCTGGCCGAGTGGAGCAAGCGCTACGAGGGCAAGGCCGAACCCAAGTAAGAGCTCGCCCCGCCTCTCCCGCCTGCCGTCTTCCTCCAACCCGCGGACACGCGCCCCGCCGCGTCCGCCAACGACGAGTGCGAACAATGGATACGACCGACACCCCGTTCATGGCCGGCCGGCGGCCCGCGAGCGGCGCCGCGGCGCTCGAGGTCATCGGGGTCCGCAAGGACTTCGAGACCTTCAGCGCGCTGCGCGACGTGCACCTGCGCGTCAACCCCGGCGAGATGCTGTGCTTCCTCGGCCCCTCGGGCTGCGGCAAGACCACGCTCTTGCGCATCATCGCGGGGCTGGAGACCCAGACCGCGGGCCAGATCCTGCAGAACGGCAAGGACGTCTCGTGGCTGCCGCCCGACCGACGCGACTACGGCATCGTGTTCCAGTCCTACGCCCTGTTTCCCAACCTCACGATCGCCGAGAACATCGGCTACGGCCTGGTCAACGGCCGCGCCCGGCGCGCCGAGGTCAAGGCGCGCGTCGACGAGCTGCTCAAGCTGGTCGGCCTGCCGACCTCGGGCGCCAAGTACCCGAGCCAGCTCTCGGGCGGCCAGCAGCAGCGCGTGGCCCTGGCGCGCGCGCTCGCCACCCGGCCCGGCCTGCTGCTGCTCGACGAGCCGCTGTCGGCGCTCGACGCGCTCGAGCGCATCCGCCTGCGCGGCGAGATCCGCCGGCTGCAGAAGCAGGTCGGCATCACTACCATCATGGTCACGCACGACCAGGAAGAAGCGCTGTCGATGGCCGACCGCATCGTGGTGATGAACCACGGCGTGATCGAGCAGGTCGGCACGCCGATGGAGGTCTACGAGCAGCCGGCCACGCCCTTCGTGGCGGACTTCGTCGGCAAGGTCAACGTGCTGCGCTCGGTGGCGCTGGGCAACCACCGCTTTCAAGTGGGCGACATGGAGCTGCAGTGCGATGCCTGCGACGGCGCCTTCGAGCCCGGCGAGGCGGTCAACCTCTACCTGCGGCCCGAGGACCGCGCGGTCGAGCACCTGCGCGAGGACACGGCCAACCGGCTGCGCGCCATGGTCACCAAGGTCGAGTTCCTCGGCGGCCTGTGCATCGCCGAGGTGACGGCCGACGCGCTGCACGGCCAGACGCTCGGGCTGCACTTCTCGCTCAACCAGCTGCACGACCTGGGCATCCGCGAGGGCCACACGGTCGACATCGCGCTGCGCGCCAACCGCATCCGCGCCTTCTCCGCCGCGCGCGCTACGCAACCATGAACACGCTGGCCCATCCCCTCGCCGCCAAGCCGGCCATGAGCACGCGGCCCGCCCTGCGCTGGAGCCGCGACGAGACCATCGCGCGCGCCGTGCTGTGCGTCGTGATGGCGATGCTGTTCGTGTTCCTGGTCGCGCCGCTGCTCACCATCCTTGCGCACGCGGTGCAGGACAAGGACGGCCGCTTCGTCGGTCTGGCCCACTTCATCACCTACTTCCAGACGCCGAGCCTGCTGCGCGCCGCCTGGAACTCGGTCTGGGTCGCGGCCGCGGTGGTCGCGATCTCGGTGCCCGCGGCCTTCGTGTTCGCCTATGCGCTCACGCGCAGCCGCATGCCGGCACCGCTGAAGGCCGTGTTCCGGCTCATCGCGCTGATCCCGCTGCTCGCGCCCTCGCTGCTGTCGGCGATCTCGTTCGTGCAGTGGTTCGGCAACCAGGGCGCGCTCAAGTTCCTGCTGGGCGGCACCTCGATCTACGGCGCGCCCGGGATCATCCTGGCCGAGGTCTACAACACCTTCCCGCATGCGCTGATGATCCTGGTCACTGCCCTGTCGCTGGCCGACGGCCGGCTCTACGAGGCCGCCACCGCGCTGCGCACGCGGCCGCTGCGGCAGTTCATGACCATCACCCTGCCCTCGTGCAAGTACGGCCTGATCAGCGCGGCCACCGTGGTCTTCACCTACGTGGTCAGCGACTTCGGCGCGCCCAAGGTGATCGGCGGCAACTTCAACGTGCTGTCGGTCGACGTCTTCAAGCAGGTGGTCGGGCAGCACAACTTCTCGATCGGCGCGGTGGTCGGCATGCTGCTGCTGCTGCCGTCGATCGTCTCCTTCGTCATCGACTACGTGGTGCGGCGCAAGCTCAAGGCGCAGCTCACGGCGCGCTCGGTGCCCTACAGCCCGAAGCGCAGGCGCGTGGCCGACACGCTGCTCACGCTGTTCTGCACGGTGGTCTGCGCCTTCCTGCTGGCCACCATCGGCATGGCGGTCTACACCTCGCTGATCGCGCTGTGGCCCTACGACCAGACCTTCACGCTCAAGCACTACCACTTCGTGCTGGTCGAGAGCGACATGGCCGCGGCCTACGGCAACAGCCTGCTGGTGGCCATGGCCACCGCGGTGGCCGGCTCGCTGATCGTGTTCACGGGCGCCTACCTGATCGAGAAGACGCGCGGCCTCGGCCTGATGCGCAAGGGCATGCACCTGATGGCCGTGCTGTCGATGGCGGTGCCGGGCCTGGTGCTGGGCCTGGGCTACGTGATGTTCTTCAACCATCCGGCCAACCCGCTGAACTTCCTCTACCAGACGATGGCGATCCTGATCGTGTCGATGGTGGTGCACTACTACACCTCGAGCCACCTCACGGCCGTCACCGCGCTCAAGCAGATCGACAACGAGTTCGAAGCCGTCTCGGCCTCGCTCAAGGTGCCGTTCTTCAAGACCTTCCTGCGCGTCACGGTGCCGGTATGCCTGCCGGCCATCCTCGACATCGGGCGCTACTTCTTCGTGGTGTCGATGGCCAGCCTGTCGTGCGCCATCTTCCTCTACACGCCCGAGACCATCCTCGCGTCGGTCGCGATCATGCACATGGACGACGCCGGCGACATCGGCCCGGCCGCCGCGCTGGCCAGCCTGATCGTGGTCACCTCGACCCTGGTGTGCATCGCCTATGCGCTGCTCACGCGCGTGCTGCTCGCGCGCACGCAGGCCTGGCGCAACCTGGGCCGCGGCTGAACGGCCCCCTCTCATTCCCCTTCCCTGCCTGGAGACACCATGAGTCAAGCCCCGCATCCGATCCTGCTCACCCCCGGCCCCCTGACCACGTCCGAGCGCACGCGCCAGGCGATGCTGCGCGACTGGGGTTCGTGGGACGGCGACTTCAACCAGATCACCGCGCGCATCCGCCGCCAGGTGCTGGAGATCGTGCACAGCACGGGCACGCACGAATGCGTTCCGCTGCAGGGCAGCGGCACCTTCTCGGTCGAGGCCGCCATCGGCACCGTGGTGCCGCGCGACGGCCACGTTCTGGTGCCGAGCAACGGCGCCTACTGCCAGCGCCTCGCGAAGATCTGCAAGGTGCTGGGCCGCAAGCTCACCACCATCGACTACACCGAGGAGAAGCAGATCTCGCCCGCCGACGTGGACCGCGCGCTCGCGGCCGACCCCGGCATCACCCATGTCGCGGTGGTGCACTGCGAAACCGGCGCCGGCGTGCTCAACCCGCTGCACGAGATCGCATTGGTCGTTGCGAAGCACGGGCGCGGCCTGATCGTCGATGCCATGAGCTCCTTCGGCGCGCTCGAGATCGACGCGCGCAAGACGCCGTTCGATGCCGTGGTCGCGGCCTCGGGCAAGTGCCTCGAGGGCGTGCCGGGCATGGGCTTCGTGATCGTCAAGCGCAGCACGCTCGAGCAATGCGAAGGCCACAGCCCCTCGCTGAGCCTGGACCTGTACGACCAGTGGGTCTACATGGAGAAGACCACGCAGTGGCGCTTCACGCCGCCCACCCACGTGGTGGCCGCGCTCGACACCGCGATCGCGCAGTACCTGGAGGAAGGCGGCCTGGCCGCGCGCGGCGGCCGCTATGCGCGCAACTGCAAGGCGCTGGTGAGCGGGCTGGCCGCGCTGGGCCTGCGCGCCTTCCTCGACCCGGCCATCCAGGCGCCGATCATCGTCACCTTCCATGCGCCCGACGATCCGCGCTACGACTTCAAGACCTTCCACAACGAGGTCAAGAAGCGCGGCTACATCCTCTACCCCGGCAAGCTCACGCAAGTGGAGACCTTCCGCGTGGGCTGCATGGGGCACTTCGGCGACGCGGGCATTCCGGGCGCGGTCGCCGCCATCGCCGAGACGCTCGAGGCCATGGGCATCCGGCAGGCATCGGCCGCCGTCGCGGCCTGAACGGACAACGCATGGCACCGGCGCATTGCAGCGCCGGTCCTACAACGCGGGGCACGGCACGCTTCCCATAATCGGGCACATGACGGCGCTGCGCAGCGACATCCCCGCCCGCCTCGACCGCCTGCCCTGGTCGCGCTGGCACTGGCGCGTGGTGATCGCCCTCGGCGTGGCCTGGGTGCTCGACGGCCTCGAGGTCACCCTGGTGGGCTCGATCGGCGCCGTGCTCGAGCGGCCCGACACGCTCGGCCTCACGGCCGGCGAGATCGGCCTCTCGGGCTCGATCTACGTGGCCGGCGCCGTGCTCGGCGCGCTGCTGTTCGGCCGGCTCACCGACCGGCTCGGACGCAAGAAGCTGTTCCTGGTCACGCTGGTGGTCTACACGCTGGGCACGCTGGCCACGGCCTTCTCTCCCGACTTCGCCTTCTTCGCGCTGTGCCGCTTCGTCACCGGGCTGGGCATCGGCGGCGAGTACGCGGCCATCAACTCGGCCATCGACGAGCTGATCCCCGCGCGCGTGCGCGGCCGCGTCAACCTCGCGATCAACGGCAGCTTCTGGATCGGCGCCGCGCTCGGCGCCGGGCTGAGCCTGGTGCTGCTCGACGCGCGCGTGATCGGTCCGGTGTGGGGCTGGCGCGCCGGCTTTGGCCTGGGTGCGGTGCTCGCGGTGGCGATCCTGCTGGTGCGCCGCCATGTGCCCGAGAGCCCGCGCTGGCTGATTGCGCACGGCCGCGCCGATGAGGCCGAGCGCATCGTCGGCGCCATCGAGGCCGAAGTCTCGGCGCAGCACGGGCCGCTGTCCGCGCCGCGCAGTTACGTCGACTACACGGCCGCGCGCCGCGAGAGCCCGCCGATGCGGCAGGTGGCGCGCGTGCTGCTGCAGCATTACCGGCAGCGCAGCGTGGTCGCGCTCGCCTTGATGATCGCGCAGGCCTTCTTCTACAACGCGATCTTCTTCACCTATGCGCTGGTGCTGACGCGCTTCTACGCCGTGCCCGAGGCCAGCGTGGCGCTCTACATCTTCCCGTTCGCGCTCGGCAACGTGCTGGGGCCGCTGCTGCTGGGCCCGCTGTTCGACAGCGTGGGCCGGCGCCGCATGATCGCGCTGACCTATGTGCTCGCGGGCGTGGGGCTGGCCCTCACCGGCTGGGCCTTCATGCAGGGCTGGCTCGATGCGCGCAGCCAGGCGTTGTGCTGGTCGGCCGTGTTCTTCCTCGCCTCGGCCGCCGCGAGCTCGGCCTATCTCACGGTCAGCGAGGTGTTCCCGCTCGAGATGCGCGCGATGGCGATCGCGATCTTCTATGCCATCGGCATGGGCGCGGGCGGCTTCGCGGCGCCGCTGCTGTTCGGCCTGTTGATCGAGACCGGCAGCCGCGGCGCGGTGATGGTCGGCTACTGCCTGGCCTCGGTGCTGGTGGTGGTGGCCGGGCTGCTCGCGCTGCGCTATGCGGCCGACGCGGAACGCAAGCCGCTCGAGGAAGTGGCACCGCCGCTGGCCTCCGAGCACGGCGGCGAGCGCTGAGGCCCGGCGCGGCCATCGCCACGCGGTTGCGTCTGCACCGTGGCACGGCACCGGCAAGGCATGTGACTTGCTTCGGCCTCGCGGTCCGCACCGCGAGATGCAGGACTCCTACAAACGTCGACGCCCCCGTCTTCGATTCATTGCTTTCGCGATCCGGACATCGCCAGAGGCGCGTTGCAACCCCGTCGCGATTCGCCTCGATTCTTAAGAAATCTTGGGAGAAAGCAATTGAAAACAAAGCGTTCGACACGCGCGGCGGCAGCCTGCGCGATGCTCCTGGCCTGCGTGCTCGCGAGCGGATGCGGCGGCGGCGATGACACGGCCGTGCGGCCGCTCGCGGTCCCGCCCATCGCACCCGCCGACCCCGCGCCGACGATCTCCGTGACCGCGCCGCCCAACCCGGCGGACCCCACGGCGATCACGCGCTTCACCTCGACCGTGCCGTTCGGGGAAAAAGGCAGCTACCTGTCGTCGGAGCAGATCGTCTACGGCTTCGGCACCACGGCGGTGTCGGATGCCCAGTACAAGGACGTGATCTATACCGTGCCGCTGCGAGGCACGGTGCGCTATCCGATGGCTCAGGCCGGTGCGCCGGGCGCGTCGAAGGTGCAACCCTCCGCCGCCGGCGGCCATCCGGTGGTGGTGTTCCTGCACGGCATGCACGACGCCTCCGACCTCAACAACGCCAAGGGCTACGACTACCTGCAGAAGGGCCTGGCCGAGAACGGCTACGTGGCCTTCTCGATCGACGCGGGCAAGATCAACGGCCTCAACAACATCAACGCATCCGACGCCGGCGCGCTCGCGCGCGGCCAGTTGCTGATGACCACGCTCGACCTGCTGCGCGCCGGCAATGCGACGGGCGTGTTCAACGGCGTCGAACTGCCCGGGCTCAAGGGGAAGCTGGACCTCGACCGCGTGGGCATCGTCGGCCACTCCCGAGGCGCCGAGGCGGTGGCCTACGCGGTCGAGCTGAACCGGCAGCGCATCGGCATCAGCTACCAGAACGTCGAAGCCGCGCGCGAGATCCGCCAGGCGGCCGCGCTCGCCGAGGCCGAGCAGGCGCGGATCCAGAAGCGGGTCGAGGCCGCCTCGGCCACCGTCAGCCAGCTGACCGTGCAGCTCATCATGGCGCAGGCCGCGCTCACGGCGATGCAGGGCCAGTCGCCGCCCGCGGCGCCTGCGGTGATCGAGGCGCTGAAGCAGGACCTGCGGCGATGGAGCGAACAGGTCGCGGCGGCCCAGGCGGTGCTCGACGCGGAGAAGGCCGCGCTGGAAAAGGCCAGCGCCCGTTTCCGGGACGCGAGCTCGATGCCGAAGCTCATCAATGCGGGCAGCAGCGCGTGGCTGGAGCAGGTCTCCTCGCCCGAGGCCCTGCGCGAATCGGGCGTGCTGCTGCCATCGGGCAGCGAGCCGCCGCACCGGATCCGCGCGGTCTTCTCGCTGGCGCCGATCAACGCGCGGCGGCTGTCGAACGTGACCTACGTGCCGTTCGCGACGCTGCTGCCCACCTGCGACGGCGACGTCTACAACATGCCGGGCGCGCAGATCTTCGACGACAGCCGCAACACGGCGGCGGACGAGACCGCGCCCAAATACCAGGTGGTCGTGCGAGGCGCCAACCACAACTTCTACAACGACCACTGGTCCGAGAACGACGATTCCGAGAAGAACGCGCCGCTCTATTGCAAGGCGGGAAAGATCGAGACGCTGCGGCTCGGCGCCGACGACCAGCGGCGCAACGGCGAGTTCCTCATGCAGTCGTTCCTGCGCTACTTCGTGGGCGACGAGTTCCAGTTCGCGCCGTACTGGAAGGGACAGGCGCCCATTCCTTCCGCGGGCTGCCCGGCCGGCGAGCGCCAGTGCGACGAGCGCGTCGTGCTGACGGTGCACCAGCCCGCCACCCAGCGCAAGCTGCTCCAGGACTTCCGCAACGCCGATGCCAGCGCCAGGAATGCGAGCGGACTCGCGACGCGCTACGAGCGCTTCGAGGCGACCGTCCAATGCCAGTTCCTGGCCATCGACGGCCTGCTGGGCGGCCGCAAGGCGGCCTGCACCGATCCGCTGAGCCAGCGCCCGGTCGAGCGCCTGTTCAAGGAAGGCGAGCTGTACCGCCCATCCTCGTACGACGGCAAAACCCTGCTGACCTGGTCGACCACGGATCAGGCCCAGCTGCAATGGGAAGCGGCCGGCCCCGTCATGGCCATCGACACCGGCGATCTTTCAACCCAGGGCTTCGACACGCTGAGCGTGCGCGTCGCCGTGCTGGCCCCGATCGGCCAGGAGGTCGAGATCGCGCTCGTCGACACGCAGGGCCGCAAGGCCGCGCTCAAGGGCAGCGACTTCAGCGATGCGCTCTACGGGATCGCGCGCAAGCCCGACGGCGCGATCCCGCTGGTCGACGCGCCCGAGGACGCGATCTATGCCGACACGGGCACCACCCGGCCGCTGCTGAACATGGTGGCGGTTCCGCTGAAGGCCTTCGCGCTGCATGGCGTGGACCTCGCGCACATCCGGCAGGTCACGCTGCGCTTCCCGAAGGGTTCGGGCAGCGTGGCCGTCACCGACGTGCAGCTGCAGCGGATGGACTGAACGCCACGCCGGCTACAGCGCGCAGGTCCTGAAGCCCAGGAAGCCGTCGTCGCGCCACGGCAGCGCGAAGCCGCGCCGCCGCATCGAGCGCAGCCGCGCGCGCGTGGCGAACGAGGCCCCGCGCAGCACGCGCGCGCGGCCGAAGCCCGCGGCGGGATCGAACTCGCCGCCGCCGCTCCAAGGATCGGCGCGGTAGCCGGGCCAGGGCTGCAGCGTGCCCGCGGTCCATTCGTGCACGTCGCCCCAGCGGAAACCACGCCGCGCCGCGGCATGCGCCGCGATCTCCCACTCGACCTCGGTCGCGATGCGGCGGCCGGCCCAGCGGGCCCAGGCATCGGCCTCCCACCAGCTCAGGTGCACCGCGCTGTGGTGGCCGGCCGCGCGCACGG
This sequence comes from Variovorax endophyticus, assembly GCF_025376855.1. Lineage (NCBI taxonomy): Bacteria > Pseudomonadati > Pseudomonadota > Betaproteobacteria > Burkholderiales > Comamonadaceae > Variovorax > Variovorax endophyticus. The sequence goes on from NZ_JAHUTH010000004.1 coordinate 50,449, forward strand.
TGGCGCCGAAGCGCTGCTGCAGCACCGAGCCGCCGGTGGCGCTGCGCGCCGCGCCGATCTGCTCCACGTGGCGCGGCCCGCGCCGGCCCTCGGCCTGCGCGGCCAGCCAGCGCCAGCCCTCGCCGTGCCAGAGCTCCTCGCGGTCGTAGCCGCCGTCGTCGACGAATTCGGTGAACTGGTTCCAGGTGACCGGCTGGGCATCGATCTCGAACTCCGGCACGTCGACGCGGTGTGCGCCGCGCTCCTGCGCGAAGGCGAAGCCGGCCTCGCCGCGGCCCAGCTCCCAGCGCGTGGCAGGCAGCGCCAGCGGCTCGCGCACCACGCTCACGGGCGCCTGCTCGATGCCCAGCGGCAGCCCGAGGGTCTGCGCCATCACCACGAACTGCTCGCCGCGCAGGTCCTCGTGGAACAGCGCGAGGCGGTAGAAGTAGAGGCCCGCATCGGTCTCGGCCGCATGCTCGAGCAGTTCGAGCGTGCTCTCGAGCGTCTCGAGCAGGTAGGCCTTGGTCTGGGCCAGGTCCGGCAGCCCGGGCGCCCAGCGGCGCTCGGGGCCGATCTGCGCGGGGTTCCACCAGTCGTCGGCCCCGGGATCGATGGCCGCGAGCCGCGTCGGTCGCACCGGACAGTCGGCGCCGAAGGCACGCTGCGTGTTGCGCCCGATCCACCATTCGGCGAACCAGCCGATGTGGCCGGCCAGCCAGACCGGCGGCTGCATGCCCTCCTCGCGCTGCAGTTCGGGCGGCACCGGCAGCGCGGCCGAGCCCAGCGCCTGCTCGTAGAGCGACAGCAGGTGCAGCGTGTGGTTGCGCGCATCGATCAGCGCCAGCGACAGCAGTTCGCGGCCGGCGCGGAGCATGTCGGGGGAGTCGATGCTGGCGGGCATGGAAACCGCCGGGTCGGACGCGGGGCGCGGTGTCTGGGCCATGGCCCATTATGGCCACCGCCCCCGGGGTAGCCCCTGAAGGTAATCCCCGGGGTAGTTCATTAGAATTCAGCCCGCTTCCCCGCACCCGACCCGCCGGCGCACAACGTCGGTGCGTCGGGTGCATTCGTATCGGGGCGGCTTCCACTACAAAAATGGAGATGTGATGCAAGGCTTGCTCAAGCTGTCCCGGGCCATCGACTGGCTCAACGCCCAAGTGGGCAAATACGCCATCTGGCTCATCCTGGCCGCCACCGTGATCAGCGCCGTCAACGCGCTCGTGCGGAAGGTCTTCAACACCAGCTCGAACGCGTTCCTCGAGGTCCAGTGGTATCTGTTCGCGTGGTCGTTCCTGATCGCCGCGGGCTTCACCCTGCTGCACCGCGAGCATGTGCGCATCGACGTGGTCAACAGCCGCCTGTCCAAGCGCAAGCAGGTCTGGATCGACATCATCGGCTTCGCCTTCTTCCTCACGCCGCTGTGCCTGGCGGTGCTCTACCTCTCGACCCCGGTGGTGATCCAGATGTACCAGTCGGGCGAGGTGTCCGGCAATTCCGGCGGCCTGATCCGCTGGCCGGTGTGGGCGGCGCTGCCGGTGGGCTTCGTGCTGCTGCTGCTGCAGGGCTGGTCCGAACTGATCAAGCGCATCGCGTTCCTGCGCGGCCAGGGACCCGATCCCATGGGCCGCCTGACCGACAAGACGGCCGAGGCCGAACTCATCGAAGCCCTGCGCCTGCAGGCCGAGGCGGATGCCGCCAAGGCCGGCACCTCGGCCAAGCCGCAGCACTGAGCGCACCAGACACACACCATGGAATTCATCGTCGCCAACTTCGCCCCGATCATGTTCGCGGGGCTGATCTGCTTCCTCCTGCTGGGCTTTCCCGTGGCCTTCAGCCTCGGCGCCTGCGGCCTGTTCTTCGGCCTGATCGGCATCGAACTGGGCGTGTTCCAGTCCTCGGTGATGGCCTGGCTGCCCCAGCGGCTCATCGGCATCATGGCCAACGACACGCTGCTGGCGGTCCCCTTCTTCACGCTCATGGGGCTGATCCTCGAGCGAAGCGGCATGGCCGAGGACCTGCTCGACACCGTCGGCCAGGTGTTCGGCCCGATGCGCGGCGGCCTGGCGCTGGCCGTGATCTTCGTCGGCGCGCTGCTGGCGGCCACCACCGGCGTGGTGGCGGCCTCGGTCATCTCGATGGGCCTGATCTCGCTGCCGATCATGCTGCGCTACGGCTACGACCGGCGGCTCACCAGCGGCGTCATCGCGGCCTCCGGCACGCTGGCCCAGATCATCCCGCCCTCGCTGGTGCTGATCATCATGGCCGACCAGCTCGGCAAGAGCGTCGGCGACATGTACAAGGGCGCCTTCCTGCCCGGCTTCATGCTGATGGGCCTGTACGTGCTGTACGTGGTCTTCCTCGCGATCTTCAAGCCCGCCCAGGTGCCCGCGCTGCCGCCCGAGGCACGCACCTTCCGCGAACCCAACGGCAGCGGCGGCTACGTCTCGCTGGTGGCGCTCACGGCCCTCTCGGCCGTGGTGGCCGTGGTGCTGGCGCGCAACATGGCGGCCGTGCACACCTGGTTCCAGGGCGAGGAAGTGACCTCGGTCGCGACCGACGAGAAGGTCGTGGTCGCCATGTGCGGCGGCGTGTTCGTCGCGCTGGTGATCGCGCTGGTCAACAAGGGCCTGAAGCTCAACCTGCTGTCGCGGCTGGCCGAGCGCGTCACCTTCGTGCTGATCCCGCCGCTGCTGCTGATCTTCCTGGTGCTGGGCACCATCTTCCTGGGCGTGGCCACGCCGACCGAAGGCGGCGCGATGGGCGCGGTGGGCGCGCTGGTCATGGCCTGGCTGCGCGGGCGCATGAACATGACCCTGCTCAAGCAGGGCCTGGCTTCGACCACCAAGCTCTCGAGCTTCGTGATGTTCATCCTGATCGGCGCCACGGTCTTCAGCCTGGTGTTCCAGGCCGCCGACGGCCCGATCTGGGTCGAGCACCTGCTGTCGGCGCTGCCCGGCGGCCCGGTGGGCTTCCTGATCGCGGTGAACGTGCTGGTGTTCTTCCTGGCCTTCTTCCTCGACTACTTCGAGCTCTCGTTCATCGTGGTGCCGCTGCTGGCGCCGGTGGCCCACAAGCTGGGCATCGATCTGATCTGGTTCGGCGTGCTGCTGGCGGTGAACATGCAGACCTCGTTCATGCACCCACCCTTCGGCTTCGCGCTGTTCTTCCTGCGTTCGGTCGCGCCCGAGAAGCAGTACGTGGACCGCGTGACGCAGAAGGTCATGGAGCCCGTGACCACGATGCAGATCTACAAGGGCGCGATCCCCTTCGTGCTGATCCAGCTGACGATGGTGGGCATCCTGATCGCCTTCCCGCAACTGGTGACCGGCAGCCTCGACAAGGAGGTCAACGTCAACCTCGAGGACATCGGCGCGCAGATGCGCGACAGCCTGAAGTCGGAAGACGGCGCCCCGTCCTCCGAGCCCTACGGCAACGACCAGCCGGCCTCGCCCGACGCGGCGCCGGGCAGCACGCCCGATGCCGGCGCGCCGCAGGGCGCGGAAACGCCCGCGCCCACGGCCGAGCCGGCCGAGAGCGATCCGCTCAAGGCGATGGAGGACGCGCTCAAGCAGGGCGACAAGAAGCCCTGACGCGCGGGCGGCGCCCTCCGGGGCGCCCCTCAAGAAAAAGGCCGGCCACTCTCGCGAGCGGCCGGCCTTTTTCGTGGCCCGGTCCGGGAAGGGCTGGCGCCCTCCCGGCCGTGGAACTCAGATCTTGACCGAGTTCATGTACTGGTTGAACGGGTACTCCGAGAAGCGGTTCCACAGGATCTGGTCGCGCTGGAAGGCGCGCATGTCCTGGTGGATCTTCTTGAACTCGGGCGACTTCGCCTCGTGCTCGGCGAAGGTGTCCATCGAGGCCTTGAAGCCGGCATCCATCACGGCCTTCGGGAACGCCTTGAGCTGGGTCTTGGCGGCCACCAGCTTCTTCAGCGCGACCGGGTTGTAGGCGTCGTACTTGGCGATCATGTCGCGCGCCGCCACCTTGGTGGCCGCGTCGAGGATGGCCTTGTTCTCGTCCGACAGCTTGGCGTAGGCCTTGTTGTTGATGAAGAACTCGAGGTCGGCGCCGCCTTCCCACCAGCCGGGGTAGTAGTAGTAGGGAGCGACCTTGTTGAAGCCCAGCTTCTCGTCGTCGTGCGGGCCGACGAATTCGGCCGCGTCCAGCGTGCCCTTCTCGAGCGCCTGGTACACGTCGCCGGCGGGCATGTTCTGCGACACCACGCCCAGCTTGGCCATCGCCTCGCCGAACACGCCGCCGCCCATGCGCATCTTCAGGCCCTTGAGGTCCTCGACGGTCTTGATTTCCTTGCGGTACCAGCCGCCCATCTGCGTGCCGGTGTTGCCGGCGCTGGCGGTGCGGAAGTTGTAGTTGGCGAAGAAGGCGTCGAGCAGCTTGCGGCCGTTGCCGTACTCTTTCCACGAATCGGTCTGGCGGGCCGTCAGGCCGAAGGGCACCGCGCAGCTGAAGGCGAAGATCGGATCCTTGCCGGTGAAGTAGTAGGCCGCGGACTGGGCCATCTCCAGAGTGTCGCCCTGCAGCGCGTCGACCACGCCGAACGCGGGCATCAGTTCGCCCGCGGGGTGCGCGGAGATTTCGAACTTGCCGCCCGACAGGGCCTTGACCGTCTTCGAAAGCATTTCGGCACTGCCGAAGATGGTGTCGAGCGAGCGGGGGAAGCTCGACGCCAGGCGCCAGCGCACGGCGGCCTGCGCATGAACGGCAGGCGCGATGCCGGCAGCCAGAACGCCGGCGATGCCGGCGTTTTTGATGAGGGAACGACGATCCATTGATTTCACTCCGAGTGCTTCAAGAAAAACGAAACGCGGCTTGTGACCGCGTTGGGGACTTTTGTAAGTCTTAAGGCCTGTGCGTCGACAGGCCTTGGACGATTGTAAAAACGCCCTTACACACGGGCGGCGGGGGTTTACCCTGCGACAGCGCCGAAGCGTTGCCGGATCGACTGCTCGATGCCGGGCGCATCGAGCCCGATCGAGGCCAGCAGCTTGGCCGGGTCGCCGTGCTCGATGAAGCGGTCGGGCAGGCCCAGCTGCAGCACCGGCACCTGCACGCCGGCGGCCTGCAGCGCCTCGAGCACCGCGCTGCCCGCGCCGCCCATCAACGCGCCTTCCTCGAGCGTGACCAGCGCCTCGTGCGAGCGCGCCACCTCGAGCAGCAGCTCCACGTCGAGCGGCTTGGCCCAGCGCATGTTGGCGACCGTGGCGTCGAGCGCCTCGGCGGCCGTGAGCGCCGGATACAGCAGCGTGCCGAAGGCCAGGATGGCGATGCGTTGGCCCTGGCGGCGCAGCTCGCCCTTGCCGAAGGGCAGGCCGTCGAGCGCCAGGTGCGGCTCGACGCCGGCACCCGCGCCGCGCGGATAGCGCACGGCCACCGGGTGGTCCTGCTCGTAGGCGGTGGTCAGCAGCTGCCGCGTCTCGCGCTCGTCGGCGGGACAGGCGATGCTCATGTTCGGGATGCAGCGCAGGAACGGGATGTCGTAGGCACCCGCATGCGTGGCGCCGTCGGCGCCCACCAGGCCCGCGCGGTCGAGCGCGAACACCACCGGCAGGTTCTGGATCGCGACGTCGTGCACCAGCTGGTCGTAGCCGCGCTGCAGGAAGGTCGAGTAGATCGCCACCACCGGCTTCAGGCCTTCGCAGGCCAGGCCCGCGGCGAAGGTCACGGCATGCTGCTCGGCGATGCCGACGTCGTAGTAGCGGTCGGGGAAGCGCTGCTCGAACTCGACGAGACCCGAGCCTTCGCGCATGGCCGGCGTGATGCCGACCAGCCGGCCGTCCTTGGCCGCCGTGTCGCACAGCCACTGGCCGAAGACCTGCGTGAAGGTCTTCTTGGGCGCCGACGCGGGCTTGACCAGGCCGACCTGCGGATCGAATTTGCCGGGGCCGTGGTAGGCCACGGGATCGGCCTCGGCCAGCTTGTAGCCCTGGCCCTTCTTGGTCACCACGTGCAGGAACTGCGGGCCCTCGAGGTGCTTGAGGTTCTCGAGCGTGGGCACCAGCGAGTCGATGTCGTGGCCGTCGATCGGGCCCACGTAGTTGAAGCCGAACTGCTCGAACAGCGTGGCCGGCACCACCATGCCCTTGGCATGCTGCTCGAAGCGCTTGGCCAGCTCGAACAGCGGCGGCGCGGCGCGCAGCACGCTCTTGCCCACGTTCTTGGCGGCGGCGTAGAAGTTGCCGCTCATCAGCTGCGCGAGGTAGCGGTTGAGCGCGCCCACCGGCGGGCTGATCGACATGTCGTTGTCGTTGAGGATCACGATCAGCCGGCAGTCGCACACGCCCGCGTTGTTGAGCGCCTCGAAGGCCATGCCGGCCGTGAGCGCGCCGTCGCCGATGATGGCCACGGTGAAGCGGTCCTCGCCCTTCTGCTTGGCGGCCATGGCCATGCCGAGCGCGGCCGAGATGCTGGTCGACGAGTGCGCGGTGCCGAAGGTGTCGTACTCGCTCTCGCTGCGCTGCGGAAAGCCCGAGATGCCGCCGAGCTGGCGCAGGGTGGGCATGCGCTCGCGTCGGCCCGTCAGGATCTTGTGCGGATAGGTCTGGTGGCCCACGTCCCACACCAGCCGGTCGTGCGGCGTGTTGAAGACGTGGTGCAGCGCGACCGTGAGCTCCACCGTGCCGAGGTTCGAGCTCAGGTGGCCGCCGGTGCGCGAGACGTTGTCGAGCACGCAGGCGCGCACCTCGTCGGACAGCTGCTTGAGCTGGGCCCGGTCGTACTGGCGGATGGGGGACGGATCGTGGAGCGTGGGGAGCAGCGGAGCGGCCATGGATCGTGGTGTTCGTTCTTGTCTAGCGGTCGCGGGCGACGACCATGTGGGCCAGGGCGCGCAGCGCCGCGGTGTCGTTCAGGCCGCTCGCATCGAGCGCGGCGAGCGCGTCGTCGAGCAGTTGCGAAGCCTGGGCCCGGGCTCCCTCGAGCCCCAGCAGCGACACATAGGTGGGCTTGTCGGCCGCGGCATCCTTGCCGGCGGTCTTGCCGAGGGTCTGCGAATCGGCTGTCACGTCGAGGATGTCGTCGACCACCTGGAAGGCCAGGCCGATCGCCGCGCCATAGCCGCGCAGCGCGGTCAGCGCCGCGGGCGAAACACCGGTGCCGCAGGCCGCGCCCATCTCGACGCTGCCCTGCAGCAGCGCGCCGGTCTTCAGGCGGTGCATCTCGCGCAACTGCGCTTCGTTCAAGGCCACGCCCACGCTCGCGAGGTCGATCGCCTGGCCGCCGGCCATGCCCTGGCTGCCGGCGGCGCGCGCGAGCATGCGGCACAGCGTGGCCTGCATCGCGGGCGGCACCTCGTCGCCATCGGGCGTGAGCAGCTCGAAGGCCAGCGCCTGCAGCGCGTCGCCCGCGAGCAGTGCATCGGCCTCGCCGAACTTCACGTGCACGGTGGGCTTGCCGCGGCGCAGCACGTCGTTGTCCATGCACGGCAGGTCGTCGTGCACCAGCGAATAGGCATGGATCAGCTCGGTGGCGCAGGCCGCGCGCAGCGCCGCGGCCGCATTGCCGCCGACCGCCTCGCTGGCCGCGAGCACCAAGAGCGGCCGCAGCCGCTTGCCGCCGTCGAGCACCGCATAGCGCATGGCCTCGCCGAGCAGCACCGGCGAATCGACGCCGACCCAGCCCGACAGCGCCTGTTCGACGCGCTCGAGGTGCGGACGGCTCCAGAGCGCGAGGCGGGCCTGATCCCAGGCGGAGGACGTGGTGGCCGCGGTCATTCGGCGGCCCAGGGCTTGAGGCTGCCCGCGTCGAGCACCTTGATCTGGTCTTCCACCGCCTGCAGCCGGTCGCGGCAGAAGGCCAGCAGCGCGGCGCCGCGCTGGTAGCTGCCCAGCAGCTGGTCGAGCGGCAGCTGGCCCGATTCGAGTTCCGCGACCAGTTGCTCCAGTTCCTGGAGTCCCGCTTCGTAGCTGACGGGCATCGGGCCCGTGTCGGGCGTGGGCGCCGGACTGGACGCGGGAGAGGAAGGCACCTTGGGCATGCGGGGGCAACGAGGATGAAACCGCGCATTTTAGGTCGCGGCCGATGGCACATCGGCGGCTTGCGTGACACCGCGGCGCGGCGTCGTGCACGGCCGGACAGGGCGCCGGCCCGACCAGGGTGAAAGCCCCAGGGGCCACAAGGAAGGCCCCCCGGGTACAATCACCCTCCCCCAGCCGGTCACGCCGGCGCAACTCTCGGGCCGGCACGCCTCTCCTGTCGTCGGTACCTTCCGTTTCAATTTTGTTTTCCTCCCTGTGGGGAGCTTGGTCAGGTCCTCCATGTCTGATTTAAGTCTTCAACTGCAGCAGGCCACGAGCCAACTTCCGGTTTCCGCGTACTTCGACGAGGCGCTCTTCGCCCGCGAGATGGAAACGCTCTTTGCCCGTGGCCCCCGCTATGTCGGCCACCGCCTTGCCGTGCCGGAGGCCGGCAACTTCCACACGCTGCCCCACGAGCACCAGGGCCGCGCGCTGGTCCACACGCCCAAGGGCGTGGAACTGATCTCCAACGTCTGCCGCCACCGCCAGGCCGTGATCCTGCAGGGCCGCGGCGAACTCGACGCGCGCACCGGCGGCAACATCGTCTGCCCGCTGCACCGCTGGACCTATGCCGCGGCCGACGCGCGCACCACCGGCACGCTGATCGGCGCACCGCATTTCGCGCAGGACCCCTGCCTGAACCTGCACAACTACCCGCTCACCGAGTGGAACGGCCTGCTGTTCGAGGCCAACGGCCGCGACATCGCGGCCGACATGGCCGGCCTGGGCCCACGCGCCGACCTCTCGTTCGAGGGCTTCGCGCTCGACCACGTCGAGCTGCACGAGTGCAACTACAACTGGAAGACCTTCATCGAGGTCTACCTCGAGGACTACCACGTCGGCCCGTTCCATCCGGGCCTGGGCAGCTTCGTCACCTGCGACGACCTGCGCTGGGAGTTCAACCGCAACTATTCGGTGCAGACGGTGGGCGTGGCCAACCGCCTGGGCCGCGCGGGCAGCCCGGTCTACCAGAAGTGGCAGGAACAGCTGCTGCAGTACCGCGAGGGCAAGCCGCCCAAGTACGGCGCGATCTGGCTCACCTACTACCCGCACGTGATGATCGAGTGGTATCCGCACGTGCTCACGGTCTCGACCCTGCACCCGGTCAGCCCCACCAAGACGCTCAACATGGTGGAGTTCTTCTACCCCGAGGAAATCGTCGCCTTCGAGCGCGAGTTCGTCGAGGCGCAGCGCGCCGCCTACATGGAGACCTGCGTGGAGGACGACGAGATCGCCGAGCGCATGGACGCCGGCCGCCGCGCGCTGATGCTGCGCGGCGACAACGAGACCGGCCCCTACCAGAGCCCGATGGAAGACGGCATGCAGCAGTTCCACGAGTGGTACCGGCGCGAGCTGCAGGCCGCCGGCTGAGGCGTCGAAGCGACTGCTTCCGCCTCGTTTCCTGCTATTCTCTTGATAGCTGAACACGTCCGATTGGCGGGCGTTTCAGCTATTTTTCTTTTGTAAGAAGTCAAGACGATGCAAGCGCTCTGGATGGTGCTCGGCGCCTTTTTGTTCGCCACCATGGGCGTGGCCGTGAAGATCGCCTCGGCCTGGTTCACCAGCGGGGAGATGGTGCTGTGGCGCGGCGTCATCGGCATCGTCTTCCTGTGGCTGCTCGCGCGCAGCCGCGGCGTCTCGCTCGCCACCCGGTACCCGGGCATGCATGCCTGGCGCAGCCTGATCGGCGTGGTCTCGCTGGGCGCGTGGTTCTATGCCATCGCCCACATGCCGCTGGCCACGGCCGTCACCCTCAACTACATGAGCAGCGTCTGGATCGCCGCCTTCCTGGTCGGCGGCGCGCTGCTGGCCTGGATGCCGGTGCCGGGCCGCGACGGCCGCGTCTCGCGCCCGCCGCTGCAGGCGCCGCTGGTGCTGACCGTGCTCACCGGCTTCGTCGGCGTGGTGCTGATGCTAAAGCCCAGCGTGGATTCGAGCCAGGGCTTCGCCGGCCTGCTGGGCCTGCTGTCGGGCCTGACCGCCGCCTTCGCCTACATGCAGGTGGTGGCGCTCTCGCGCATCGGCGAGCCCGAGATGCGCACGGTGTTCTATTTCGCGCTCGGCTCGGCCGTGGCCGGTGCGCTGGCCACGGCCTTCACGGGCTTTTCGGAATGGAACTGGCGCCACGGCCTGTGGCTGCTGCCGATCGGCCTGCTGGCCGCTCTCGGACAGCTTTGCATGACCCGCGCCTACGCCACCGCCAAGACCCAGAGCGGCACCCTGGTGGTGGCCAACCTGCAGTACTCGGGCATCATCTTCGCGGCCTTCTACAGCGTGGTGCTGTTCGACGACCGCATCGACGCCGCCGGCTGGACCGGCATGGCGCTCATCATCGCGAGCGGCGTTGCCGCAACCGTGTTGCGTCAGCGTACAGTTCCGCAAGCGCCGGCCGAGGAACATTGAGGCCGGTTCGCAGTCCCTTCACCGTCCGCCGCGCCCGTTGCGCGGCCCATGCGCCAAGGAGTTCTTCGCCATGACCTTCACCACCCTCGTTTCCGCCGCCGAGCTGCGCGCCCTGCAGGCCGCCGGCACGCCGCTCATGGTGTTCGACTGCAGCTTCGACCTCATGAAGCCCGAGTCGGGCGCCCAGCAGTACGCGGCCTCGCACATCCCCGGCGCGCTGCATGCCGACCTCGACACCGACCTCAGCGCCAAGCATGGCAAGCCCGGCGCGCACGGCGAGGTGGTGGTGGCGCAGGAAGACGGCGTGCCCGCCTCGGGCGGGCGCCATCCGCTGCCCAGCCGCGAACGCTTCGCGGCCTGGCTCAGCAGCATCGGCTTCTCGAACGACATGCAGGCCGTGGTCTACGACCGCAACGGCGCCAACTACTGCGGACGCCTGTGGTGGATGCTCAAGTGGATGGGCCACGACGCCGTGGCCGTGCTCGACGGCGGCCTGCAGGGCTGGCAGGCCGAGGGCGGCGAGGTCACCGACCGCGAGGAGCCCGCGCGCTTCCAGTCGAACTTCGTCATGGGCGAGCCGCTGGTGCGCCTCGTGACCACCGACACCGTGGTGCGCCAGCTGGGCCAGCCTGACCAGAACCTGATCGACGCGCGGGCCGGTGCACGCTATCGCGGCGAGGTGGAACCTCTGGACCCGATCGCCGGTCACATCCCCGGGGCACTCAACCGCCCCTTCGCCGAGAACCTCGGTCCCGACGGCAAGTTCAAGCCCGCCGCGCAACTGCGCGCCGAGTTCGAAACGCTGCTCGAAGGCCGCGATCCGGCGACGGTCGTCCACCAGTGCGGCAGCGGCGTGAGCGCCGTTCCCAACCTGCTCGCGATGCGCATCGCGGGGCTCGGAACGGCCGCGCTCTATGCCGGCAGCTGGAGCGAATGGAGCAACACCCCGGGGCTGCCGACCCGGCAAGGCGCCCAACCATGACCCAGATCCGATCCAGCGTCGCTCGACGCATCCTCGCTTCCGCCGCCATCGCCCTGATCGCCTCGGCCCCGTTCGCCGCCGCGCAGGCCCAGCAGCAGCACGCCCACGTGCACGGCCAGATCAAGCTCGACGTCGCCATCGACGGCCCCACGGTCGTGATCGCCATGGAGTCGCCGCTCGACAACATCGTGGGCTTCGAGCGCGCGCCCAAGACCGATGCCGAGAAGAAGACCGTCGAGGATGCCGTGGCCCAGCTGCGCGCGGCCGACAAGCTGTTCGCCATCGACCCCGCCGCGAGCTGCAAGCTCGGCCCGGTCGAGCTGCAATCGGCCGCGCTCGGCCTGGGCAAGCCCGATCCGAACGAGCCCGAGGGCCATGCCGACCTCGACGCCACCTTCTCGTTCAACTGCGCCAACGCGGCCGCCGCCAAGTACATCGACATCGGCCTGTTCGCCGCCTTCAAGGGCACGCGCCAGATCGATGCGCAGATCGCTTCCGCGCAAGGCCAGTTCAAGCGCCAGCTCAAGCGCCCCGCGGGTGCGCAGGCCGCGCAGCCGGCCCGCCTGACCTGGGGCAAGTGAGGTCGTGAGCCTTCCTTCGCAGGCCGAATCCACGCCGCTGCGCGTGGTGCTCTCGGCCGAATCGCTGCGCTTCTCCTGGCCCGGCAGCGCCACGCCCTGCATCGACATCGAGGCCTTCCGCATCACGGCCGGCGAATCGGTGTTTTTGCATGGCCCCAGCGGCTGCGGCAAGAGCACCCTGCTGTCGCTGCTGGCCGGCGTGCTGGTGGCCGACGAGGGCCGCGTGTGCCTGCTGGGCCACGACTGGTCCAAGCTCTCTGGCGCCGCGCGCGACCGCTGCCGCGTGGCGCACGTGGGCTACATCTTCCAGCAGTTCAACCTGCTGCCGTACCTGAGCGTGGTCGACAACGTGCTGCTGCCCTGCCGCTTCTCGGCACGCCGCCGCGAGCAGGCCTCGCGCCAGCGCGGCGCGCGCGAGGAAGCCGAGCACCTGCTCGACCAGATGGGCCTGGACCGCAAGCTCTGGCAGCGCCAGGCAATGCAGCTCTCGGTGGGCCAGCAGCAGCGCGTGGCCGCGGCGCGCGCGCTCATCGGCCAGCCCGAGGTGGTGATCGCCGACGAACCCACCTCCGCGCTCGACGAGGACCGGCGCGAGGCCTTCCTCGACGTGCTGCTGACCGCCTGCGCCGAGAACGACAGCGCGCTGGTGTTCGTGAGCCATGACCAGCGCATCGCGCAGCGCTTCGCGCGCCATGTGCTGCTGCCCGAGATCAACCGCGCCTCGAGCGCGACGATGGCGACCGAAGAATGAAGGCCCTCTTCTCCATCGCCTGGCGCAGCGCCTGGAACCGCCGCTTCACGCTCGCGCTCACCGTGTTCTCGATCGCGCTGTCGACCTTCCTGCTGCTGGGCGTCGAGCGCATCCGCACCGAGCTGCGCGAGAACTTCGCCTCCTCGGTCTCGGGCACCGACCTGATCGTGGGCGCGCGCACCGGCTCCACGCAGCTGCTGCTGTACTCGGTGTTCCGCATCGGCGCGGCCACCAACAACATCTCGTGGAAGAGCGTGCAGGCGCTGCAGGCGCACCCCGGCGTCGACTGGGTGGTACCGCTGTCGCTCGGCGATTCGCACCGCGGCTTCGCCGTGCTCGCGACCTCGCCCGAGTACTTCACGCGTTTTCGCTACGGCGACCGCCAGTCGCTCGCGCTGCGCGAGGGCAAGCCCTTCAGCGAGCTGTTCGACGCCGTGGTCGGCGCCGAGGTGGCCGACAAGCTCGGCTACCACGTGGGCCAGAAGATCACGCTGGCGCACGGCAGCGGCGAGCTCAACGTGGCCGAGCATGCCGACAAGCCCTTCACCGTGGTGGGCGTGCTCGCGCGCACTGGCACGCCGGTCGACCGCACCGTGCACATCGGCCTCGCGGCCATGGAGGCGATCCACCTCGAATGGGTGGGCGGCGCGCCCATGCCCGGCGTGAAGATCCCAGCCGACCAGGTGCGCAAGTTCGACCTCACGCCCAAGAACGTGACGGCCGCGCTCGTGGGACTGAAGAACCGCGCCGCCGTGTTCTCGGTGCAGCGCTGGATCTCCACCTACACCGGCGAGCCGCTGATGGCGATCCTGCCCGGCGTGGCGCTCGACGAGCTCTGGAGCGTGATCGGCGTGGGCGAGAACGCGCTGCTGCTGATGTCGGGCCTCGTCGCGCTCGTGAGCCTCGCGGGCCTGGTGTCGGTGGTGATGGCCGGCCTCAACGAAAGGCGGCGCGAACTGGCCGTGCTGCGTGCCGTGGGCGCGGGCCTGCGCCACGTGCTGGCGCTGCTCGCGCTCGAGGGCGCGCTGGTCACCGTGCTCGGCGTGCTCGTGGGCGTGCTGATGGCGGTGCTGGGCATCGCCGGCCTCGCGCCCTGGCTGCAGTCGCAGTTCGGGCTGACATTGCGGCTTTCCGAACCTACACTGAACGAATGGCTGCTGCTCGCGAGCCTGCTGGCCGCCGGCTGGCTGGCGAGCCTGCTGCCCGGCATTCGCGCCTACCGGCTCTCGCTCGCCGACGGGCTTTCACCGAGGATCTGATCCCATGCGCCACACAAAGACTCTCCATCCCGCCGTCCAGGCCTCGAAGCGCTTCGCCCTGCTGATGGCCGGCGCCAGCCTCGCGGCCGCCGCCTGGGCCGCCGAGCCCGCGCCCAAGGACACCACCGCCACCAACCCGCTCGGCGGCAAGGCCGCGCCCGTGGCCACCGCCAAGGCCCCGGCCGGCCAGCCGCGCCAGATCACCTGGGAGGAACTGGTGCCCAAGGACTGGGACCCGTCGAAGGAGTTCAAGGGCATGGACCTCAGCGCCCTCGACGACGGCGACCCGCGCGCCAACGAGCTGCTGATGAAGATGCAGGAGGTGTCGAACAACGCGCCGACCAATCCCGCGATGAACGGCGTGGAGGTGAAGATCCCCGGCTTCATCGTGCCGCTCGAGGAGGCCAAGGGCGAGGTCACCGAGTTCCTGCTCGTGCCCTACTTCGGCGCCTGCATCCACACCCCGCCGCCGCCGGCCAACCAGATCCTGCACGTGGTGCCGCAGAAGGGCGCCAAGTTCCGCGCCATGGACACCGTGTGGGTCACGGGCAAGCTGCAGACCCTGCGCAACGATTCGATGATGGGCGTGAGCGGCTACCACGTGAGCGCGAGCAGCGTCACCAAGTACACCGGCGGATCGAAGTAGGTTGCGCGCGGCTCTGACCGCCAGCTGACTGTTCGAGAGGGGCCGGCATTCACCGGCCCTTCACCTTTCTTGACAGGCCTGTTCCTACCCGGCCTGCGCCCGGCAGACGACACAGGCCGTTGCATCCTGGGGCCATCCTTCGTCATCGCTTCAGTTGCGGCAGCCGTTCTCTACGGGCGGGCGCCACGACAGCGTCCCAGGAAGGCCCACATGATCCCCTCCAACCCCACCCCCCTCGCGCGTGCGCTCACGCTCTCGCTGTGCACCGCAGCATTGGTGCTCGCGGGCTGCGACAAGTCCGAGACGCCCGCCGCGCAGAACGCCGCGGCACCCGCGCCACAGGCAGCGGCTTCGGTACCCGCCGCCGCAGGACCGGCACCCGCGGCCCCCATGCCCGTGGCCTACGTGCCACCCGCGGCCGAGGAGCTCTACCAGATGGTCGCCCCCATCGCGCTGTACCCCGACAAGCTCGTGGCGCAGGTGCTGGCCGGCGCCACCTATCCCGAGCAGATCACCGCCGCGCAGGACTGGCTCAAGCAGAACCCCACGCTCAAGGCTGGCGCGCTGGCCGATGCCGTCAACCAGCAGCCCTGGGACCCGAGCGTGAAGTCGCTGACCGCCTTCCGCAACGTGATGGACCAGATGGCCGGCAACCTGCCCTGGACCGAGGCACTGGGCAAGGCCTACTACAACGACCCGGCCGACGTGATGAACGCGATCCAGGTCATGCGCCAGCGCGCCTCCAAGGCCGGCCGGCTCAAGAACAACGACAAGCTCAAGGTCGCCACCGCCGCGGCGCCGGCCAACTACACGCCCGCGCCCGATCCGCAGGGTGCCTATGCGGGCCCGCTCATCGTCGAGCCGCCGCAGCAGCTCATCACCATCCAGCAGGCGCAGCCCGACGTGGTCTACGTGCCCAGCTACAACCCGCAGCAGATCTACGGCGAACCCGTGGCCGCCTACCCCGGCTACGCCTACACGCCCCCGCCGCAGCCCGTGTACGTCGACCGCGGCTACAGCGGCGCCCAGGTCGCCACGGCCGGCGTGCTGGCCTTCGGTGCCGGCGTGGTCGTGGCCTCGGCGCTCGAGCGCCATGGCTGGGGCTGGAACTCCTGGAACGTGAACTGGGGCCGTCCGCGCGACCGCGACTATCAGCGCGCCGCGCCGCCGCCGCCGGCCTATCGCCCGGCCGTGGTCTACAACAACAACACCTACGTCTCGCGCTCGACCACCGTCGTCAACAACGTCTACAACAACAACGGCGGCGGCCGCGACCGTGACCGCCCGCGCGGCGACGCGGGCGTGGCCGCCTGGCAAGCCGCGCATCCGGGGCAGTCGCCCAACTTCGCGATGCAGCAGCAGGCCCAGCAACAGCAGGCCGCCGCGCTGCTCGCGCAGCAGCAACAGGCGCGCCAGCTGCAGATGCAGCAACAACAGCAGCAACACGCGCAGCAGTTGCAGAGCCAGCAGCAAGCGCAGCAACAAGCCCAGCAGCAGGCCCTGGCGCGCCAACAGCAGATGCAGCAGCAGGCGCATCAACAACAGGCGCAACAGCAGGCACAGCAGGACCAGGCGCGACGCCAGCAGCTGATGACGCAACAGCAGACGCGCGAGCAGCAAGCCCAGCAGGCCCAGGCCGCGCGCCAGCAGGCGCAGCAGCAGCAAGCGCAGCAAGAGCAGGCGCGTCGCCAGCAGCAATTGGCCCAGAACCAGGCCGGCCAGCAGCAGGCGCAACAGGAACAGGCGCGCCGCCAACAACAGCAGCAACAACAACAGGCGCAGGAACAGGCGCGACGCCAGCAACAGCAGGCTCAGCAAGACCAGGGCCGCAGGCAGCAGCAACAACAGCAGGCGCAGCAGGAGCAGGTCCGTCGCCAGCAAGAGCAGCAACAGCAAGCCCAGCAGAACCAGGCCCGCCAACAGCAGCAAGCGCAGCAGGAGCAGACGCGGCGCCAGCAGATGCAACAGCAGCAGGCCGCGCAGAACCAGGCACGGCAGCAGCAGCAGCAGCAACAGGCCGCCCAGCAGGCGCAGCAGCAGGAACAGGCGCGACGCCAGCAGATGCAGCAACAACAGCAGCAGCAACAACAAGCCGCGCAACGCCAGCAACAGCAGGCCCAGCAGCAACAGGAGCAGGTCCGTCGCCAGCAGCAGCAAGCGCAACAGGCACAGCAACAAGCCCAGCAACAGGCCATGCAGCGGCAACAGCAGCAGGCTCAACAGGCGCAGCAGCAAGCCATGCAACGCCAGCAGCAACAGGCCCAGCAAGCCCAGCAGCAAGCGATGCAGCGCCAACAGCAGCAGGCCCAACAGGCTCAGCAGCAGGCCGCGCAGCGCCAGCAGCAACAGGCCCAGCAGATGCAGCAACGGCAGGCACAGGCTCAAGCGCAGGCCCAGGCTCAAGCCCAGGCCGCCGCGCACCGCAACCGCCCGCCCGGCGACCAGCGTCCGCAGTGACGGCAGGCGCCTCGATGCGCCACCCGATCGAAGCCTTCAGCCCCCAGCAAAAAGGCGCATGCGAGTCCTTCGCATGCGCCTTTTTCATGGCGGGTGCGGCGTGCTTCAGCGGCCCTTGCCGATCTCCGTCAGCAGCCGCGTCACGAGGTACAGCCGCGGCACGATCGAGTCGACCTCGATGTACTCGTCGCGCGCGTGGTAGCCGAAGCCCGCGAGGCCGAAGCTCTCGACCACCGTCGCCTTGCCCGAGCGCCCCGCGTAGCCCGCGTCGGTGCCGCCGCCGGTCATCGGCGTGAGCGCGAGTTCGCGGTCGATCTCCTTGTAGATCGCCTGGGCCTTCTCGGCCAGCGCGCGGCCCTTCTCGCCCGCCACGAAGGCCGGGCGGCCCACCTCCACCTTCACCGTCGTCTCGGTGTCGGGAATCAGCTTGCCGCTCGCGATCTTCGCCTGCAGCGCCGCGTCGAGCTTCTTCTCCGCGCCGGGCTCGGTGATGCGCACGTCGCCGAGCGCCTGCGCCTTCTCGGTGATCTGGTTGATCGGGCCCACCGCGCGCGCCACCGTCCAATTGAGCGTCACGCCCGGGATGTCCTTCGCGAGGTCCTTGGTCTGCAGCATCTGGTACGAGAGTTCGTACAGCGCATTGCGGCCCAGCTCGGGCGCCGCGCCCGCGTGCGAGGCGCGGCCCTTCACCTCGAGCGTGGCCTGCGCGATGCCGGCCGCGCCGAGCAGCAGCGATTCGCCCTTCACCACCGACTTCGCCGCCGTCGGCTCGAACGACAGCACCGTGTCGTGCAGGTCGGCCGTCGTCGCGATCAGCTCGCCCGAACCCACCGAGCCCACTTCCTCGTCGGGATTCATGAGCACCGTGAGCGTGTCGTAGTCGCGCCAGCCCGCGTCGGCCAGGATCTTGAGCGAGGCCATCATCACCGCGAGCCCGCCCTTGTCGTCCGCGATGCCGGGCCCGTAGATGCGGTTGCCGTCGACCTTGTAGGGCTGCGAGTTGAGGATGCCGGGCTGATAGACCGTGTCCATGTGGCCCTGCAGCATGATCTTGCGCTTGCCGTTGCCCTTCATCGTGCCGATCACGATGTCTGCCCCCGCACCGGCCGTCGCCTTGCGCCGCTCGACCTTGAAGCCGGCCGCCTTGAGCCGGCCTTCCACCACGTCGGCCATCTTCATCAGCCCATCGACATTGAGGCTGCCCGACTCGATCAGCACCATCTCCTTGAGGTTCTCGATCACCGCCGGCTGCGCCTTCTCGGCCGCGGCGAGCAGCTTGGCGTCGGGGGCGGCGTGAGCAGCGGTCGCGGCGCCGAGGGCGAAGGTGCAGGCCAGCGCGATGGAGCGCAGCGAGAAGATGGGTGAGGAAGGTTGAGTCATGAGGGTCCCCTTTTGTTGAAGTGAATGGCGAGCGGAAGGATAGCGAGGCGGGGCGGAATGCGGAGCAAATGGGCGACAGGTTCGCCGGTCGGCTCAAGCAATGTTGCGCCGCCGGACACGAAACTTGACGGCCCTCGCCGCGACCACCTACAGTGCCCTCGCCTCGTGTGAACGAGGCCGGGTTTGGCGGCCTGAAGACATCCTGCGATTCACTTTGGAGGCCCACATGGCCAAAGACTTCGATGCAGGCACCGACGCCGGTGATTCAGGGGCACGCCCCGTCTCTCAGTTCAAACCCTTCGAATGGGTTCCTCCTCGGGGACTCGATCCCAGCCGACAGCACCAAGCCGCCTTCTTGAACGATGCGCGCGACGTGGTGCAAGGCGCGCTGTTGCTGGTTCAACTGCTGCAGTGGGATGAAGAGCGGCGCGATGCCGCGTCATCCGAGACCGACCCCGCCCCTGTGCTCGACGCGTGCCAGCGCGGTTCGCTGCAGCGCTTCGTTGCGGTGTCGCTGGGCTTGCTTCATGCGCGGATCGAGGCGCAGTGCGAGGCGATGAGGGAGTAGCGCGAGGTGCGTCGAACGGCATCGGCAATACTCGGCCGATCGACTGCACGAATCCTCGCGGACTCACCAGACCCATGCGCGCACTCGCCTTGAATCTTCTTCTTGCACTGGCACTGCCCCTCGCACATGCCGCCAACGATGCCGACACGGTCGGCACCTACCTCACCCCGGGCACGGAACGCGAAGAACTCGCGCAGCGGTTCACCGGGCGCAATGCCGTCGTCATCGCCTCCGTGACGACGTACATCGAGCCCATGTGCAACCCCGACAGCCTGCCACCCAAGGGCTCGCGCATTCAGGAACTCACCTTCCTCGACGATCACGGAAAAACGCTGCGCATCCGCATTCCCAGAACCGATGCCGAATGGGCCGCCAAGGCTGCAGCCCAACCCACGATACCCAAGCAGACTGCATATGCGCATTTGCCGGTCGCCTACGTCATTCCCAGCGGCCGCTATACCCTGCAAAGCCACACCATCGAAGCCGGCATGACCGCTCGCCGCGCACCGGCGAGCGGCTGGAGCGATGGCTACCCGGAAGTCGTTCCTGCGGACGGCCTGCCGGAAAACAGAGTCTTCGTGGCGGAGGCCGGAAAGCCTGTCTATATCGGGCACTTCCATCAGGCCTGTGGCATCGGGGCCAAATCAGTGCCACCCATGTATGCCGATGGGATGTATGAGAAAAGCGGCGCCACGGGAGCCGTGGATCCGCGCTACCCGAGCCTGGAGGAAGTCGTGAATCAACGCTACCCGAGCCTGGATCTGGCGCAGCTGGTTCGCAATCCCATTCGGCAGGGGCCGTCGCTGGGGATGGAGCCGCGTCGTGGGAAGTGAGTGGCCTGAGTCCCTGCATCCCGTGCAGCCGACAACGCACCCGGCGTCATGAAGCTCGTTCTCATCGACGGGCCTGCCGCCTTCGGCAAGCCAAGGATCGCGCGAGAGCTCGCGGCATGACCACCTCGACCCATCCGCTCATCCGTCCGGCGACCATCGCCGATGTAGACGCCATGTTCAACGTCAGAACGACGGTGCGAGAGAACGCGATGACCATCGAGGAACTCGCCGGGATTGGCGTGACACCGGCAGCCATCGCCCTGGCCGTCGAAAGCGCGGCTTGCGCCTGGGTCGGCGAAATTCAGGGGGATGTCGTCGGCTTCGCCATGGTGGATCTCGAAACGGCCTGCCTGTTCGCCGTGTTCGTGTTGCCGGAGTTCGAGGGCCAAGGCATCGGAAAGCGCCTCATCCAGGCCTGCGAAGCTGCCTTGTTCGACCTGCATCCTGTCGTTTGGCTCGAGACGGCAAGAAGCAGCCGTGCTGCCTGCGTCTATCGACATCTCGGCTGGGGACGCGAGCAAGACCTGGGGGATGGTGACGTTCGGCTGGAGAAACGACGTTCGGGCGAAACCGATCCGAAGATCACTCTTTCCGGATGACTGCTTTCGACAAGAAGCGAATATCTCCGCGCCCCTTGGGATTGCCGCCATATCGGCCGCTTGCATCCTCCGTCCAGCCTCACGAGCCACTATCGCTTGGCTGCGCTCGTCATCAACCTACGGATCGACCTCTGCCGGCGCGCGGCGCCCGCCGCCAACTTCCACGGCCTCAGCTCTGGTTGTATTCCTTGAGCCTTCGCCCCGCCGCCAACGGCAACCCCCGCAACCTCCGCCCCGTAGCATCCGCAATCGCATTCCCCAACGCTGCAGGCGCCGGCCCCTGCGAAGCTTCGCCGGTCCCCAGAAACGGCGCCCCGGGCCGATCGATGATGTGCACCTCCACCTTCCGCGGCACGTCCGAGAACCGCATGATCGGATAGCGGCTCCAGTCGTAGCTGCGGATGCGCTGGGCGTCGTACTGCACCTGCTCGTACAGGGTCCAGCTGGCCGACTGCAGGATGCCGCCCTCCACCTGGTTGCGCACGCCGTCGGGGTTGACCACCTGGCCGCAGTCGATGGCCGCGATGGCGCGCTCGATGCGGATCTCGCCGGTCTCCGGCACGATCGACACCTCGACCGCCAGCGCCAGATAGCTCATCAGGTTCTTGTACTGGGCGAAGGAGAAGCCCACGCCGCGGTTCGGCACGCGCTTGCGCTTGGGGTCCCAGCCGAACTTCTTCGCCGCGAGCTGTACCACGTCGCGCCCGCGCGGGTCGTCGAGATGGCGCAGCCGGAACTCCACCGGATCGGCGCCCGCGGCGGCGGCCAGCTCGTCCATGAAGCTCTCGATGGTGAAGACGTTCATGTACGCGCCGAGCCCGCGCATGGCTGATACGCGCACCGGCATGTCGGGCAGGAAGTGGTGCTCGACGTTGTAGTTGGCGAAGTTGTACAGCGGCAGGCTGTTGCGGTCGCCACCGCCCTCGGGCATGGGAATGGGCTTGGGCGGCGCCGGCGTGAAGGGCTTCGCGAGGTACTGCGCGGAGATGAAGCGCCCTGCGTTGTCCAGGCGCTGGTTGTGCGAGTTGCTCCAGATCTCGTAGTGCCAGTCGACCACGCGGCCGCTGGCGTCGAGCGAGGCCTTCACGTCGGTGACCATCGCGGGGCCGAAGGGCTCCCAGGTGAACTCGTGCTCGCGCATCCATTGCAGACGCACCGGCCGACCCGGCACGGCGCGCGCGATGAGCGCTGCCTCGGCGCCTGCATCGTCGGCGGCGTTGTGGCCGTAGCAGCCCGAGCCCTCCACATGCACGCAGCGGATGTCCTCGGGCTTCATAGCGAGCAGTTCCGACAGCGCGCCGCGCATCGGGAACACGCCCTGCGAATGGGTCCACACGGTGAGCTTGCCCTGCGCGTCGAACTGCGCGACGGCGCACGAAGGGCCGATCGACGCATGCGCGAGGTAGGGCTTGGTGAAGCGCGCATGCAGGGTCTTGGCCGCGGGCATGGTCTCGCCATGGCGGTCGCCGACGTGGATCTCCTGCCGGGGCAGCTTCATCAGCGTGTCGTGAATGGTGGCCGGGGTGGGCAGCGAAGCACTCTCCTGCCAGCGCGCGGCCTCGGTGAGCGCGCGCATGGCCTGGATGGCTTGCCACTCGTCCTGCGCCACCACGGCCAGGAAGCTGCCGTCGCGCACCACCTTGACCACGCCCGGCATCTTCTCGACGGCCGCACTGTCGACGCCGGTCAGCACGGCGCCATACGACGGCGGCCGCACCATGCGCGCATGCACCATGCCCGGCAGGCGCATGTCCTGCACGTAGCTCGCGCCGCCGGTGACCTTTCCCGGGATGTCGAGCCGCCGGCGCGACTGGCCGATGACGCGGTGCTGCTTCGGATCGACCAGTTCGGAACGCGGCTCGGCGCGCCGGTGCAGGTCGAGCCCGCTCACGGCCTGGCCGTAGCTCAGGGTACGGCCGTCGGGGGCGGAGATGACGCCGTCGCGCAGCTTGAGGGTGTCGGCCGCCACGCCGAGCTTGCCGGCGGCCGAACCGACCAGCAGCACGCGCACCTGCGCCGCCGCGTTGAGGATGGCGGTGCCGCTGTCGGCGGTGGAATGGCTGCCGGCCGTGTAGCCCTCGTTGGGCGTGACGGCGGTGTCGGCCGTTACCAGGTGCACTGCCTCGAAGGGCACGCTCAGCTCCTCGGCGGCGATCTGCGTAAAGGCGGTGCGGATGCCGGTGCCGAGTTCGGCCTTGCCGGTCCACACGGTGATGCGGCCCTGCTCGTCGATGCGGATCCAGGCGTCGAGCATGGGCGTGCCGGTGAGGTCGCCCGGCAGCTTGGCGGTGCCGGCATCGAGCGCGCTGGGCGCGCCCGCCTCGGTGGCCTGCTTGCCCTGCTGGGCCAGCGCGGCGGCGCCGGGCCAGAGCGAGAAGCTCACGGTGAGCGAACCCGCGGCCAGGAAGTGGCGTCGGCTCGGGTTGCGCAGCGCGGCGTCTTGCCGCTGTGCGGGGCGGCTCATCGCGCTGCTCCTTGCCGCGCGCTGCCGGCCAGCGTCTTCGAGGCCTCGACGATCGCGGCCACGATGCGCATGTGGGTGCCGCAGCGGCAGAGGTTGGGCTGCATGTGCTGGCGGATCTCTTCCTCGTCGGCGCCCGGGCGCTCGTCGAGCAGGGCCTGCGCGCGCATCACCATGCCGGCGATGCAGTAGCCGCACTGGGCCGACTGCTGCTCGATGAAGGCCTGCTGGATCGGTGCCGGCTTGTCGGCGCTGCCCAGGCCCTCGATGGTGCGCACCGCGCGCTTGCCCACGGCCGACACCGGCATCAGGCACGAGAACACGGGGCGCTTGTCGACGATCACGGTGCAGGCGCCGCACTGGCCGAGGCCGCAGCCGTACTTGGCGCCGTTGAGCTTGAGGTGGTTGCGCAGCGCATACAGCAGCGGCATGGAGGGGTCGATGTCGAGCGCGTGGTCGACGCCGTTGACGGTGAGCGTGATCATTTCGGCAGTGCCTCCTTCTCCTTGCGAACCTTCGCAACCTCGTTCTGCAGATCGGGCCAGGCCGGACGCTGCGTGGCGCTGGACCGCACATAGCGCAGCACCTCGGCGATCTGCTCGTCGCTCAGCACATCCGCGAACGGCGGCATGTAGTGCGCCGATGCCGAACCGCCCCACGGGTTGCCGCTCAGCACGAGGTTGATGGCGTTGCGCGCGCTGTCGGCATTGACCGCCGTGCTCAGGCCGAGCGCGGGCCGATCGCCGATGGTGCGCATGGGCGCCGCGCCGCCGTGGCAGCCGGCGCACGAGCCGTTGAACAGCGCGGCACCGGCATCGACGCGCTGGCCCGCGGGTGCTGCCATGGCGGCTACCGAAGCCGACGCAGCCGCCTTGGCCGGCTCGGCCTGCGCCGCGGCAGGGGCCGCGGGCTGCATGCCCATGATGTAGGTCGCGATCGCGCGCACGTCCGACTCGGGCACGTCGGCCAGGTGCTGCGTCACCGGCAGCATCGGCCCCGCGGCCGCGCCGTGTTCGCTCGCGAGGCCGGTGCGCAGGTAGGACACGAGCTGTTCCTTCGTCCACGGCCTGGGCGCGCTGGCCATTGCATTCAGCGGTGGCGCTTCCCAGCCGTCGATGAGGTTGCCCGTGAAGGGCTGGCTGCCTTTCTCGGCGCCGAGCAGGTTCATCGGCGTATGGCAGGCAGCGCAGTGCGCCGCGCCTTCCACGAGGTAGCGGCCGCGCAGCCATTCGTCGGACTGCGCGGTTGCGGGCGCGGGCAGCGGGCCCTTCCGCAGGAACAGCAGGTTCCAGCCCGCGACCAGCGGCCTAAAGCCGAGCGGGAACGTGAGCTGGTTGGCCCTGGCCGGCGCATGCACCGGCGTGCGCGCCATCAGGTACGCATAGAGCGCGCCGATGTCGTCGTCGGACATGCGCGTGAAGTGCGGATAGGGAAAGGCCGGGTACAGCAGGTGCCCGTCGCGCGACACGCCGGCGCGCATGGCGCGCGTGAAGGCCTCGAGCGACCAGGTGCCGATGCCGGTCTCGGCGTCGGGCGTGATGTTGGTGCTGTAGATCGTGCCGAAGGGCGTGTTGAGCGGCAGCCCACCCGCGAAGGGTTTGCCGTTGGCGGCCGTGTGGCACACCATGCAGTCGCCCGTGCTGGCCACGTGCGAGCCTCGCACCAGCAGCGCCTGGTCGCTACTGGACGGCGGTGGCGTGGGCAAGGCCGAGATGGCCGGCTCCCACGCATAGGCAAAGGCCGCGCCAACGGCAGCAGCCGCGACGACCAGCAGCGTCGCGATCTTGTTTCTCGTGTTCATTCGTCCATCCTGCCCGGCCGGGTTTGCGTACGGCGCATCGCTTCATCGTGGGCGGCGCGGATGCTACGCGGCAAGAATTAGATGGGAGTTCGGGCTTGGAGATACCTGAGTCGAATGCGGGTCGGTGTCGGGCCTTGCTGCCCCGGCGTCGCTTTTTCAGTCAGCAGGAAATTCCGCCCTTGGCCGAGATATCCATGGCGAGTTCTTGTCTTCGCGCCGAGCAAACCAACCCAGCGGCAGGTTCGCGAGTTCAACGAGAGTTTCTTCCAACTGAACCAGCTGCTTCAGCCCCACGATCATTGCCTCTGACGCATCCGCACCGCCGCCGGGCAGCATCTGCCAGGCGCCGTCGTCCTCGTCGTGGAACACGAGCAGGATCGGCGCAGCCTCGTTCATGATGGACCTCACGGTGAAGCACGCAACATTCGGTGCATCGCTGAAAGGCCAGGTGTCGTCGGAAATGGACATGCTCTTGTTCAGTGAAACATCAAGCCTTGCCGGCGCGCCCTAACTTCTTCTTCGCCACCGCCTCCACGGCTTCCACCTCCGGCGCCTCCCGCGCCGACTTCATGTGCCCGCTCTCCCCGATCGTCATCCCCACGATCTTCGCGAGCTGCCGGCTCACGCTGATGTACGCATGCCCGAGCCGGCTGTCGAAATAGAGCGAATCCCCACGCCCCAGCCGCACCACCTCGCCGTTGTCGAAGTGCACCTCGATCTCGCCCGAGAGCACATAGGCGAACTCCTCGCCCGAGTGCCGCACGAAGTCTTCGGGGCCATGGATGCGCCGCGCGTGCACCACGCCGACGATGGGGCTCATCTGCTTGCCGGCGGCGGTGGTGCCGAGGAACTCGTAGGCGATCGATAGGCCGCGGTACACCACGCCCTTGCCGGCGCGCGTGACCACGGGGCCGTCGAACTGCGCGGGCTTGACGCCGGCGCCCGCGAACATGGCGTTCATGTCCATGTCGAGCGCGCGGCCCAGGGCGGTGAAGTTCTCGTAGCCCAGCGCGAGCTGGCCGCGCTCGGCGCGCGAGATGGTGGTGATCGACACGCCCGAACGCTCGGCCAGTTGCGCCAGCGTCCAGCCGAAACGCTTGCGCGCGGTGCGCAGGCGATAACCGAAAGTGGTGCGGTCCAGCGTGGGCGCGGCCTCCTTCGGCTTCGCCGCCTGCTTGGTCCCTGTATGTGGATTCACGCTTGGCTCTCTCTTGTGATGCGCAGGATTCTGCCAGTCCATCCGCCCCCCCTCCACCGCCGGGCCGCCGCGGCCGGGCCCGGAATTTGCGTATGCGCAAATTGCAAGTACGCAAATTTCACCGCCATGGTGCAACGAGCGTCCTGGGCCCCTCGCCGCGTCCTCACTCTGCACGAGACGACGTCAAAGGAACTCAGGGCTTTCGATAATTTGCGGATACGCAAATTTGTTCCTACACTCCGCCGCGATGACAACGACCGAACACACCACCGCCACCGCCGACTTCCTCGTGATCGGCGGCGGCATCGCCGGCGCCTCGGTGGCGCACTGGCTCGCGCCGCATGCCCGCGTGATCCTGCTCGAACGCGAGAACCAGCCCGGCTACCACTCCACGGGCCGCTCGGCGGCGCTGTTCATGGAGAGCTACGGCACGCCGCAGGTGCGCGCGCTCACGATGGCCAGCCGCGCCTTTCTCGAGAACCCGCCGCCGGGCTTCGCCGAGCATCCGCTGCTCACGCCGCGCGGCGCGATGATGATCGCGGGCCCGGGCCAGGAGGCTCAGCTCGAAGAGCATTGGCAGGTGCTGCAGGGCATGCCCGGCGATCCGCGCCGGCTCGGTGCCGACGAAGCATGCGCGATGGTGTCGGCGCTGCGGCCCGATCAGGTGATCGGCGCGGTCTACGAACCCGACGCGGCCGACATGGACGTGCATGCGATCCACCAGGGCTACCTGCGCGGCATGCGGCGCGCGGGCGGGCAGCTGGTGTGCGATGCGGGCGTGACGGCCATCGAGCGCGTGGGCGAGGTCTGGCGCGTGCAGGCCGGCGGGCGCAGCTACGAGGCACCAGTGCTGCTCAATGCGGCGGGCGCCTGGGTCGACACGGTGGCTCGACTCGCGGGCGTGCCGCCCATCGGCATCGAGCCGCGCCGGCGCTCGGCCTTCATCTTCGCGCCGCCCGAGGGCGAGGCCGCGACGGCCGCGCGCTGGCCCATGGTGTTCGGCGCCGACGAGGACTGGTACATCAAGCCCGACGCCGGCATGCTGCTCGGTTCGCCGGCCAATGCCGACCCGGTGGAGCCGCAGGACATCCAGCCCGAGGAGCTCGACATCGCGATCGCGATCGACCGCATCGAGCAGGTGACCACGCTTTCGATCCGCCGCCCCACGCGCACCTGGGCCGGCCTGCGTTCCTTCGTGGCCGACGGCGACCTGGTCGGCGGCTTCGATCCCGAGGCGCCGGGCTTCTTCTGGGTCGCGGCGCAGGGTGGCTACGGCATCCAGACCTCGGCCGCGATGGGCGAGGCCTGCGCGGCGATGGCACGCGGGCTGCCGCTGCCAGAGCGCATCGCGGGCTTCGGGCTCACGGCCGAGATGCTCGGGCCGCAGCGGCTGCGCAGCAAGGTCGCGGCCTGACGCGGCAACGCCCCCTTTTCCTTCCTTCTTCCCTCCACCCGAGAACAAGAGAAACCCCATGCGTGTCTTCAGTGCCTCCCTCGCCACCGAAACCAACACCTTCGCGCCCATGCCCACGGGCCTGGCCTCGTTCAAGGATCGCGGCTACTTCCCCGCCGGCCAGCATCCCGAAGCGATGACGCTGTTCTCGGGCCCGCTGTGGGCCGCGCGCATCCGCGGCAAGGAGCGCGGCTGGACGCTGTTCGAAGGCATGGTGGCCGGCGCGCAACCGAGCGGCACGACCACGCGCCATGCCTACGAGACGCTGCGCGACGAGCTGCTGGCCGATCTGCGCGCGGTGCTGCCGGTCGACATGGTGCTGCTGGGCCTGCACGGCGCGATGGTGGCCGACGGCTACGACGACTGCGAAGGCGACCTGCTGAAGCGGGTGCGCGAGATCGTGGGCCCGAAGGTGGTGATCGGCGCCGAACTCGATCCGCACAACCACCTCACGCCCGAGATGGTGGCCAACGCCGACCTGATGATCTCGTTCAAGGAGTACCCGCACACCGACGTGCTCGAGCGCGGCATGGAACTGGTCGACATCTGCGCGGCGCAGGTCGAGGGCAAGGTGAAGCCGGTGGCCGCGATGGTCGACTGCGACATGATCGTGACGGTCCACACCTCGCGCCAGCCGGCGCGCGGCTTCGTCGAGCGCATGCAGTCGCTCGAGGGCAAGGACGGCGTGCTCTCGGTCTCGCTCACGCACGGCTTCTCGTGGGGCGACGTGCCCGAGATGGGCACCAAGCTGCTGGTCTACACCGACGGCGACGCGGCCAAGGCGCAGGCCCTGGCGCGCCAGTTGGCCGACGAGGTGATCGCGATGCGCGACGCGCTCACGGTCCCCTACCCCGGCATCGACGCCTCGCTCGACGCGGCGCTGGCCTTCGACGGCGGCCCGGTGGTGCTGGCCGATGGCGCGGACAACCCCGGCGGCGGCGCGGCTAGCGATTCGACCTTCATCCTGCGCCGCATGGTCGAGCGCGGCATCACCAATGCGGCGCTGGGCCCGATGTGGGACCCGATCGCGGTGCGCATCGCCTTCGACGCGGGCGTGGGCGCCAGGCTCACGATGCGCATCGGCGGCAAGATCAGCCCGCTCTCGGGCGACCCGATCGACCTCGAGTGCACGGTGAAGGCGCTGCAGCGCGACCTGGTGATGACCGGCCTGGCGGGCACGCCGGTGCTGATGGGCGACAGCGCGCTGGTGGAAGCCAACGGCATCGAGATCGTGCTGATCACGCTGCGCAACCAGGCGATGGGCACCGACCTCTTCACGCAACTGGGCTGCGATCTCGCCGCCAAGAAGATCGTGGTGGTGAAGTCCTCGCAGCACTTCTATGCCTCGTACTCGAAGGTCGCCAGGCATGTGATCTACGCGGGTGCGCCGGGCGCGGTCACGCTCGACCTCAACACCCTGCCCTACCGCAAGGCGCGGCTGCCCAAGTGGCCGATCGGCGCCACGGCCTGACGCTTCGTTTTTTCTTTCTCCCTCGTTCCCTTCCCTTTTTCTCAGCCACGGAGTTCCGCGATGACTTCACCACGCCGCCTTCTCGCCGCCTGTCTCGGCGGACTCGCCCTCGCCACGGCGAGCCTGCACGCGCCGGCCCAGCAGCAGCCCAAGACGCTGCGCGTGGTCGCGCATGCCGACCTGAAGATCCTCGACCCGACCTTCACCACGGCCTACATCTCGCGCAACTTCGGCTACATGGTCTACGACACGCTGTTCGCGCAGGACGCGAACGGCAAGCCGCAGCCGCAGATGGTCGAGAAGTACAGCACCTCGAAGGACGGCAAGCAGTGGAGCTTCACGCTGCGCCCGGGCCTGAAGTTCTCGGACGGCAGCGCCGTGACCTCGGCCGATGCCATTGCCTCGCTGCAGCGCTGGGCCGCGCGCGACAGCCTGGGCCGCGCGATGGTGGCCAGCGGCGCCGAATGGAAAGCGGTCGACGCCCACAGCTTCACGCTCACGCTGACCGAGCCCTTCGGCATGGTGCTCGACGGGCTGGCCAAGCCCTCGGGCTTTCCGCCGGTGATCCTGCCCGAGCGCATCGCGAAGATGCCGGCCACGGCGCCTTTGACCGAGGTCGTGGGCTCGGGCCCGTTCGTCTTCAAGCGCGACGAATGGGTGCCGGGCAACAAGGCGGTGTTCGTGCGCAACACCAACTACGTGGCGCGCAGCGAGCCGCCGAGCGGCCTCTCGGGCAGCAAGAAGACCAGCTTCGACCGCGTGGAGTGGCTCTACCTGCCCGACGCCAACAGCGCGGTGGCGGCGCTCAAGCGCGGCGAGGTCGACCTGGTCGAGCAGCTGCCGCCCGACTACATCGCGCCGCTGCGCACCGACAGCAACGTCAAGATCGGCTCGGGCGGCGCCTACCAGGCCTTCCTGGTGATGAACCAGCTGCACGCGCCCTTCAACGACCCGAAGGTGCGCCAGGCACTGCTGCAGGCGGTGAGCCAGGAACGCTTCGTCGCGGCCATGGGCTATCCGCTGGACATGCGCATGAGCTACTGCGCCACCTACTTCATCTGCGGCAGCCCGAACGAGACCGCGGCCGGCGCCGAGCCCTTCCGCAAGGCCGACGTGGCCAAGGCCAAGAAGATGCTGGCCGACGCCGGCTACAAGGGCGAGAAGGTGGTGCTGCTGGTGCCCAGCGACGTGCCCTATCTCAACGCCGAGGCGCTGATGGCCGCGCAGACCATGCGCAGCATCGGCCTGAACGTCGACGCGCAGACCATGGACTGGGCCTCGATCGGCGCGCGCCGCGCCAAGCGCGATGCGCCCGAGGCCGGTGGCTGGAACATGTACGTGACGGTGGCCGGCGAGTTCGACGCCAACTCGCCGATCGCCAACGCCTACCTGAGCGCGGCCTGCGGCAACAGCCTGCCGGGCTGGCCCTGCGACAAGAAGCTCGACGAGCTGCGCACGGCCTGGCTCAAGGAGACGGTGCCGGCCAAGCGCAAGGAACTGCTCGACGCCTTCCAGTCGCGCGCCTATGAGGCCGTGCCCTACATCAACGCGGGCCAGTACTCGGCCGCGTTCGCCGCGCGCTCCAGCCTCAAGGGCGTGGACAAGCTCTGGGCCGGCATGCCGACGGTCTGGATGCTCGACAAGTAAGCCCTCCTCCCCAGCCACGAGAACCTCGAAGCCATGGGCTACATCCTCCGTCGGTTCCTCTCGACGCTCCCGGTCATGGCGGTGGTCGCCGTGGTGGTGTTCCTGCTGATCCACCTGTCGCCCGGCGATCCGGCCGCGCTGATCGCGGGCGACCTCGCCACCGGCGAGGACATCGAGAAGCTGCGCGCCGCGCTCGGCCTCAACCTGCCGCTGTGGCAGCAGTTCGCGCTGTGGCTCGGCCGGCTCGCCACCGGCGACCTCGGCACCTCGATCTTCACGCAGGTGCCGGTGTCGCAACTGCTCGGGCAGCGGCTCGAGCCCACGGTGTCGATCGCGCTGCTCACCATGGCGATCACGCTGGTGGTGGCGGTGCCGCTGGGCACGCTGGCAGCCTACCGCGCCGGCACCTGGATCGACCGGCTGGTGATGCTGTTCGCGGTGCTGGCTTTCTCGGTGCCGGTGTTCCTGGTCGGCTACCTGCTGATCTACGCCTTCGCGATCCAGCTGCCGTGGTTTCCGGTGCAGGGCTACGTGCATTTCGGCCAGAGCCCAGCCGACTGGCTGCTCGGGCTGGTGCTGCCGTGCGTGAACCTGGCGCTGGTCTACATCGCGCTGGTCACGCGCATGACGCGCGCCACCGTGCTCGAGGTGCTGCACGAGGACTACATCCGCACCGCGCGCGCCAAGGGCCTGGGCGTGTTGCCGGTGCTGGGCCATGCGCTGCGCAACGCGGCGATTCCGATCGCCACCACGGTGGGCGTGGGCATCGCGCTGCTGATCGGCGGCGTGGTGGTCACCGAGACGGTGTTCGCGATCCCCGGCGTGGGCCGGCTGGTCATCGATTCGGTGCAGCGCCACGACTATCCCGTGATCCAGAGCGTGCTGCTGCTGTCGGCCGGCGTGTACGTGCTGATCAACCTGCTGATCGACCTGAGCTACCGCTTCTTCGATCCGCGCATCCAGTACTGAACCGCGCCATGTCCACCGTACTCCCCATGAGCGACAGCGACACGCCCCCCATCCAGGCCAGCACCGAGGCCGACATCGCGCCCTTCGTCCCGCCGCGCTTCCGCTGGCTGCGCAAGCACCCGACGCTGATCGTCGGCCTGCTGCTGCTGCTCGCGGTGGCCGCACTGTCGATCGCCGCGCCCTGGATCGCCACCCACGACCCGCAGGACATCGACCCGCTGGCGCGCATGCAGCCGCCCTCGGCCGAGCACTGGTTCGGCACCGACGCGCTGGGCCGCGACGTGTTCAGCCGCGCGGTGTGGGGCGGCCAGGTGTCGATGATCGTCGGCGCCTCGGTCGCCGTGCTGGCCACCGTCTTCGGCATCGTGCTGGGGCTGCTGGCGGGCTTCGTGCGCCGCATCGACGGCTTCGTGATGCGCGTGATGGACGGACTGATGGCGATCCCCGGCATCCTGCTGGCGATCGCGCTGATGGCGGTCACGCGCGCCAGCCTCACGACCGTGATCGTGGCCATCACCATTCCCGAGATACCGCGCGTGGTGCGGCTGGTGCGCTCGCTGGCACTCACCTTGCGCGAGCAGCTGTTCGTGGAGGCCGCGCATGCGGTGGGCACGCGGCTGCCGACGATCCTGTGGCGCCACGTGCTGCCCAACATGGTGGCGCCGCTGATCGTGCAGTCGACCTTCGTCGCGGCGGCCGCGGTGCTGACCGAGGCGGCGCTGTCCTTCCTCGGCGTGGGCGTGCCCGCGCAGACGCCGAGCTGGGGCAACATGATGGCCGAGGGGCGCAACTTCGTCGCCGTGGCCTTCCACATCATCCTGTACCCGGGCCTCTTGCTCGCGGCCACGGTGCTCGCGATCAACCTCGTGGGCGACGGGCTGCGCGATGCGCTCGATCCGCGCCTGGCGCGCCAACTCTGAGGGACGACGCCCCATGACCACTCCCCTGTCCCGCGTCGCGCTCGCGACCGGCGAGCCGCTGCTCGAGGTCGACGCGCTGCGCACCCACTTCCACACGCTGGCCGGCGTGGTGCGCTCGGTCGATGGCGTGTCCTACACCGTGCGCGCCGGCCGCACGCTCGGCGTGGTCGGCGAATCGGGCTGCGGCAAGAGCGTGACCGCGCTGTCGATCCTGCGGCTGGTGCCCACGCCGCCGGGCCACCACGCGGGCGCGGTGCGGCTGCGCGGCACCGACCTGATGCAGCTGAGCGAGCGCGAGATGCGCCAGATCCGCGGCAACCGCATCTCGATGATTTTCCAGGAGCCGATGACCTCGCTGAACCCGGTGCTGACCGTGGGCCGGCAGATCGCCGAGACGGTGCAGCTGCACCAGAAGGCCAGCCGCGCCGAGGCGCTGCAGCGCGCGGTCGAGATGCTGCGGCTGGTGCAGATCCCCGAGCCCGAGCGGCGCGTGAACGAGTACCCGCACCAGCTCTCGGGCGGCATGCGCCAGCGCGTGATGATCGCGCTGGCCCTGGCCTGCAACCCCGAGGTGCTGATCGCCGACGAGCCCACGACCGCGCTCGACGTGACGATCCAGGCGCAGATCCTCGACCTCATCAGACGGCTGCAGAAGGAGCTGGGCATGGGCGTGGTGATGATCACGCACGACCTGGGCGTGGTGGCCGAGAGCTGCGACCGCGTGGTCGTGATGTACGCGGGCAGGAAGGTCGAGGAGGCCGAGGTGGTCGAGCTGTTCGACCGGCCGCTGCATCCCTACACGCGCGCGCTGATGGCCTCGATGCCCGCGATGAACACCGCGAGCACGCGGCTCACCGAGATCCCGGGGCTGGTGCCGGCGGCGCACGAACTGGGCCGCGGCTGCGCCTTCGCGGCGCGCTGCGCCTCGGCGCGCGAACGCTGCCGACACGAGACGCCGCGGCTCACGCGCCAGGGCGATGCGAACGACGCCGACGGCGGCCACGTGGTGGCCTGCTTCGCGGTGCAGGAGGGCTGGGCCACGGCTTCGGTCGAACAGGAGGTGGCGGCATGAGCACGACGACGACAACCAATGCCGCGCCGCTGTTGCGCGTGCACGAGCTGCGCAAGCACTATGTTTCGCCGAAGCGCTGGCTGCGGCCGGCGCGGCCGCCGATCCAGGCGGTCGATGGGGTGTCCTTCTCGGTGGCCCGCGGCGAGACGCTCTCGCTGGTCGGCGAATCGGGCTGCGGCAAGACGACCACGGCGAAGTCGGTGCTGCGGCTGGTGGAGCCGAGCGCGGGCTCGGTGCAGCTCGACGGCGAGGAACTGGTGGGACTGTCGCCCTCGCAGATGCGCCAGCGCCGGCGCGACCTGCAGATCATCTTCCAGGACCCCTACGCCTCGCTCAACCCGCGCCTGACCGCGGGCGAGATCGTGGCCGAGCCGCTGCGCAACTTCGGCGGGGCCGACGCGGCCGCGCGCGAGGAGCGCGTGCGCTGGCTGTTCTCGCGCGTGGGCCTGCGGCCCGAGGCGGCGAAGAAGTATCCGCACGAGTTCTCGGGCGGGCAGCGCCAGCGGCTGGGCATCGCGCGCGCACTGGCCCTGCAGCCAAAGCTGATCGTCTGCGACGAGCCGGTGTCGGCGCTCGACGTGTCGGTGCAGGCGCAGGTGGTGAACCTGCTGATGGACCTGCAGGCCGAGTTCGGCATCGCCTACCTGTTCGTCGCGCACGACCTCGCGGTGGTGCGCCACATCAGCCACCGCGTGGCCGTGATGTACCTGGGCCACATCGTCGAGATCGCGGACCGCGACACGCTGTTCTCCGCGCCGCGCCATCCTTACACCGAAATCCTGCTGTCGGCGGTGCCGGTGCCCAACCCGCGCACGCCGGCCAAGCGCCTGCTGCTGCAGGGCGATCCGCCGAGCCCCGCGAACCCGCCCTCGGGCTGCCGCTTCCACACCCGCTGCCCGATGGCGCAGGCGGTGTGCAAGGAGCAGCAGCCCGCGCTCACGCCGCGCGAGGCCGAGGGCCATCTGGTGGCCTGCCATTTCCGCTGAACACGCACTCACGACAGACAAAGGAAAGAACGCGATGTCGAACCCCACCCACCACGACCTGCTGATCCGCGGCGGCACCGTGATCGACGGCACCAAGGCGCCGCGCTTCGAGGCCGACGTGGCCATCTCGGGCGGACGCATCGCCGCCATCGGCAAGCTCGAGGGCCACACGGCCGACCAGGTGCTCGACGCCACGGGCCGCATCGTGGCGCCGGGCTTCATCGACTCGCACACGCACGACGACCAGGCGGTGCTGTCGCAGGCGCAGATGCCGTTCAAGGTGTCCCAAGGCGTGACCACGGTGATCGCGGGCAACTGCGGCATCAGCGCCGCGCCGCTGCGCGAGGACATGGACCTGCCGATGCCGCTGAGCCTGCTCGACTCGCCGGTCGAGGGCCGCTTCACCACCTTCGCGGCCTACCTCGACGCGCTGCGCGCCACGCCCTCCTCGGTCAACGTGGCGGCGATGGTGGGCCATTCGACACTGCGCGCCGTGACCATGGCCGACCTCGACCGCCCAGCCACCGCGAGCGAGATCGCGGCGATGCAGGCGCTGGTCGAGGAAGCGATGCAGGCCGGCGCCATCGGCCTGTCGACCGGCACCTTCTACCCGCCCGCGGTGAAGGCCACGACCGAGGAGATCATCGAGGTGGGGCGCCCGCTCACGTCGCGCAAGGCGCTCTACGTGACGCACATGCGCGACGAGGCCGACCGGGTGATGGAATCGCTCGAGGAGACCTTCGCCATCGGCCGCGCGCTCGACATCCCGGTGGTGGTGTCGCACCACAAGGTGCAGAACGTGCAGAACCACGGCAAGACCAAGGTCACGCTGCCCTTCATCCAGGAGGCGATGAAGCACCAGTGCATCGGCCTCGATTGCTATCCCTACACGGCCGGCTCGACCATGATCCGCACCGACCGCGGCATGATGGACGGCCGCGTGCTGATCGCATCGAGCGTGCCGCATCCCGAGTGCGCGGGCCGCGACCTCAAGGACATCGCGGCCGACTGGGGCGTGTCGGGCGAGGAGGCTGCGAAGCGGCTGCAGCCCGGCAGCGCGATCTATTTCATGATGGACGAGGACGACGTGCAGCGCATCCTCGCCTTCGACGAAACCATGATCGGCTCCGACGGCATTCCGCTCGGCGAGAAGCCGCACCCGCGGCTGTGGGGCACCTTCCCGCGCGTGCTGGGCCACTACAGCCGCGACGTCGGCCTGTTCCCGCTCGAGACCGCGGTGTGGAAGATGACCGGCCTCACGGCGCGCAACTTCGGCCTGCACGAGCGCGGCACGCTCAAGCCCGGGCACCACGCGGACGTGGTGGTGTTCGATGCGAAGACCGTGCGCGACACCGCGAACTACCAGGAGCCGACGCAGGCGGCCGAAGGCATCGAGGCGGTGATCGTGAATGGCGCGCTGACCTGGCGCGATGGCGCGCACAGCGGTGCGCGCAACGGGCAGGTGATCGTGCGGCAGACGAGCTGACGCCGGGGGCAGCTCTCAACGCGCGTCGTGCGAATGGATCTGCAGCGCTTCGAGGAAGCGCGAGACCATGTTGTAGGCCGCGACCGTCGCCGTGAGTTCCACCAGCTGCCGCGGCTCGAACTGCGCCGACACCGCGGCGAAGATCGCATCGGGCACCTGCACGTGGAGCGTCATGGCGTCGGCATAGGCCAGCACCGCGCGCTCGCGCTCGCTGAACAGGTCGCTTTGCGCCCAGTCCGCCAGCGCATCGAGCTGCGGCTGCGACATGCCTTCCTTCAGCGCGATCGGCGCGTGCTGGTCCGCTTCGTAGGGCGCGTGGTTGAGCTGCGCCACGCGCATGATGACCATCTCGCGCAGCGCGCCGGGCAGCGAGGACTTCTGCCGGATCGCGGTCAGATAGGTGAGCCAGCCTTCGGCCACGGGCGGGCTGTTGAGCAGCATGCGATAGAGATGCAGCACCTCGCCGCGCTCGGCGACGATGCGGTCCGCGAGCGGCTTGACGGCGGGGTTCTGGCTGTCCGCGTAGGGGATCCGGGCCATGGGGGTGTTCCTTTCTTCGGGGATCGGGTTCAGTCGCTGGTGACGATCCTGCGCTTGACCAGGTCGTCCATGACTTCGGCGTCTCTTTTCACGCGCTGCGCGAACTGCTCGGGCGTGCCGTTCACGATGTCGTAGGCGTTCTCGGCGAAGCGCTTCTCCACCTGCGGATCGTGCATCGTCTCGCGCACGGCCTTGAGGATCTTCTGGCGCACCTCGGGCGGCATGCCCGGCGGCGCGACGATGCCGATCCAGGTGGGGTATTCGAAACCCGGGATCAGCTCGTTCATCGCGGGCACGTCGGGCAGCATCGCCGAGCGCCGCGGCGAGCTCACGGCCAGCGCCCGGACCTTGCCGGCCTTGATCTGCGGCAGCATCACCGACAGGCCCGCGAACGCATAGTCGATGTGACCGCCCAGCATGTCGGTGAGCAGCGGGCCCGCGCCCTTGTAGGGCACGTGCTCGGTGCGCAGCCCCTTGGCCAGCGAGAGCTGCGCGCTGTTCACGTGCCCGGCCGAGGCGGTGCCCGCGGAGCCGTAGGAGCTCTTGGGATTGGCCTTGAGGTAGGTCACCAGTTCATCGAAGTTCTTCGCCGGCAGGTCGTTGCGCGTGACCAGCACCTGCGGCGTGGTGACGAGCAGGCTCAGGTAGTCGAAATCCTTGAAGGTGTCGAAGGGCAGGTTCTTCACCGTGAGGTGGTTCACCGCCTGCGAATCGAGCGCGAGCATGAGGGTGTAGCCGTCGGGCTTGGCGCGATGCAGGTCGCCCGCGCCCAGCGAACCGCTGGCGCCGGGCTTGTTGTCGATCACCAGCGTCTGGCCCAGCTTCTCGCCCAGGGTGTTGCCGATGATGCGTGCCGTCTGGTCGACCGCGCCGCCCGGAGCGAAGGGCACGATGAGGCGGATGGGCTGGCGGGGATAGCCCTGCGCATGGGCGGCCGGCATCAGTGCAGCCGCGGCCGTCGCGACTGCGCAAGCCAATAGAAGTCGTCGCCCGGTCTCGAGCATGTATGTCTCCTGGTTTTTGGGGGAAGCGATGGAAAGCGAACGGGCCGTCAGCGCGTGGCCGCGACCAGGCCGCCGTCGACGACGATCTCGGTGCCGGTCACGTAGCGGCTCTCGTCCGCCACGAGGAACAGCACCGCGTGCGCCGTGTCCCAGCCGGTGCCCATGTGCTTCATGGGCACCTGGTTGTTGCGGTGGTCGATGAAGCCTTGCGTGTCGCCCTTCGCGTACTTCGCCGCCAGCCCTTCGATGAGCGGCGTGTGCATCAGCCCCGGCACCACGCAGTTGAGCCGGATGCCTTCGGGCGCATGGATGACGGCCGAGGTGTGCGTGAACTGCAGCAGCCCCGCCTTGGCCGCGGCATAGGCGACCTGCGGCTTGCCGATGTAGCGCAGGCCGGCCACGGACGCCACGCTGACGATGGCGCCGCCGCCCTGCGCGCGCATGTGCGGGATGACGTGCTTGCAGCCGAGGAACGCGCTCTTGAGGTTGACCTGGATCTGCGCGTCCCACACCGCCTCGTCCATGTCGACGGGACCGCCGGGCTGCGAGACGCCGACGTTGTTGACCAGGATGTCGATGCGCCCGAAGCGCTGGATGCAGGCGGCCACCGCCTGCTCGACCTGCGCGGACTGGGTGGCATCGCAGGCCTGGACCTCGGCCTCGCCGCCCTCGGCCACGACCAGGGCACGCGTGGCCTCGGCGTTGGCCAGCACGAGGTCGGTGCCGAACACCTTCGCGCCCTGCCGCGCGAGCAGCACCGCGGTGGCGCGCCCATTGCCCCAGCCATCGGCCACGGCGCCGCAGCCCATGACCAGCGCTACTTTTCCCTTCAGATCCAGCACCTTGTCGTCTCCTTCGATTTGCCTGAGCGGCGATCGTAGGAAGAACCCATTTATCTTTGAAATTCTTTCTATCTATCGATTTATAGAATCAGGGAATGAATATCTCCCCGCGCCAGCTGCGCCTGTTCCTCGCGCTCAGCGAATCGCTGAACTTCAGCAAGACCGCGGAGCAGCTGTTCATGACCCAGCCCTCGCTGAGCAAGGCGATCCGCGATCTCGAGGAGGCGCTGGGCCTGGTGCTGTTCGAGCGCACCACGCGCAGCGTGCATCTCACCGCGAGCGGCACGCGGCTGGCCAGCATGGCGCGCAGCGTGATCGGGGAATTCGACAGCGGCCTCGAACGCATGCGCACATCGGCCGAGCAGGAGGCGCAGCAGCTGAGCATCGCCTCGCTGCCGTCGCTGGCCAGCGTGATCCTTCCCGCCACCTGCGGCGCGCTCGAGCGGCGCTTCGCGCAGCCGCGCATCGCCATCCACGACTGCTCCAACAGCGCGAGCATCCAGCGGCTGCTGAACTACCAGGTGGATTTCGCGCTGGCGTCCGTCATGCCCTCGCACCCGGAGCTGCAATACGAGGAACTGCTGCGCGACCAGTTCGTGCTGCTGTCGTGCGGCGCCTGGCGCCAGCGCATCGCCGACGAGGTCATGCTCGACGAACTGCTGCGGCTGCCGGTCATCAGCATGACCGACGCCAGCACCGCGATGCGCTACATCAGCGCCGCCTTCCTGCAGCGCGGCGTGGAGTTCCGGCCGAAGATGCAGCTCGACCAGGTCGGCACGATCGCGGGCTTCCTCAAGGAAGGGCTGGGCGTTGCCGTGCTGCCCTATCTGGGCATGATGCCGATGGTGAGCCTGCGGGGAATGAAGATCTCGTCGATTTCAGACGGGCCGCTGCGCTCGGTGGGGATGGTCACGCGCAGGCAGGGCGGCACGTCGGCGATCGCGCGGGCGGCGATGGAGGAGATCCGCAAGGTGGTGGGCGCCTTGATGGAGAAGCACCAGGGCTGGCTGCATCCCGCATCGGCCTAGCGAGCGGCCCCCGGGAGAGGCGCCCTCAGTCGGGCGCGTTCATCACGCGATCGAATTCCTCGTCGGCCGGCACGTTGTCGGCATCGAGCTCGCTGGCATCGGTGAGGTCGATGCCGGTTTCCTCGGACAGGGAATCGGCGGCTTCCGCGTCGATGGCATCGAAGTCGTCCTCGGGCAGGCCGTCGGCATCGAGGTCCTCGTCGACTTCCTCGGGGATCGGCGCGGGGCGCGCGCTGGTGGCGGCGGCACGGGTGGTCATGGTCGTTTCCTCACGTTTTCTCACGGATGACAGGACGAAGCAGGCCCCTATGTTGCGCCGATTTCGCGTCATCCGGAAGTCGGCGCGGGTGACCGGAGGTATCGCCCGCGCCCGCACCTGTGCAAACGATCAGTTCTTCGCCGCGTCCTTGTTCGCCCCAGGCTTGGCCTCGCCTTCGTGCGCGTGGTCGTGCCCTTGCTCGTGCGCATGCGCGGCGTGGTCGTGCCCGTGGTCGTGGCCGTGCTCGCCGCTGTGCGCGAGCCGGCTCACGCCCGTGACCAGCGCGATGCCCGCGATCAGCCAGGCGATCTGCCCGAGGGTCTGGCGCATCGGCAGGCGCTTCTGCAGCTGCGGGATCAGGTCGGCCAGCGCGACGTAGACGAAGCTGCTGCCGGCCAGCACGAGGAAGTACGGCAGCCAGCCATGCAGCTGGTCGACCAGCCACCAGCCCGCGATGCCGCCGAGCATGGTCATGGTGCCGGCCAGCGACACCTTCACGAGCGCGGCGCGCTGGTTGGCCGAGCTCTGGCGCAGCACCACGAGGTCGCCGATGTGGTGCGGCACCTCGTGCGCGAGCACCGCGAGGGCGGCGACCAGGCCCAGGCGCAGGTCGGCGATGAAGGCCGAGGCGATCAGGATGCCGTCGCCGAAGCAGTGCACGCTGTCGCCGGTGAGCACGGCCCAGCCGCCGGCGCGCGGGCCGTGGTCGTGGCCGTGGTGCGCATGGTCGTGGCCGTGCGCGTGATCGTGGTGGCCGTGGTTGTCGTAGATGGGGCCGAGCTGCGCCGGCTGCCCGGCGGTGTCGCCGCCGTGATGGTGCTCGTGCCCGTGGTGCCACAGCTCGGCCTTGTCGAGCAGGAAGAAGAACACCACGCCGAACAGCAGCACCGCGAACAGCAGCGCGGGCTCGATGCGGCTTTCGAAGGCCTCGGGCAACAGGTGCATGAAGGCGGTGGCGAGCAGCGCGCCCGCCGCCAGGCTCAGCAGGTGCTGCGGATTCACGCCGCCCGAGCCGCTGCGCACGCCCACGCGCAGCAGCAGCGCCGCGAGCCACACGCTGCCGATGCCGGCGACCAGGGTCGCCAAGATGATCACTATCAAGTTCATAGCTGCTTACGCAATAAGAGCGCCCGATGGCACCCAGTTCCATTCATAAAAAGCAAAAAGGCCGCCCCTTGCGGGGACGGCCTTCGGCGGAAGCTGGCTCTCGGGTCGTCTGAACTGGATTCGCTCAGGCGACGCCGTTGGCTTTGAACCAGGCGGTGGCTCGCTGCCATCCGTCGTCGGCCGCGCTCTTGACGTAGCTGGGACGGTAGTCGGCATGGAACGCATGGCCTGCTTCGGGATACACGACGAAGCTCGACGCCTTGGCAGCCGGAGAGCCATTTGCCAGGGCCGATTTCATCTTATCAACGGTGTCAAGGGGGATGCCCTGGTCTTTTCCGCCGTACAGGCCGAGCACCGGCGCCTGCAGGCTGGCGGCGATGTCGACCGGGTGCTTCGGGGTCAGGTCGCTGGCCTGGCCGACCAGCCGGCCGTACCAGGCGACGCCGGCCTTGACCTTGCCGGTGGCGGCGTAGAGCCAGGTGATGCGACCGCCCCAGCAGAAGCCGGTGATGCCGGCCTTGGAGGTGTCGCCGCCGTTGGCCGCGGCGTACTGCAGCGCGCCGTCGAGGTCGGCCAGCACCTGGGCGTCGGGCACCTTGCTCACGATGTCGGCCTGCAGCTTGGGAATGTCGGTGTAGCCGCGCGGATCACCCTGGCGCGCATAGAGCTCGGGCGCGATGGCGAGGTAGCCGAGCTTGGCGAAGCGGCGGCAGGTGTCGGCGATGTATTCGTGCACGCCGAAGATCTCCTGCACCACCAGGATCACCGGCAGGCCGGTCTTGTTGGCCGGCGCCGCGGCATAGGCCGGCACCTCGAAGCCGTTGACCGTGTACTTGATCGGGCCGGCCTTGAGGCCGTCGGCCGGGGTGCTGATGGCGGTCTGCGCCATCACCGGCATCACGGCGGCGGCATAGCCCACGCCGATGGCGGCCTTGAGCGCGGTGCGCCGCGTCGCGCCCTGCTCGGTGCTGTCGCCGGGGCGCAGCGAATCGAAGTCGGATTGCAGGTCGGAACGGCGGTCGTCGAATTGGGGCATGAGGAGGGCTCCAGGTGAGGGATCGTCGGACAAGGGGCGTGCTGCGCGAAAAAACGCACGCCGCAATGTAGGCGATAACGGCCCGTCCTCTGAGTCCGCGGGGTTGATGCCCCCGCGCGGGAACCGCTCAGCGCGGCTCGTAGGCCCGGCGCGCCAGCGCCGCCGCCAGCACCTGCGCCGGATCGACCAGCCGCAGCCCCGCCACCGCCGGCGAGCCCGCGAGCCCCAGCGGCACCTCGGTGCAGCCCATGATGATGGTGACCGGCCCGTGGCGCTCGGCCAGCCGCAGCGCGACCTCGGAGAAGCAGCGCTCGGCCAGCGCCATGTCGCCGGCCTTCACGCCCTCGAAGATGCCGCGCGCGATGGTGCGGCGCTCGGCCTCGCTCGGCACGTGGCAGCCCAGGCCGGCCTCGGCCAGCGCCTGCTCATAGAGGCCGATGCGGTAGGTGCCCTCGGTGGCCATCAGCGCCACCTCGCCCGCGCCCTGCGCCGCGAGGTGCTGCGCGGTCTCGCGCGCCATGTGCAGCAGCTCGACCTGCGGAAAGCGCTCCTGCAGCCGCGCATGCCAGGCATGGGCGGTGTTGCAGGCGATCGCCACCGTGCGGCTGCCGAGCGCGGCCAGCCGGCCCAGCGCCTGCAGCATCGGCTCGAGCGGCTGGTGCGCGCCGTTCTCGGCGCTCGACAGCAATGCGCCGGTGCGGTCGGGCACCGGCACCTGCGCGAGCCAGTGCTCGGGGAAGGACTGGTCGCGCACCGGTTCGCCGCGCGCACGCATCTGCTGCGCGCAGGCCTGCACGAACAGGC
This sequence comes from Variovorax endophyticus, assembly GCF_025376855.1. Taxonomy (NCBI): domain Bacteria; kingdom Pseudomonadati; phylum Pseudomonadota; class Betaproteobacteria; order Burkholderiales; family Comamonadaceae; genus Variovorax; species Variovorax endophyticus. The sequence continues at coordinate 93,007 of NZ_JAHUTH010000004.1, forward strand.
GCACGAAGTCGGCGCCCGCGGCCGGGCCCATGCCGCCCAGGATGCCTACGACCTGCGTGGAGACCATGTCCTTGCTTCCGATCGCGGCGTGCTCAGGTCGCCGGCTTGTCGCTGAATTCCTTGAGGTTGTCCTTGAGCTGCGGGCTCATCGGCAGGTTCAGCGGCAGGTTCTTCGGCGGGATCGGCGACATGAACCACTTGGTGTAGAGCTTCTCGAACTCGCCGCTCTTCATCATGCCGATGAAGGTGTCGTCGACCAGCTTCTTGAAGGCCGGGTCGTCCTTGGGCAGCATGCAGGCGTAGGGCTCGACCTGCAGCGACTCGCCCACCACCTCGTAGTCGGCCGGGTTCTTCGAGTTGGCGATCAGGCCGAACAGCAGGATGTCGTCCATCGCGAAGGCAACGGCGCGGTCGCTCTCCACCAGCAGGAAGGCGTCGGCGTGGTCCTTGCCGAGCACGATGTTCATGTCGAGGTTCTTCTCGGTGTTGTACTTGCGCATGACCAGCGCGTTGGTGGTGCCGGTGGTGCTGGCCACGGTCTTCTTCGCGAGGTCGGCGTAGTCCTTGATCTTCGAGGACTTCTTCACCAAGAGGCGCGTGCCCGTGTAGAAGTGGTTGACCGCGAAGGACACGTCCTTGCCGCGCGCGGTGTTGTTGGTGGTGGAACCGCACTCGAGATCGACCGTGCCGTTGGTGATCAGCGGGATGCGGTTCTGCGAGGTCACGGCCATCAGCTGCACCTGCAGGTTCGGCTTGTTGAGCTTCTTCTTCACCGCCTCGACCACGGCGTTCGACATCTCGACCGCGAAGCCGATGGGCTTGTTGGGACCGTCGAGGTAGCTGAACGGTACCGACGACTCGCGGTAGGCCAGCGTGATCTTGCCGGACTCGGCGATCTTGGCCAGCGTGTCGGCGGCCTGGGCGCCGGTGGCAGCGAGCAGGACCGTGGCGGCGGCGGCCATCAATGCGGAGAGTTTCATGCGTGCCTTCTTCGAGGGAGGTTGAACAGGAGGCCCAGTGTAAGAAAGAGTGACTCAAGGCGGCAATTCCAATAGCGGCCTGGGCCATACCCAAAGGTTATGGGGAGGGAAAACCCCGCCCGTTTCCTGAAGCCGCGTTGCGGTATCGGGGCGTTCGCTCGGCAACGGGGTGATGTCCACCTCGAAGACCGACCCGAACCCGCCGCGGCCAGGCCCGCGTTCCCTCGCGCTGGCGGGCTGCGCCGCATGGCTGCTCGCGCTGGCGGCCTGCGGCGGCGGCGCCGGCAGCGGCCTGGGCCCGCCGGCGGACACCGAAGCCGCGCCGCCGATGCCCGAACCCCCGCTGGTCGCGGCCACGCCGGCCGAGCGCGCGGGCTGCTCGGTCACGCTCGAGGGCGACTCGATCCTGTACGGCGGCTTCGTGCCCGGCCCGCGCCTGCCCGAGACGCCGGCCGCGCTGCTGCATCGGCTGCGGCCCGCCTACACGGTGGTCGACAACTCGGTGCCCGCCCTCACCGCCGCGCTGCGGGCACGGCCCTTCGCCGCCGAGCGGCGCAGCACGCGCTTCGTGGTGCTGCAGCACGGCATCAACGACGCCCAGAACGCCACCGCCCTCGCGCCGCCGCTGCGGCGCATGGTCGAGCGCGTGCAGGCCGAGGGCCGCGTGCCGGTGGTGACCGGTCTCGCGCGCCAGTTCGGCGCGCGCAAGGTGCGCCGCCGCGATGCCTACGACGCCACCGCGCGCGAGGTGGCGCGTTCGCGCGGCGCGCTGTTCGCCGACTGGGGCGCGGTCGAGGGCCGGCCCGAGGACATGGCCGACTGGATCCATCCCGGCACGCCCTATTCCGCGCGGCTGGTCGAGCGGCTGGTGGCCGTGCTCGATGCCGCGGCGCCCGAGTGCGCGCAAGGGCCCCTCGCGCGCGCCGACCGAATTCTTCCCGAGCCTTCGCCATGACAAGTCCCTTCTCGCTTCCCACCTGGCGCCGCGCGGCGCTGGCCTGCGCCTGCGCGCTCGCGCTGTCCGGCTGCGGCCGCGATGCGCCGGGCGGACGCACGGCCGCCGCGCCCATGCCGCCGCCACGCCCCGACTGCTCGGTCACGCTCGAGGGCGACTCGATCATGTTCGACGGCGGCGCCGCGCTGCTGATGCGCCTGCGGCCGGCCTATGCGGTGGTCGACAACTCGGTGGCCGGCTCGACCGCCACGCTGCGTGCCACCGCCTTCCCGCGCGTGCGGCTGACCACGCGCTTCGTGGTGCTGCAGCGCGGCATCAACGACGCGATGCGCGGCTGGCAGATCGAATACCCGCTGCGCACGATGGTGGGCCTCGCGCAGGCCGAGGGCCGCGGCGTGGTGCTGACGGGCCTCACGCGCCAGGCGCCCGGCCATCCGATCGCGCTGCGCGACGCGCACGACGCGACCATGCGCCGCGTCGCCGCGGAAACCGGCGCGCTGTTCGCCGACTGGGGGTCGGTCGCGGCCGATCCGGCCGATATCCAGGCCGACGGCCTGCATCCGCGCCCGCCCTACACCGCGCGACTGATCGCGCGGCTGGTCGAGGTGCTCGACACGGCCGCGCCCGAGTGCGCGGCGCGCGGCCACTGAGTCCGGGGACGGCGGCGACAGGGGTCATGCCCTTTGGCTATGGGCCACGCCTCTTTTTGCATTTCCGCGCCGACGGCGGCACGCCTACAGTCGAGGCTCACCCCTTCCCTCTTCGTTCCCGAAAGTTGCCCCTCATGCATGTGTGCGTGCTCGGCGCCGGCATCGTGGGCCTGGCCACCGCCTGGCAACTCGAACGCCAGGGCCACCAGGTCAGCGTCGTCGATCGCGCGGCCCCCGGCGCGGGCGCGAGCGGCGGCAACGGCGCGCAGCTCAGCTACTCGTACGTGCAGCCGCTGGCCGATCCCGCGATCTGGCGGCAGCTGCCGAAGCTGCTGCTCTCGCCGACTTCGCCGCTCAAGCTGCGCCCGCAGCTCGATCCGCTGCAATGGCGCTGGGGCCTGGCCTTCCTCGCGGCCTGCAACGCGCGCACCTCGCGCGACACCACCGAAAAACTGCTGGCGCTCGCGGCCGAGAGCCGCGCCGGCTTCGAGGCCATGCAGGCCGATGCCGCACCCGACTGCGACTTCTCGGCCACCGGCAAGCTGGTGCTGTATGCGAGCGAGGCCTCGCTGGCCGGCGCGCGCGCGCAGCTCGAACTGCAGCGCACCATGGGCAGCGAACAGCGCATCGTGCGCCCCGACGAGTGCGTGGCGATCGAGCCCGCGCTCGCGGACTACGCGCGCGGCATCGCGGGCGCGGTCTACACGCCCAGCGAATGCGCGGCCGACTGCCTCAAGGTCTGCGCCGAGCTGATGCGGGTGCTGCGCGCGCGCGGCGTGCGCTTCGAGCTCGGCACCGAGGCCCGCGGCTTCGCGCAGGCCGGCGGGCGCATCGCCGCGGTACGCACGGCCGCGGGCGACATCGAGGCCGATGCCTACGTGATGGCGCTGGGCACCGCCTCGCACAAGCTCGGGCGCGCGCTCGGCGCCTACCTGCCGGTCTATCCGCTCAAGGGCTACAGCATCACGCTCGACGTCGATCCGGCGCCCGGTGCGGCGCCGACCGTGAACGTGACCGACAGCGCGCGCAAGGTGGTGTTCGCGCGCATCGGCTCGCGCCTGCGCGTGGCCGGCATGGCCGAGCTCGTGGGGCACGACGCGAGCATTCCCGCCACCCGCATCGAGACCCTGGCCGAGGCCACGCGCGCCGTGTTCCCGCGCGCGAGCCGGCTGGCCGAGCTGCATCCCTGGACCGGCATGCGTCCGGCCACGCCCACGGGCCTGCCGATCGTCGGCCGGCTCGAGGGCGCGCCCTCGAACATGCTGTTCAACACCGGCCACGGCGCGCTGGGCTTCACGCTGGCCTTCGGGTCGGCGGGACGCATCGCTGCCGCACTCGAACACGGGATCGGATAGCCGAACGCAGAAGGCAAACCAAGAAGCGCAGAAGTCGCAGAAGAAACATCCATTTTTCCGGCTGTTCCTTCAGCGACTTCTGCGAAACCTTCGCGCCCTCTGCGTTCGGCTGTCCGCTCCCGACTCCGCTAAACCCCCGCCTCCACGATCGCCTGCTGCATGCAGCGCGTGATGCCGCGCACCGCCACCGAATCGGGCCGGCCCGTGAAGCGCAGCGCGCGGATCGGCACCGGGATGTGCGGCTCGAGCATGAGCACGTCGACCTTGGCCTTGTCGGCCGAGCGCGCGGTGCAGCCGTCGACCAGCGCCACGCCCAGGCCGTGGTGCGCCATCGCCAGCGCCGCGTGGTAGGTCTGCACCGTGACCACCGCCTGCTGGAAGCCCACGCCGGCCTGGCGGCAGGCCTGGCTCAGGCTGGTGCCCACGGGGTCGCGGCTGTCGAGGCCGATCACCGGCCGCTCGGCCAGGTCGTGCAGCGCCACCGAGCCGTTGCGCACCAGCATGCGCGGCAGCATGCCCTTGGGCGCGATGCAGACCATGCGGCTGTCGGCCACCGTGTCCTGCGTGAGCGAGGGATGCACGGCCGGGCTGAACGCGAAGCCGACGTCGGCCTCCTGCAGCAGCAGCGCCGACATGATCTGCGGCGAATGCAGCGACTCCACGCTGATCGCGTAGCCCGGATGCTTCTCGCGGAAGGCCTTGAGCGCGCGCGGCAGGATCTCGTAGCTCAGCGCCAGCACGCTGAGGATGCGCAGCTCGCCGGTGTCGGCGCCCGCGCGCAGGTTGGCCGCGAGCCGCTGCACCTCGTCGAGCTGCGCGAACAGCCGCTCGATGTGCGGGTACAGCGTGAGCGCCTCGGTGGTCGGCGTAAGCCGCCCCTTGGCGCGCTGGAACAGCGGGAAGCCCAGCTGCAGCTCGGCATGCTGCAGCGTGCGGCTGACGGCCGGCTGCGTGATGTTGATGAGCCGTGCCGCCGCGCTCACGCTGCCCGTGAGCATGATGGCGTTGAAGACCTCGATGTGGCGCAGCCGCATGGCGGGATCAGCGCACGCTGGTCTTGCCGCGCGCGATGTCCATCACCATGCGCGTGGCCAGGTACAGCCGCGGCTCGATGGAATCGATCAGCACGTACTCGGCATCGGCCGAATGCGCGCCGAAGCCCTGCAGGCCGAAGCGCTCGATCACCGGCGCCTTGGTCTTGAGCGAGGCGAAGGCCGCGTCGGTGCCACCGCCGGCGGCCTTGTCGTCGGCGCCCAGCGGGCGGCCGAGCTCGTCCTTGTAGATCGCCTGCGCATGCCTGGCGAGCGCGCGCGAGGCATCGGTGGCCTCGAGCGGCGGACGGCGGCGCTCGAACTTGAGCTCGACCTTGGCCTCGGGAATCAGCTGCTTCTTCACGCGCTCGTTGACCTGCTGCTCGATGCGGTCGTAGTCGGCGACCTTGAGCACGCGCACGTCGGCGCCCGCGGTGGCCGAGGCCGGGATCACGTTGCGGTTGCTGCCCGACTTCGAGATGGTCCAGTTCATCTTGAGGCCGGTGGCCGGGTCGGACAGGTCGCGCATCTGCAGGATCTGGTGCGACAGCTCGTAGAGCGCATTCACGCCGAGCTCGGGTGCCGAACCGGCGTGCGAGGCCTTGCCGCTCACGTTGAGCGTGACCGAGGCGATGCCGGCGGTGGCCAGCGAGAGCTTGTCGTCCTTGACCGAGGCGCCCTCGAAGGAGAGCACCGCGTCGTGCTCGCCGCCCAGGCGCGTGAGCAGCGCACGCGAGCCGGGCGAGCTGATCTCCTCGTCGCCGTTGATCAGCACCGTGAGCGTGCCGTACTCCTTGAACTTGAGCGCCTGCAGCATCGCCACCGCATGGAGGATGACGGCCACGCCCTGCTTGTCGTCGGCGATGCCCAGGCCGTAGGCCTTGTCGCCCTCGACGCGGAACGGCTGCTTGTTGAGCATGCCGATGGTGTAGACCGTGTCCATGTGGGCGATCAGCATGATCTTCTTCGTGCCCGTGCCCTTGAAGCTGGCACGCACCACGCGGCCGATCTTCTCGGGCGTGTCCTCCATGCGGTAGGCCTCGGCGCTCGGGTCGATCAGCTCGACCTCGCCGCCGAGCGCCTTGAGCTTGGCGGCGATCAGGTCGGAGATCTTTTCCAGTCCCTCGAGGTCGCGGCTGCCGGACTCGATGGCCACCAGTTGCGAGAGCGAATCGAGCAGCGGCTGCTTCTGCGCGGCGGCGAGTTCGGCGATGCGCGCGTCGGGCGCGGCGGCGGCCGTGGCGGCGGCGCCGGCCAGCAGCATCGGCAGCAGTGCGCGCGCGAAGAAGCGGGAGGGGTGGAAATGCATGTTCTGGTCTCCTGACGATGATGACGGTCGAATGGCGGATTCAAGCACGGGCGCCGTCGCGATGCGACCCTCTCATTCGCGCACGAGCCGTACGCCGAGATGCATGATGCGTGCCTCGCAATAGATGGCGCCCTCGCGGCTCAGCACCCAGGCGCTGATCGATGCGCGGGCCGTCGATGTCTCGGGGCTGGAGTTGCAGACGGTGGAAGACCACTGGCCCGCGCGCAATGCCTCCTTGCCCTGCGCCGGAAAGTCCGATGGGGGCAGCTCGAAGCGATCGGCCTCTCGCCGCGCGAGGCTGTCGATTTCCTTGATGGTGGGCAGGCGCCAGCCGGCCTGCTCGCCGGCGCGCTGCAGGGCCTGCACGTAGTCGTAGCGCTTCGCACTCCAGGTGCAGCGCTTGCCGTTCCAGGTCTGCGGCTCCTCGCAGCGGCGCCACACCAGGCCGGTGTGGCGGTCCTCGACCGCGCCGCCGGGCACGCCGCGCTCGTCGGGCAGCTCGCGCCAGCGGCCGGACTTCGGCGCCTCGGGGCCGCGCACCAGGCGCACGAAGAGCGGCGGCTCGCGCGACATGTCGGGGTCGCAGTCGTAGACGAAGCCGTTCGCGAAGTTCACGCACCACGGGCTCACGGGATCGCGCATGTCGGACGTCAGGTAGATGGCCGGCACGGTGTTCGGAAACCAGCGCGCGTCGATGACCGACTGCTCGGCCAGCGGCCGGTCGGCGCGCACCTCGGGCACGCGTTCCTTGCCCAGGTCGACCAGGCCGTGCAGCTCGGCCACCGTGGGCAGGCGCCAGTCGGCGTAGCCGCACAGCCGGCTCGCGTTGACCTGCGCCACGTAGGCCATGGCGTCGGCGGGCCGGCCGTTGTCGCGCTTGCCTTCCCAGACCAGGCCCGACACGCGGTCGCGCACGCAGGCTGTTCTCGGCTGGCCCGGCACGGCCTCGTAGGCCAGCGGACCCGCGCCCTGCCGGCCGTCCTGCTTGGGAACCAGGGCCAGCGGCCCGGCGTCGGCGCAGGCCTGGGGCGTGGGCCAGCCTTCCTTCGTCAGGCCCAGGCAGGTGCGCACGCCGGTGGGCGGCACCTTGGAAAGCGCGGGCTGCGCGGCCGCGGGCACCGCGATCCATGCGGCGAGGATGGCCGCCGCGGCGAGGGCCCGCGCCAGGCTCAATGCGCCTTGTCCCAGTTCGGTCCCACGCCGATCTCGGCCAGTAGCGGCACCTTGAGATCGGCCACGCTGGCCATGATGCGCGGGATCTCGGTGCGCACCCATTCGACCTCGGCCTCCGGCACCTCGAACACCAGTTCGTCGTGCACCTGCATGATCATCTTCGTGCCGCGCTTCTCGGCGTCGAGCACGTCCTGCACCTTGACCATGCTGAGCTTGATCAGGTCGGCCGCCGTGCCCTGCATCGGCGCGTTGATGGCCGCGCGCTCGGCGCCGCCGCGGCGCGGACCGTTGGGCGAGTTGATCTCGGGCAGGTACAGGCGCCGGCCGAACACGGTCTCGACATAGCCCTGCTCCTTGGCCGAGGCCTTGGTCTCGTCCATGTAGGCCTTCACGCCCGGGTAGCGCGCGAAGTAGCGCTCGATGTAGGAGGCCGCGGCCTTGGTCTCGATGCCGAGGTTCTTCGCGAGGCCGAAGCTGCTCATGCCGTAGATCAGGCCGAAGTTGATGACCTTGGCGTAGCGGCGCTGCTCGCTCGACACCTGGTCGGGCGTGGAGCCGAACACCTCGGCCGCGGTGGCGCGGTGCACGTCGATGCCTTCGGTGAAGGCGCGCAGCAGCGATTCGTCGCCGCTGATGTGGGCCATGATGCGCAGCTCGATCTGCGAGTAGTCGGCGCTCGCGATCACGCTGCCCGCGGGCGCCACGAAGGCCTCGCGCACGCGCCGGCCTTCGGGCGTGCGGATCGGGATGTTCTGCAGGTTGGGGTCGTTGCTCGACAGGCGCCCGGTGACGGCCACGGCCTGCGCATAGTGCGTGTGCACGCGGCCGGTGCGCGGATTGGCGAGCTGGCCGAGCTTGTCGGTGTAGGTGCCCTTGAGCTTCGACAGGCCGCGGTGCTCGAGGATCTTGGCGGGCAGCGGATAGTCCTCGGCCAGCTTCTCGAGCACTTCCTCGTCGGTGCTGGGCGCGCCGCTCGGCGTTTTCTTGACCACGGGCAGGCCGAGCTTGGTGAAGAAGATCTCGCCGATCTGCTTGGGCGAACCGAGGTTGAAGGGCTGGCCCGCGATGTCGTAGGCCTCCTGCTCGAGCGCCATGATGCGCGTGCCGAGTTCGTGGCTCTGCGCGGCCAGGGTGGCGCTGTCGATCAACACGCCGTTGCGCTCGATGCGGTAGAGCGCCTCGCTCGAATCCATCTCGAGCTGGTAGATGAAGCGCAGCTTCTCGTTGGTTTCGAGCTGCGGCCACAGCGTGCCGTGCACGTCGAGCGTCTGGTCGCTGTCCTCGCACGAATACTCGGCGGCCTTGGCGATGTCGACCTGGCTGAACGGGATCTGGTGCGCGCCCTTGCCGCAGAGGTCCTCGTAGGAGATGCCGCTGCGGCCCAGGTGGCGCTCGGCCAGGCTGGCGAGGCCGTGCGGCTTGTGGACCTCGAGCACGTAGCTCTGCAGCATGGTGTCGTGCGCGTAGCCCTGCACCTCGATGCCGTGGTTGGCGAACACGTGGCGGTCGTACTTGATGTGCTGGCCGAGCTTCTTCTTCGCGCCGTTCTCGAGCCAGGGCTTGAGTTTGGCGAGCACCTCGTCGATCGGCAGCTGCGCGGGCGCGTCGGGATAGTTGTGCGTGAGCGGTATGTAGGCCGCCTCGCCGGGCTTCACGCTGAAGCTGATGCCGACGATCTGCGCCACCATCTCGTCGAGCGAGGTGGTCTCGGTGTCGATGGCCGTGAGCTCGGCGGCCTCGAGGCGCGCGAGCCAGGTGTCGAACTGCTCCCAGGTGAAGACGGTGTCGTATTGCAGGTTGCTCGCGGGCGCGGCGGCCTCGAGCGCGCCGAGCTCGGTGCTCTCGTCGAACAGGCCGCCCTGGTCGGTGCTCGCGGCGCCGCCCTTGGACTTCTGCTTCTTGATGTTCTCCTCGATCAGCTCGGGCGGCACCTCCTGCGCCTCGAGCGACTTCACCAGGCTCTTGAAGCCGAACTTCTCGTAGAAGGGCTTGAGCTCGCCGGTCTGCGGCGCACCCACGGGCAGGCCTTCGAGCGAGGGCAGGCCCTCGACGTGGCCGGCCAGGTCGCAGTCGGTGCGGATCGTGACGAGCCGGCGGCTCAGCGGCAATTGCCCGAGCGCCTTGCGCAGGTTCTCGCCGGCGGCGCCCTTGACCTCGGCCGCGCGCTCGATCAGCGCGTCGAGCGAACCGTATTCGAGCAGCCACTTGGCGGCCGTCTTGGGACCGACCTTCTCGACGCCAGGCACGTTGTCGACCGAGTCGCCCACCAGCGTCTGGTAGTCGACCATCAGGTTCGGCGGCACGCCGAACTCGGCCGTGACGCCGGCCACGTCGCGCTTCTTGCCGTTCATCGTGTCGATGATGGTGATGTGCTCGTCGACCAGCTGGCTCAGGTCCTTGTCGCCACTGGAGACGATCACCTCGACGCCCTGCGCGGCCGCCACCTTGGCGAGCGTGCCGATCACGTCGTCGGCCTCCACGTCGGGCACGCTGAGCACCGGCCAGCCCAGCAGCTTGACCACCTCGTGGATGGGGTCGATCTGGCTGCGCAGGTCGTCGGGCATCGGCGAGCGGTTGGCCTTGTACTCGGGATACCAGTCGTCGCGGAAGGTCTTGCCGGGGGCATCGAAGATGCAGGCCGCGTAGTCGGCGCGCACCTCGCGCCGCAGCGCCGTCATCATGTTGATCATGCCCCGGATCGCGCCTGTGGCCGGGCTCTTCGGATCGCCGGGCACGGCCCGCAGGTCGGGCATGGCGTGGAAGGCGCGATAGAGGTAGCTCGATCCATCGACGAGCAGCAGCGTTTTCTTGTCGGTCATCGGGGCATTTTGCCTGCCTCCATGGCCGCCCGAATGTCCTTGCGGACCACGCCGCCGCGAGGCCTGCGACGACAACCCCGGTACGGCGCGCCGCCTACAATCCGTGCATGCCCGACTCCACACTCCTGGTTGCCCGCCGCCTCCTGCTGGCGCTGGCCCTCGCCACCCCCTTCGCCGCCGTGCAAGCGCAGAACGCGCCCGCGGCCGCGCCGGCTGCAGCGGACCCTTCGCTACAGAATCAGGAGCAGCAGTCCGACGCCCGACGCAACCAGAAGATCGAGCACCTGCACACCGAGGACAGCGGCGCCTCGGTCGACGAGGTCCGCTACGGCGGCCGCACCCAGAGCATCAACGTGACGCCCAAGGCCAACATGCCCGGCTACCAGGTGCTGCCGAACGATCCGTCCGGCGCGCGTCCCAACGCGGCCGACGGCCCCGCGGGCACCTCGCCCCGGGTCTGGAACGTCATGAAGTTCTGACCGTGCGACGCATCGCAGCGGCAGCCGCATCCCAACCGCGCTGAGGGCGCTTTCCATGGCAGTCTTTACCGAAGTCGAATTCGGCGAGGCCGACGCGCTCGTGCAGCGCCTCGGCCTGGGCCCCCTGCGCGAACTGCGCGGCATCGAGGGCGGCATCGAGAACACCAACTACTTCGCCACCACCGAGTCGGGCGAGTACGTTCTCACGCTGTTCGAGCGCCTGAGCGCCGAGCAGCTCCCCTACTACCTTTGCCTGATGAAGCACCTGGCCGCGCGCGGCCTGCCGGTGCCCGAGCCGGTGGCCGATCCGGCCGTGCAGCCGATAGCCGCCCAGGACGCGCATCCGTTGTCGGTGCCGGCCAACGCGCCCTGCGAGCTGCTGCTCGAGGTGGCGGGCAAGCCGGCCGCGCTGGTGCGCAAGCTCGCGGGCCGCAGCGAGCTCGCGCCGGGCCCCGCGCACTGCGCCGAACTCGGCGCGCTGCTGGCGCGCATGCATCTGGCGGGACGCGACTTCCCGCGCATCCAGCCCAACCTGCGCGGCCTGCCCTGGTGGAACGACACCGTGCCGGTGGTGCTGCCCCACATCGACGAGGCCCAGTCGGCGCTGCTGCGCGGCGAACTGGCCTACCAGAACCACGTGGCCGAGTCCTCGGCCTATGCGGCCCTGCCGCGCGGGCCGGTGCATGCCGACCTGTTCCGCGACAACGCGATGTTCGAGACCGGCCATGAGGAAGGTGCCGCCCCGCGCCTGACCGGCGTGTTCGACTTCTACTTCGCGGGCACCGACACCTGGCTGTTCGACCTCGCCGTGTGCCTCAACGACTGGGCCATCGACCTGCCGAGCGGCCGCCACGACGAGGAGCGTGCCGACGCGCTGCTCGCCGCCTACGAGTGCGTGCGCCCGCTCAACGCCTCGGAACGCGCGCTGCTGCCCGCCATGCTGCGCGCCGCGGCGCTGCGCTTTTGGATCTCCCGCCTCTGGGACTTCCACCTGCCGCGCGAGGCCAGCATGCTCAAGCCCCACGACCCGACGCACTTCGAGCGCGTGCTGCGCGAGCGCGTGCGGCACCCGCACGTCATGGCCCGCGCCCTCGAGCCCGTGGCCGCCTGACCCGTACCCCATGAAACTCCACCTCGTGCCGGCCAAGACCGGCGCCCAATGGGTCCGCCTCGGACTCAAGACCTTCTGGCGGCAGCCGCTGGCCTTCGTGTCGCTGTTCTTCCTGCTGATGGCGCTGATCTCGACGCTGTCGGTGGTGCCGCTGCTGGGCAGCGTGCTGGCGCCGGTGCTGCTGCCGTTCATGACGCTGGGGCTGATGGTCGCCACCGCGGTGGCCTATGACGACGAGCAGGCCGGCAACGACGGCGTGGCCGGCACGCGCCGGCCCACCGGCTCGGCGATGTTCGTCGAGGTCTTCGCCGCGCTGCGCGCCGAATGGCGCCCGCTGGTGGTGCTGGGCCTGATCTCGGCCGTGTACTTCGTGCTCGCGGTGCTGGCCACCGCGCTGGTCGACGGCGGCCAGCTCGCGCGTGCCTACCTGCTCGACGAGGCGCTGTCGCCCGAGGTGCTGGCCAGCAGCGAGTTCCAGGTCGCGCGCATGGTCCACCTGTGCCTGAACCTGCCGCTGTCGCTCGCGATGTGGCATGCGCCCGCGCTGGTGCACTGGCACCGCGTGGAGCCGGTGAAGAGCATCTTCTTCAGCATCGTGGCGCTGTTCCGCAACTTCGGCGCCTATGCGCTGTTCGGCATCGCCTGGTTCGGCGTGTTCCTGCTGGCCGGCATCGCGGTCGGCCTGATCGCCACCGTGCTGGTGGGCGTCGGCGCCGTGGGCGCGGGCTCGGGCGCCACCGCGATCGGCACCGTGCTGATCGTGGGCACGGCGCTGGTGCTGGCGGCGATGTCGCTGGCCTCGACCTGGTTCACCTTCCGCGACAGCTTCGACCCGAACTGAGCCGGGCGGCCCCGCGGGCCGCGCCCCGGCTCAGACCGGCGTGAGCTTGGCCACCGACAGCGCCAGCCACTTCACGCCGTGGCGCGTGAACTTGACCTGCGCTCGCGCATCGTCGCCGCTGCCCTCGAGCGCGGTCACCGTGCCTTCGCCGAACTTGTTGTGGAACACCTGCATGCCCGAGCGCAGGCCGTGCGAGGGCGCGGCCTTCTGGGGCGGCACGGGCGGGCTCGCGAAGGTCTCCTTGCCGGCGCCGCCACCGTAGGACTTGCCGCTGTATCCGCCGCCACCCGCGCCGCGCGTGCTGCCATAGCCGTTGCCATAGCCGAAGGCCGAGTTGCCGAAGGCCTGGTTCTTGGGCGTGAGCCACTTGAGCGCGCCCTCGGGCAGCTCGTCGAAGAAGCGGCTCTTGACGTTGTAGCGGGTCTGGCCGTGCAGCATGCGGGTCTGCGAATGGCTCAGGTACAGCCGCTTGCGCGCGCGCGTGATCGCCACGTACATCAGGCGGCGCTCCTCCTCGAGGCTCTCGTAGTCGCTCATCGAGTTCTCGTGCGGGAACAGGCCCTCTTCCATGCCGGTGATGAACACGCAGTCGAACTCGAGACCCTTGGCGGCATGCACCGTCATCAGCTGCACCGCGTCCTGGCCGGCCTGGGCCTGGTTGTCGCCCGATTCGAGCGCCGCGTGCGTGAGGAAGGCCGCGAGCGGGCTCAGCGTTTCGCCGGTTTCGGCGTCGGGCGCCAGCGGCTCGTCGAGCAGCGGCCGGCCCGGGTCGATGCCCTGGCTCGCGGGCGACTGGCGCAGCTCGTCGACCGGCAGCGCCACCGCGTCGCGGCCGAAGCCTTCCTGCGTGACGAAGCTCTCGGCCGCGTTCACCAGTTCCTCCAGGTTCTCGATGCGGTCGGCGCCTTCGCGGTCGGCCCGGTAGTGCTCGACCAGGCCGCTGTGATCGAGCACCAGCTCGATGATCTCGCGCAGGCTCGCGCCCTGCGTCTGTTCGCGCAGCACGTCGATCTTGGCGACGAAGGCCGTGAGGTTCGAGCCGGCCTTGCCGCCGACCGCGTGCACGGCGTCGTGCAGCGAGCGGCCCGCGGCGCGCGCGGCGTCCTGCAGTTGCTCGAGCGTGCGCGCGCCGATGCCGCGCGGCGGGAAGTTGACGACGCGCAGGAAGCTGGTGTCGTCGTCCTTGTTCTCGAGCAGGCGCAGGTAGGCCAGCGCATGCTTGATTTCGGCGCGCTCGAAGAAGCGCAGGCCGCCGTACACGCGGTACGGCACCGAGGCATTGAACAGCGCGGTTTCGATCACCCGGCTCTGCGCGTTGCTGCGGTAGAGCACGGCCATCTCCTTGCGGTCGACGCCGTCGCGCACCAGCTGGCGCATCTCCTCGACCATCCACTGCGCCTCGGCGAGGTCGCTCGAGGACTCGTAGACGCGCACCGGCTCGCCGGGGCCTTGATCGGTGCGCAGGTTCTTGCCCAGGCGCTTCTTGTTGTGGCTGATGAGCTCGTTGGCCGAGTCGAGGATGTTGCTGTAGCTGCGGTAGTTCTGCTCCAGCTTGATCTGGTGGCGCACGTCGAACTCGCGCACGAAGTCGGCCATGTTGCCCACGCGCGCGCCGCGGAAGGCATAGATGCTCTGGTCGTCGTCGCCCACCGCGACCACGCTGTTGTCGCCGGGTACGAACTGGCCCGCGACGGTGTTGCCCGCGAGCATCTTGATCCAGGCGTACTGCAGCCGGTTGGTGTCCTGGAACTCGTCGATCAGGATGTGGCGAAAGCGCCGCTGGTAGTGCTCGCGCACCGGTTCGTTGTCGCGCAGCAGCTCGTAGCTGCGCAGCATCAGCTCGCCGAAGTCGACCACGCCCTCGCGCTGGCACTGCTCCTCGTAGAGACGGTAGAGCTCGACCTTCTTGCGGTCGTCCTCGCTGCGGATCTCGACCGCGTCGGGGCGCAGGCCGTCTTCCTTGGCGCCCGCGATGAACCATTGCGTCTGCTTGGCCGGGAAGCGCTCGTCGTCGACGTTGAACTGCTTCATCAGCCGCTTGATGGCCGAGAGTTGGTCCTGCGTGTCGAGGATCTGGAAGGTCGACGGCAGGTTGGCCAGCTTCCAGTGCGCGCGCAGGAAGCGGTTGCACAGGCCGTGGAAGGTACCGATCCACATGCCGCGCACGTTGACCGGCAGCATCGCCGTGAGCCGCGTCATCATCTCCTTGGCGGCCTTGTTGGTGAAGGTCACGGCCAGGATGCCGCCGGCGGACACCTGGCGCGTCTGCAGCAGCCAGGCGATGCGGGTGGTGAGCACGCGGGTCTTGCCCGAGCCGGCGCCCGCGAGGATCAGCGCGTTGCCGGCCGGCAGCGTGACCGCTGCGAGCTGCTCGGCGTTGAGGTTGTGCAGCAGCGGCAGGTCGACCGGCGGCGGGGTGCGGTCATCGGCCGCGAATTCTTCGAACATCCGTCGATTGTAGAAACCACGGCGTATGCGGGTTATATGAAGTTCCGGAAGACCTCCCCACGGGAGGCTGCGTAGAATCAATCACCGGGCCCAAGTTTTTGTGCCCGGTTTTTTGTGCGCGTCGCCCGCCCCCGCAGGGGCTTTCGCAGCGACGCCGCCGAAGCCGGCCAGACCAAGCGCTCACTCGTTTTCAACGACTTCCTCCAGGAGCTTGGTTTCATGCAAATCTTCGATTACGACAACATCCTGCTGCTGCCGCGCAAGTGCCGCGTGGAGAGCCGCTCCGAGTGCGACACCAGCGTCACGCTCGGCGGCCGTACCTTCCGCCTGCCGGTGGTGCCCGCCAATATGAAGACGGTGGTGGACGAGTCCATCTGCCTGTGGCTGGCGCAGAACGGCTACTTCTACGTCATGCACCGCTTCGACCTCGACAACGTCGCGCTCGTCAAGCGCATGCAGGGCCATGGCGTGTTCGCCTCGATCTCGCTGGGCGTGAAGAAGGCCGACTACGACACGGTCGACCAGCTCGTCGCGCAGGGCCTGGTGCCCGAGTACGTGACGATCGACATCGCGCACGGCCATGCCGACAGCGTGAAGAACATGATCGGCTACCTCAAGCAGAAGCTGCCCGCGACCTTCGTGATCGCCGGCAACGTCGGCACGCCCGAGGCGGTGATCGACCTCGAGAACTGGGGCGCGGACGCGACCAAGGTCGGCATCGGCCCGGGCAAGGTCTGCATCACCAAGCTCAAGACCGGCTTCGGCACCGGCGGCTGGCAGCTCAGCGCGCTCAAGTGGTGCTCGCGCGTGGCGACCAAGCCGATCATTGCCGACGGCGGCATCCGCGACCACGGCGACATCGCCAAGAGCGTGCGTTTCGGCGCCTCGATGGTGATGATCGGCTCGCTGTTCGCGGGCCACGAGGAATCGCCGGGCCAGACCGTCGAGGTCGACGGCGCGCTGTTCAAGGAGTACTACGGCTCGGCCAGCGACTTCAACAAGGGCGAGTACAAGCACGTCGAGGGCAAGCGCATCCTCGAGCCCATCAAGGGCAAGCTGGCCGACACGCTGGTCGAGATGGAGCAGGACGTGCAGAGCTCGATCAGCTACGCGGGCGGCCGCACGCTGATGGACATCCGCAAGGTCAACTACGTCACCTTGGGCGGCGACAACGCAGGCGAACACCTGCTGATGTAGGCCTTCAGGACTCGAGCAGCTGCACCGCGAGCCGGTGCAGCCGGTGCGAGGAATCGGCCAGCGCGTCGACCACGCCGAAGTGGTCGAGGCCCGGCAGTAGCTCGCACACCGGCACCGCCCGCGAGCCCCAGGCCTCGCGGATCATCGCGTTGTGGCGGATGAACTCCTCGCTCTCGTTGCCGCCCGCCACCGCGTAGAGCAGCCCGCGCTTCGGCGCCGGCCAGTACGCGGGGCTCGCGCGGCGCACGTCCTCGTCGCTGAGCCGCAGCACCTGCTCGAGGAAGGGCGTGCGCTGCAGCGGCGCGAGGTCGTACAGGCCCGAGATCGACAGCGCATTGCGCACCAGGTGCTCGGGCAGGTCCGGCGCCACGGCCTTCCAGTCGCAGGCCAGCAGCGCCGCCGCCATGTGGCCGCCGGCCGAATGCCCGGCCACCGTGATCCGCGCGGGATCGCCACCATGCGCCGCGATGTGGCGCCAGGTCCATGCGAGCGCGCGCACCATCTGCAGCACGATGCCCGGCACCGTCACCGGTTGCTCGGGCGTGCCGGGGCACAGCGCGTAGTTGGGCTGCACCACGCAGACGCCGCGGTCGTTGAAGGCGGGCGCGATGAAGGAATGGTCCTTCTTGTCCATCGCGCGCCAGTAGCCGCCGTGGATGAAGACCAGCACGGGCGCGTCGGGCACGGGCGCCGGGAACACGTCGAGCGTTTCGTTGACGCCCTCGCCGTAGCGCAGGTCGATCCGGCTCGGCAGCGCATCGCGCGCCGCGGCGGATTCGCGCGCCCAGCGCGCGAAGTACGCCGGGTGTTCCTTCACCCGCGCGAGGTTGTTGTACATGCCTTCGAGCCAGGCGGGGTCGCGCGAGGGGGTCATGGGGTTGCCGGGGTCCGGTGCCGTTTCTGGGAGGCGCGCATCTTGGCATGCGGCGAGCACGCTGCCGCGAGTTCCGGCTAAAATTCGCCTCGCGTTGGGGGGGTAGCTCAGCTGGGAGAGCGCCGCGTTCGCAATGCGGAGGTCGGGAGTTCGATCCTCCTCCTCTCCACCAACCGACAAAAAAGGGCCTTGGCATCCGCCAAGGCCCTTTTGCTTTGGTGCATCGCGTATCAGTCGAGCGCGAGGTGCTGGCCGTGCAGCGCCGCCGCGCCGGGCGACGCGAGAAAGCCGATGGTCTGCGCGGCGACCGCGGTCGACACCCATTCGGCCGGGTTCGCATCGGGCATCGCCTGCCGGTTGGCCGGCGTGTCGAGCACGCTGGGCGCCACGCTGTTGATGTTGACGCCATGCGGCGCCGCCTCGGCCGCCATCGCCTCGACCAGCCGCTGCAGCGCGCTCTTCGACGCGATGTACGACGCCATCGCGGGCAGGCCGCGCGCCGCGACCTTCGCCGTCACCGCGACGATGCGGCCGGCGCGGCGTTCGATCATCGAGGGCAGCAGCGCCTGCGTCACGGCCACGAAGGACCAGGCGTTGAGGTTCATCATCCGGTCCCAGCTCTCGCGCGTGAGCGCGTGCGTCGCCTCGCCCATCTCGAAGCCGCCGGCGATGTGCACCAGCGCATCGACGCGGCCGAAGGCCTTGAGGATCTGCTCGGACAGGCCGGCCATCGAGGCGGCAGAGGTCACGTCGCCGGCCAGCAGCAGGTGCTGCGAGTTGTCGAGGCCCGGGAACACTTCGGACAGGCGCCCGGCGTGGTGGTCGATCAGCGCGGCGCGCGCGCCCTGTGCGAGGAAGTGTTGTGCAACGGCGCGCCCGAGTGCGCCCGCGGCACCGGTGATCACGACATGCGGCGCGGTGTTGGCATCGCTCATGGAAGTTCTCCTGAATGGGAAAGAGAGGGGGCGAACCCCCTTCGTCGGTGCCGAATGCTAATCCGCCACACACGCCGCATACAAAAATTTTGAGAACAACGAATTTCTACGCTATACTCGCAGACTTGCCTGAAAACGAATATGTTTTCAACGCAAGGGCTCTTAGCTCAGTTGGTAGAGCAGCGGACTCTTAATCCGTAGGTCGAGTGTTCGAGTCACTCAGGGCCCACCACCAACACTGAAAACGGCCGAAATCCTTCTGGGTTTCGGCCGTTTTTCTTTGTGCGTCCGCACTGCTTGCCTTGGCGCGGGTGGCAGGCCCGCCGGACCTGCCACGATCGATGCTCAATCCACCGGCGTTACTTGGACGAGTAGGTCATCTTGGTCGCGACCATCGGCGACTTCGGATCGACACCCTTGAGCAACTGGCCGCGATAAGGTCCTTCGGCCGCCAGCCAGAACTCCTTGGTGGCCGATGGGCCGACCAGCGAACCCAGCGTCAGCTTCAGCGTGAACTTGCAGGTGCTGAACGTGCCCAGCGGCGTCTCCAGCTTTTCGCGACCGCTGTAGCTGAGCTCGCCCTTCGCGGGCAGCGTACGCGTCGAGACGACGCTGCCGTTGGAGGTCTCGGTCTTGGTCACGGAAGACTCCTTGCTCACGACCTGCCCGGGCTTCATGTCGATCGGGAACGAGAACGGCGGTTCGAACACCTGCGATGCGTAGCCTGTGTACTCCCGGGGCACGATGGCGGGAAGCTTCATGTCGTCGGCGAACTTGTCATCGATCTTGCTGTGGTACGAGGTCGACTTTCCATAGAGGAAGAGATTGCCGCCGACCAGGTCCTTGTATTCCTTCTTGACGATGCGCTGCTCGAAGGCTGGATAGGAACTGACCTCCGTGCCGACGTTGAAGGCCACCGGCGTGGCACCGGCGAAGGCCTCGCGCCCTTCGGTCACGCTCTTCCTGCGGAAGGAGTCGGTCTCGGGATCCTTGCCTGGCACGACCGCCTCGAAGTCGAGCAGAGTGCCTTCGCGGAAATCGGCTTCGTTGAAGCAAGGCGCGGAACTCTCGGCCTGCGGGTCCGGTGCGGGCGCCGGTGCCGGCGCGGGTGCCGACGCGATGGGCAGCAACGGGAAGCCTCCCCCGCCTCCCCCGCCGCCGCCACAGGCCGAAATTGCCGCAGCCGCGGCTGCGATGGAAAGCAGGCGCGCGCGCGGCATCCTGCTGAAATCTGCGCTTCTCATGACTTCTCCCTTGTGTGACAACAACCGACAAAGAAACTTGCAGTTGTCACGGAAGAATACGTTTGCCCCTCGCGGGGGCACACCTCCTTACGGAGGAATAAGTCACGTGGTCCGAATCAAGGTGCTGAACGATCGTGAACCACGTCGCAGCGATTCGGCGTCGTCACACAGCACGCGCATTCGCGTGAAGGCCTCAACCCGCAGACCGCCGCTCCAGCCAGTCGGAGGCATAGGCCGCCAGCAACGCCTGCCTGTCGACCACCTCGGCCTCCAGGTACTGCCGCGCATGCGCCTGCGCGACCTCGCTCGCGAGAAACCAGCGCTCGCGCTCGCCGCTGCCCAGGGGTGGCGGCGTGCCCCAGGTGGCGCCGTCCTCGCCGCGGAAGGCCTCGGTGATGGGCAGCCGCCCGCCCGTCATGCCGATCTCCGACAGCATGCTGCGCGGACCGTCGAGCGCGATGCGCACGCGCACGTCGTCGCCATTGACCTCGACGATCGCGCCGAGTCCACCCTTCTGATGCACACGCCACAGCTGCGCCGGCGAGGCACTGCGGATCCAGTTCTGCATCGCGGCCTTCAGGGCCTTGAGGATGATTTCCTTGTCCATTTCCACACTATTTCACATTTTTGAATGACGGCTGCATCGCCGCCCCTGGCCACGCAGTGGCGGGTCGCGTGCCCCATGGCATCTTGCTGTTGCTGTCACACAGCGCCCCATAACAATGACCACAGGGACCAGAAACCGAAGCCAGAAAAGCTCGTTGCCACACCCGCCTCGGCGGGTATTTTTTTGCCCGCGCACGCGCCCATGAAACGCCGTCCGATGAGCCGCCACGCGGGTGGCTTTTCGGGCCTACGCTATATTTCCGCCCCATGGAAAAGGCTTCCGACATCGGCAAACCCACCGTGCCCATCGATCTGATCGGGCCGGAACACTGGCACCGCTCCAGGCGCCGCAACGGGCGCACCGCCAGGGTCCTCTTCGCGATCGTCGGCGGCCTCGCGGCGGCCGGTGCGATTGCCTACCGCTACTTCGGACTCGGCCGCTGAACACACCCATGAAAAAGGCCCGCCGTGCGCGAGGACGGCGGGCCTTTGCGTTGGCACCGGTTCATTGCAGCCGCGATCCCTTCGGCAGCCGCCTGGCCAGCCACTCGTGCACGTCGGCGCGGATGTGGCGGCCCTCGAGCAGGAAGTTCTCGAAGCGGCTCGGCACGTACGGCAGGTACACGAGCGGCATGCCGGCCTCCTCGGGCGTGCGCGCGGCCTTGCGGCCGTTGCACGCGGCACAGGCTGTCACGAGGTTGGCCCAGCTCCAGGCACCGCCACGCGATGCCGGCAGCACGTGCTCGCACTGCAGCACCTGCTCCGCGAACACGCCCGCGCAGTAGGCGCAGGTACGGCGGTCGCGGCGCAGCAGCTTGCGCTTGGTGAGGCCGGGCACGACATCGAAGAGGTTGATCTTCGAGGCCCCGCGCAGCGCGATGATCGGCGCGACCTCGATGCGCGATTGCACGCCGCGCGCCACGTTGAAGCCGCCGCGCATGGTGGCCAGCGGCGTGTCGCCGTCTTCCCAGGCCACGTCGTCGCAGGCGTAGTGCAGCACCGCCTGCTCCAGCGAGACCCAGGCTTGCGGCGTGCCCTGGATGTCGAGTTGCAGGACGTGTGAATGCATGGCTCGCCTCCTTTCGCGGCGATGTCGAACGATGGTCGAAAAAGTCTGGGGTACACGAACGGAATCGAACCGTCGTCAGCGGGATCACAACCCGCAGCTCTGCCATTGAGCTACGCGCACCATGGAAAAACGAAAGAAGGATCCGCTACCACTCCCCGACTTCGCGCACACGCTGGTCGAGGTCGAGCTGATCGAGCCGCAGCTCGCGCAACGAGCCGGGCTCGCGCAGGACATCGGTCTTGCGACCGAAGCCCAGGCGCCGCGCCAGCGCGGACACGAAGGGCTTGCGCGCCGGCGCGGGATGCACGGCGATCATGCGGATGGGGCTGTTGCGCTTGCGCATGCGATGACTCCTTGTTGTATGGGTTGAGCGATGTGGTGACAGCATTGGCGTTCCGCAGGGGACTCGAACCCCTGGCTTCCTCCTGGACAGGGAGGCACTCTGGCCGCTGAGTTAGCGGAACGTGATCGAGGAAAAGGCGCTTTCCATTTCGGTTGTGTCCTCACGCGACAGGCCCCGCGCTCTCGCTCGAGGCCCCGTGCGACATCGCCGCACAGGAGTGGTCCACGCTCCTGCACATCCCGCCAGACCGTCCACGCGGCTCATCCTGGCGGTGTGGTGAAGGCACACCCGAAATGGCGAAGCTGCGCGCCGATCCAGTGACGGCTGCGCCTCGCGGCAAGTTGTCGAAGAACACCGGCGGCATCCGTGGACGCCACCGCCGCGGCACGATGGCCGCGAAAAAAAAAAAGGCCCGGAACCTTTCGGTGTCCGGGCCTCTGGTGAGAGAGCTTGGGAGGGCATGCGCCTAAGCGCAACCTCCACCCGGTGGCAGTCGACCCTCGAATGCATCAACGCGCGCTTTCGCGTGGTTCAGCGAATGCATGGCGTACGAGCGACCCAGGTTCGCGGCGGGCGACGGCAGGTCGAATCCTTTGCTGAAACCCGCGCGCACGAGCGCCCGGCCCGAGACGGGTCGAATGCTGGAGAGTTGGCGTGCGGTGTTCACGATGGGACCTTGGTGGAAGCTGTCGCGCTTTGAAAAGGGGTGGAGGGATCGGGCCTCTCGCGGCCTGGGCCTGCGAGTGCCTTGCACTGTAAAGAGTCTTTACGAGGGCGTCAACAACCGGGACAATCTTTTTTTGTCTTGTTGTTGTTTTTGAACAGTGCCCCAACTCACCGTCGCACGCCGCCGCAATGTGCTCGCGCTGCATCGCCGTTTTCTCGAGGCGTCCGTGGCCGCCGGCCTGCCCGCCAAGGGACTCGACCAGGCCTTCGCGCGGAAGATCGAGGTGTCGCCGAGCATGTGGAGCCAGATCAAGAGCGCGCGGCCGATCGGCGACAACCTCGCGCGGCAGATCGAGCGGCACTGCGAGGTCGAGGCCGGCTGGCTCGACCGGGAAGACCGGCCCTCCGAAGTGCCCGACGAGGCCGAGGAGCGCTTCGTCGCGATGGCGCGCGAAGCCTGGCGTGCCGCCAATGCCAAGGGCAAGCGCGAACTCGGCGGCTGGCTCAAGAAGAAGATCGCCGAAGACGCGGGGCCCGTCGCGGCGGACAAGAAGTGACGCCTCGAAGCTAGGCCGCAAGCGCCGTCTCCACCGCTGCCTCGTCGCCGTACTCCGACGGGTACATCCCCCGCAGCCACCACTCGACGCCACTCAGTTGCGCCTCGAGCGACAGGCCATCGAGGGCCAGGGCGCGCAACGCCCGCATCGAGCGGAAGCCGATCAGGCCGTCGATCCCGCCGATGTCGTACCCCAGGCGGATCAGGCCGCTCTGCAGGCGCGCCTCGTCGGCGTTGTGAACGAACAGGTCGTGCGGCAGGCCGGCCGCGAGGATGGCGCTGGCCGCCATCGCGAGGTACGGCGTCCTGAACGGGCCCGCGGGCCTCGACGCATGCTGCTCGTACACGCGCTGATGGCTGCCGCGGCATTCGAAGTGCCAGGCCTCGCTGAGCGCCGGGTCGGGCGTGCGATGGATCGGCACCACGCCGAAGCCGCGCGCCAGCGCCCAGAACTCGGCCAGCGGCATGCGCAGCGCACCGAGGTCGACGTCGAAGGCGCGGCCGGCCTCGTGCATGCCGTCGCCCGTGCACGCGCCGAGCGATGGCTGCCGGCCGGGCCCGGCGGCCCGGTCATGGAACAGGTCGGACAACAGCAGGCGCCCGCCGCGGCGCTCGACCTCCTTGCGGATCGCGGCGAGCGCGCGCCGCGTGTCGGGCGTGCACCAGGCCAGGGGCCGCGGCAGCGCGAGCCATTGGCCTGCCACCTTGTAGATCGAGGGCACATCGATCGAAACCAACCGTCCCGGCATGAGCGCTTTCTTTGATGACTGCAATGCGCCGCACGCGGGGCCCGCGCGGCCCTGTCACGGCATGCGGGGATTGGAGTTCATCGTCGCGCCGCGCGCATGCCCCAATTGGAGGAGAAACGCCGCGCGGCGCTACGAGAGGTCGACGCGCGGCCAGTCGAAGCGCTTCCTGGTCGCGCCCTCCTCGAGCACCAGCAGGTCGGTCGACAGCGCGGCCGACCAGCCCTCGGCGCATCGCTCGAAGCGCAGCAGGCCGTAGCCCGATCCACGCTGCGGCAGCTCGCCATCGATCGCCTCGAGCCGCAACGTGCGGCCGTCGGGCAATGACAGGTCCTCGTCGAGCCACAGATCGCCGGGCGAGCAGTTGGCGTACGGCAGGGGCGCGTAGAAGGCCGGCGCGAGCATCACCGCGCCGACGCGCACGCCATCCACCGTGACCGCGCCCGAGAAGCTCAGGTGGTAGTCGCCCGAGATGCAGGCGAAGCGCCCCGGCACCGCATCGGCCAGTCGGCCCAGCAGCTCGGCGCGTTCTGCCGGCGCGGCCTGCATCGAGTCCGGCGGGCCGGGGTTCGCGGGATCGCAGCCCGGCACCAGCCCCGGCAGCAGCACGCTGCCCGTGAGCAGGCAATGGAAGGCGTCGCTGTCGCGGCCCTCCTCCACCCAGGCGTGGAAGGCCGCGCGCGCCTCGTCCGACAGGGTGCGCACCGCGACCGGCTTGCCCGGCGCGCTGTGCCGGGCGGCCTTGCGCCAGCGTCGCGTGTCGGCCACGAAGAAGCGCACGCCGCCGCGCTCGTAGCGCGCGAAGCCGAAGCGACGCATGCTCTCGCTGCCGTGCATCAGCTGGTAGGCGGTCAACGCGTTCTGCGCGGCCTGCAGCGCATGTTGCTCGCGCAGGCGGCTGTAGCCGCGGCGCGCGAGATGCGGCTTGAACAGCGAGCGGGCCAGCGGGTAGTTGTCGGTGAACTCGTGGTCGTCCACCGTGCACACCGACGGCACCCGCGCCAGCAGTTGCTGCAAGGCGCGCCGCGTGAAGGCCCGCTGGTGCCGGTCGGTGTAGCGCTCGACGGGATTGGTCGAATCGATGATGCCGCCGGTCGCGTCGGCATAGATCTGGTCGCCGAGCATGAACAGCATCTCGGGGCCACCCGCTCCCAGCTTGCGCACGGTCTTCAACAAGCGCTCGAACGAGGCCGAGGCCGGTTCGCTGTCGAAGGAGAAGCCCGGGTAGCTGCAGCTGCCGATGGCGATGCAGAGCGCGCCCTCGCGCGCGGCCAGCATGCGCGGCCTGAGGCGGATCCAGCGGTGTTCCGCCAGCGGTGCATTGCGACGCTGGTGCGACAGCGAGGCGGGAAAGGGCCCGCGCCCCACCTCGCGCTCGCGCACCGCCGCTTCGGCCGCGAAGCGGATCGAGCCCTGCAACGCCATCAGCTCCGCCGCCTCCGCGGCGGCAGAGAACGCCACCGGCGGCCCTTCCACGACCTCATCGGGCAGCCGCTGCAGTGGCCGGCTCGCGGTCCGTGCATCGAGCGCCGGTGCGTGCGAGACGCACTCGATGCGCGCGCGCTCCCACGTCCCGCCCTCGGGCAGCGGAATGTTGCCGCAGGCCACGCGGATCGCGCTGCTGCCATCGGTGCGGCCCTGCGCGCTGCCGAGCACCCAGGGCCGCCGCGGCGGCGGCAGCAGGAAGCCGTCGCGCGCCACCATCGGCGCGGGAAAGTCGACGATCTCCAGCGGCACGCGATAGAGACGCGACCCCAGGTGCACGATGGCGCTGGCCGCCAGCCCGCGGCTGAGCAGCGCGTCGGCGGCGGTGTCGTCGACCACGAAGGCCACGCGCACGCCGCGCGACGGGCCCGGCGGCATGGCGCAGTACAGGGCCAGTTGCGGGTCGACGTCCATCGGCTCCATCGGCCCGACCCAGGGACCGGCGCGCGGAAAACGCACCTCGTGGTTCGGATGCGGGCTCGCCGGCGGGATGTCCTCGTCGACGCCGGGCGCGGCGACGGCCGGCCCATGTTCGCGCGATCCCCAGGCCTGGTTCAGCAAGGCCGCCAGCCGTTCGTAGGGACTGGCCTCGCCGTCGACGCGATCCATCGCCGCCTGGCCGATCAGCGGATCGAGGTGGCCATGGCCCGCGATCAGGTCGCACATGTGCGGCGGCTGCCCCTCGGTCGCCTTGCCGAACAGCGGCACCCAGTCGGGATGGATCTGCGCGAACTGCAGCGACGAGCGCAGCGCCCCTTCCTTGTCGAACAGCTCGTTCTCGCAGCCGTGCACGAAGCGGATCGGCAGCGCCATGTGGCGCGCGATCGCGCTGTCGTTGGCGTAGACGTTGAAGCCGTCCTCGCTGACCAGCCGCTCGTATTCGACGAAGCGCGCCGCATGCGCGAACACGCGCACCGAGGCGTTGCCGAACAGCTTGGGCAGTTCGCGGTGGGTTCGGGCGTTGAGGTTGCGGTGCTTGAACAGCTCGGCGTCGAGGAAGCGCACGCGCCTGCAGGTCGCGCAGTCGTCGTCGTGCGGCCGGCCCAGCGTGCCCTCGCCCGGGCAGTGCTCGCCGGGCGGCACCGGCAGCGCCGCGAACAGGCGGTCGACCAGCGATTCGACCAGCGACTCCACCGGCCCGCGCACCGCCAGCGGCACCGTGGTGCGGCCGGCCAGGTTGCGGATGAAGGCCGGCAGCCAGGTCTTGCCCTGCGAGGAGCGCGAACCGACCGTGAACAGGTGCGTCTGCGCGCTCACCAGGCCCGCGAGCTTCGGCAGCAGCGGACGCACGCCGGTGGCCGACACGTAGCCGGCGCTCTCGATCGGATAGGACAGCCGCCCCGCCAGCAGCGCCATCTGGAAGGCCGCCGCGCCGAGGCACTGGCCGAAGGCATGGAGCTGCAGCGGCAGCCCGGCTTCGGGTCCGACGACCCGGTCGCGCTCGTTGCGCAGCAGGTCGAGCACGAAATCGACCGCCTCCGGGATGTCGACCATCGCGACCTGGTCGGCGGTACCCGGCTCCTGCGAGGCCCGCGAACGCGGGCTCAGCCGGGTGTCGAGCACCCAGACCTCCCAGCCCAGGCCATACAGGTGCTCGGCGAAGTTCTGCGTCGTGCCCTTGAAGGTGAAGGTGTGGCCCGACATGCCGAAGGCATGGGTCAGCAGCACCGAGCGCGCGCGCCGCACGGGCACGCCGCACCACTGGCCGTCGAGGAACTCGGGCAGCCCGTCGGCGCCGGGCCGCCGGTAGCGCCACAGCCGAAGCTGCACGTTCTCCACGGCCTCGGTGCCGTCGTCGCTCGACGAGCGACCGCGCCGCACCCACAGCGAATGCGCCTGCGGATGGACGTCGCCCTGCGTGCCGCCGCAGGCCTCACCGCGCAGCTTCAGGTCCTCGCGGCTGGCGACGTCGACCAGCGGGCTGCCGCTATAGTCGGGCAGCCGGAAATCGAGCATGCGCGACTGCAGCGCGAAGCGCGCGAGCAGCGCCGGATAGGCCACCAGCGTGCCCATCGCCGAGCTGGCGTCGGCGCCGCCAAGCAGTTCGATCGGGGTGTCGCGCACCGCGCGCGCCACGTCGAACGCGAAGTGCGCTTTCGCCACACGGTTGCGCCACGGCGACCACCAGGGCGCCGGCCGGTCGTCGGCATCGAGCGTGATGACCGGGCAGGTGAGCTGGGTGAACAGGTCGGGCCGCAGGTCGGCCGGTACGGCCTTGCCCGGACGGTCGTCGGCCCACCGCCATTGCCACAGCCGCCGCGCGCCATGCCCCACGAGCTGCGGCCAGCTCGCGGCATAGACGATCTCCTTGGTGCCGCGCAGCCGCAGCCGCCGGACCGGATCGGGCCGAGGCACGCCGCCGGGGCGCAGCGTCAGCCCGAGGTCGTACTCCACATGCCGGATCTCGGTGGCGGCCCACCAGGCCCAGAACATGTTGCGGCTGCGCTCGAGCGTGATCTCGGTGTCGCCGCGCCGCCAGTCGAGGTAGCCGCGCAAGATGAACCAGGTCAGTACCGTGCGCGGCAGGCTGGCGATGCGCCGCAGGGTCGCGAGCGGACCGCCGGGCTCCACCGCGAGGATGGAGACCGCGCCGCCGCGGATCTTGTAGCTGACGAAGCGCTCGCTGGCCGGCCTGGCATCGGGGGCCGTGCCCTCGACCAGGGGTTCGAAGCGCAACAGCCCGCGCACGCCCGTGAAGCGATGCCGCGCATCGCTCCACAGCTGCTGCCAATCGAAGGTGTGCATGCTGACCACCATGTCGCAGTCGGCGGTCG
Source organism: Variovorax endophyticus (assembly GCF_025376855.1). Classification (NCBI taxonomy): domain Bacteria; kingdom Pseudomonadati; phylum Pseudomonadota; class Betaproteobacteria; order Burkholderiales; family Comamonadaceae; genus Variovorax; species Variovorax endophyticus. Next base: position 120,653 of record NZ_JAHUTH010000004.1, read on the forward strand.
GCGTGCCCAGCATGCGGCGCAGCGGACCCCGCAGCGGCAGCGCGCGGCACTCCAGCCGCTCGCGCGCGCGGGCCTCGACCCGCATCGGCCCGGGCCGCGACCAGCCCGCGGTGGAGCGCGGCAGGCCGCGCTGCGGCGCGGGCGTCGGCGTGGCGGTCGGGCCGGCCACGCGCAGCCCGGGCGCCAGGTGCGCCATCGCGCGTTCCGCCAGCGCGGTGATGGTCCACAGCGGATTGCAGCCCAGCGAGGTCGGGACGATCGAACCGTCGAGCACGTAGAGGCCGTGCCAGAGTTCGTTGTCGCCGCGCCAGACCCGCCCCAGGTGGTCGACCACGCCCGAGTCGTGGTTGTCGCCCATCGGGCAGCCGCCGAGCGGATGCACCGTCATCGCGAGCGCATCGGGCTTCGGCCCGGACAGCAAGGTCGCGGCGCCCGGCGGCAGCGCCTGCCAGGTCGGCAGGTGCAGGTGCACGCCGTCGCGCCTCGTGCCCGCATCGAACATGCGCTGCTGCGCGGCGTAGGTGGGCGCCTCCTGCGGCCGCGGCCAGTAGGGGGCGATGCCGTCCATCTCGGGCACCCAGACCGCCCGCCCCTGCGAGCTGTCGTGGCCCATCGCCAGCAGCAGCTGGCTGTGGGCGGCGAGCTCGGGCGAGGCGGCCAGCGGATCGATGCCGCGGCCGTGCGCGCGCGGCGATGGCGCGCGCGCGCCGATGTGGCGCAGGGTCCAGGCGATGGCCAGCATCTCCTCGTACAGGCGCGACAGCGGGCCGGGCACCGCGCCGTCCTGCAGCATCACGCGCTCCTGCAGCGGCGGCCGGTCGTCGCCGCTGCCGCGCAGGTCGAGCAGGGTCGTGATCGTCGGCCCCACGGGCCGGCCGGCCTGGGCCTCGGGGATCGCGCCGCGGCCCACGTTGTCCACCGGCGTCTTGAGGTCGGCGATCACGCTCACGCTGTCGCCGTTCGCGCTCACGCGCGTGCCCAGCGTGGGCGACAGCGTGAAATGCTCGTGCACCTTCTGCGAACGCATCAGCAGCTCGGTGCTGCCGAAGGTGCCGGCCGCGACCACCACCAGCGCGGCCTCGAAGCTGCGGCCGTGCTGCGTCACCAGGTCGGCCATGTTGCGCAGGTCGCGGCTGCGTTCGGTCTCCACCGCGGTGAAGCGCCAGCGGCCGGTCTTGCGCTGCGGCTCGAGGGCATAGACGGTGCAGCGGCTCACGAACTGCACGCCCAGCTCGCCGGCCTGCTTCAGGTAGGTGGTGGGCAGGGTGTGCTTGGCGCCGGGCGTGTTGCAGCCGGTGAAGCAGTCGCCGCAATGGCTGCAGCGCGCCGGGTCGATGGTCAGCGTTGCCGCGTGCACCCGTGGCGCGTGCTTGCGCAGCGTCTTGTCGCGCTGCAGCGTCTCGCAGAGCTTCGCCAGCGCCTGCGACTTGGGCAGCGGTTCGGCCTCGGCGCCGTCCGCGGTGCGGATCGAGAAGCGCGTGCCCTGCAGCTGTTCCCTGGCGCGCGCGAAGGCCGACGGCAGGCGCAGGCCGGGCCTGTCGTCGTCGAGCGCATGGCGGATCTGGGCCGGCCACGCGGGCTGGGCGAAGACGTCGTCGTCGGGCTGCACCAGCACGCCGGCATTGATCAGGCTGCCGCCGCCGAAACCGTTGGCCACCAGCGAAGCCATGCCCGGCCCGACGCGCCATTCGAACAGGCCGCAGGGGCTGCCCATCGGCCCCTGCGGGCCCTGGAAACGCAGGTACTTGGGCAGCTGGCCCACGTCGTTGGCGAACTCGCCCGGCAGGAACTCCGAGCCGCGCTCGAGCAGCACCACGCGCCGGCCGGCCTGCGCGAGCCGCAGCGCGGCCACGCTGCCGCCATAGCCCGAGCCGATCACGACGGCATCGAGCTGCAGCGGCTCGGGAGGCTTCCATTCGTCGAAGGGAATGGACAGCGGCTGCGCGGTGGGCGAGGACATGGGACGGCGGGAAACGGGAGAGAGGAAATCGTGGCCCGCCGACGGTGGACCTGGGGGGCGAATCCGGACTCAGAGCAAGGCGCGCACCTGCCTCGCGAGCTGGACTTCGTCCACCGGCTTGTGCATCAGCGGCCGGCCGGTGCGGGTCGCCTGCTCGATGCGCGCGGGGGCCGTGTCGCCCGTGATGAAGACGATCGGCAGGTCGGGCGCATCGCGGTTCAGCCGCGCCGCCGTGGAGATGCCGTCCTCGCCGCCGCGCAGGCGCAGGTCGCACAGGCACAGCTGCCAGTTGCCGGGCGGCCCGAGCGCGAGCGCGGCATGCAGGCCGTCGGCGGTGTCCACGTCGGCGCCCCAGGTCTGGAGCAGCGCGCTCAGGCTGTTGCTCACCATCTGCTCGTCGTCGATCACCAGCACGCGCCGGCCGCGCAGATCGGGCATCGGCACCGAGGGGCGCGGCCGCAGGTCGGATTCGTCGGGCGCGCGCGTGAACAGCGCGGGAATGGTCAGCGTGAACTTCGAGCCCTTGCCGGCCGCCGATTCCACCTTCACCTCGCCGCCGAGCATGTGGATCAGCCGGCGCACGATCGACAGCCCGAGGCCGAGGCCGCGGGCCCGATCGCGCTCCTGGTTGTCGACCTGGAAGAACTCCTCGAAGATCAGCGTCTGGTGTTCGGTCGCGATGCCCTGGCCGGTGTCTTCCACCTCGAAGCGGATCACGGGACCGACGATGTGGGCGCGGATCGCTATCAGGCCCGAGGTGGTGAACTTCACCGCATTGCCCACGATGTTGCGCAGCGCGCGCTCGAGCAGCACCGGGTCGGTCTGGGCCACGAAAGCGCCGCCCTCCACTTCCACCCGCACGTTGCGCCCGGCCAGCATGGCGCGCGCCTCGGTGCCCTGGCGCGCCAGCATCTGGCCGATGTCGACCGCCTGCGCGCGCGGCTGCACCGCGCCGGCATCGAGGCGCGACATGTCGAGCAGGTTGTCGAGCAAATCGCCCAGCACGCGGCTGGCCTCGGCGATGCTGCGCGCGATCTGGCGTTGCTCGTCGGTCTCGGCGTTGTGCGTCAGCACCGCCGTGTAGAGCGCGAGCGCCTGCGCCGGCTGGCGCAGGTCGTGGCTGGCATTGGCCAGGAAGCGCGACTTCGAGACGCTCGCCTCCTCGGCCACGTGGCGCGCCTCCTCGGCCTTGCCGCGCTCCTCCTCGGCGACCACGCGCATCCGCTCGGCCTGCTCGCGCTGCGCGTCGGCCTCGAAGCGGATCAGCACCGAGCGCTCGAACACGCTCGCCAGATAGGTCGAGAAGCGCGCCATCACCACCGCGTACATCAGCAGCGACAGCACCACCGCCCAGGCACGCGGACCGCCGTGCAGCCCCCAGCCCAGCGCCACCAGCGGCACGCCGACCAGCAGGAAGCACAGGTAGCCGCGCGCGAAGGAGGCATAGGTGGCGGCCCCGCCGGCCGCGGCGAGCAGCACGATCACGGTCAGCGCGAGCCGCGACTCGTCGGGCAGCACGCCGAAGAACATCACGGGCAGCAGCCCGATCCAGATGCCGTTGACCAGCGCGATGTAGAAGAACTTGCTCAGCGCCGCGGCGTCGCGCGGCTCGCGGTCGCTCAGCAGGCGCGCGCCCAGCCGCATGCGGTAGGCGTTGGCGCCGATGAACAGCGCCAGCCAGGCTCCGATCAGCACCCACGACACGTGCCGCGCGAGGATCGCAGAGACGAAGGAGCAGCCGACCAGCAAGCCGAGGACGGCGTTGCGCGACTGGGTCGCGAGCAACCCGACCTGCTCGGCGACCAGCGCCGCGGCCCGGTTCCTCATCCGGCTTCCATCGCGCGCCAGCCGAGGCGGGAGAGCTCGTACATGGCCTGGGTGCGGCTGTGGACGTCGAGGATCTCGAACACCACCTTCAGGTGCGACTTCACGGTGGTGTCGGAGATGTTGAGCTCGCGCGCGATCGCCTTGTTCGACTTGCCGTGGGCCAGGCGCAGCAGCACCTCTTCCTGGCGCGGCGACAGTCGCAGGCTCGCGAGCCGGTCGGCCGGCGAGGGCTCGTCGGTGCGCGGCGGCTCGAGGCACACCGGCGGCACGTAGATGCCGTCGTCGAGCACCACGCGCAGCGCCTGCATCATGGTCGCCGGGTCGAGCGACTTCTTGACGTAGCCCATGGCGCCGTCGTCGATCGCGCGGCGCACCGTGTTGGGGTCTTCGTTGGCCGACAGCACGACCACCGCCTGCTCGGGGAACTGGCCGCGGAACAGGTGCAGCGAGTCGAGCTCGCGCATGCCGGGCATCTCGAGGTCGAGCAGCACGATGTCGAAGGGGCCATGCGTGCGCATGGCCGCGATCGCATCGTGGATGTCGGCGGTCTGGTGCACGCCGATCTTGGGGTCGAGCGAGCGCAAAAGAAGTGCCACGCCCTCGCGCACGAGGCCGTGATCGTCAACCAGCAGAATTCTCATCAACCGTTCCCATTCAACTCCGCCTTATTTTCCCAGGCCCGGAATTGTGGAAGCAGTACGCTGGTAGTACAAGCCCGGGGGAACTCCTCCTTTAGAGGGATCGACATTCCCCGGGGCTTAAGAAGGCATCGCGCCCTTCAGGATCGCCGCGCGCAGGTCGGCCGGGATCTCGATTGCCTTGTGGGTTTCCAGCGAAGTGGTCACCAGCACCTGGCCGACCTGCATGCGCACTTCGCCCGACACCGGCTCGAAGCAGCGCAGCCGCAAGCTCAGGGAACGCGAACCGAGCCGCTCGACCGCCAACCCCAGCGCCACCCGGTCGCCCATGCGGCTCACGGCGCGGAAATCGGCCTCGAGCTTCACGGTCGGCAGGCCGACGCGACGGCCGGTGACCAGCGCGTCGTAGCCGATGCCGAGCTCCTCGTTGACCCAGTCCTCGACCAGCCCGTTGAGCATCACGAAGTACTGCGGGTAGAAGACGATGCCGGCCGGGTCGCAGTCCGAGAAGCGGATCAGCCGCGGCCGGCTGAATTCCGCGAAGCGCGGCGCGGGCGTCTCGGCCATGGCTCAGCCCTCCTCGCCCGCGGGTTCGCTGCGCATCACGTGCACGCGCAGCTCGCCGAGCTGGGCATGCATCTGTTTGATGGTCTTCATGTCCAGGCCCGAGAACATCTCGAGGATCCATTGCTCGTGCTCGCTCGCCATCGCCTCGAAGCCGGCGCGGCCCTTGGGCGTGAGGCTCACGATCCAGGCCCGGCGGTCCTCGGGGCTGGGCGCGCGCGCCACCACGCCCTCGCGCTCGAGCTCGTCGGTGAGGCCGGTGACGTTGCCGCCGGTCACCATCAGGTAGCGCGAGAGCACGCGCATCTTCAGCCCTTCCCTGTGACGGTAGAGCTGCGCCATGTAGTCGAAGCGCGCCAGCGAGATGCCGAAGCGCTCGCGCAGCCGGCGCCGGATCTCGGCCTCGATCTGGGTGGTGCTGGCCAGCATGCGCAGCCACAGCTTGAGGGCCGCATGGTCCTCGGTGCGCGCGCGCGCCTCGTGGCCCAATTCCTCGGCGTCGCTCAGCGCGGCATGCGAGGCATCGTTGTGCTTCATGTGACCTCCCCGCCCGAGACCGAGATCGACTGCCCGTTGACCGAGGCGGCGCCCTCGCCGCACAGCCAGCGCACCGCGTCGGCCACCTCCGAGGGCTGCACGATGCGGCGCTGCGGGTTCACGCTCGAGAACTCCGCCAGCGCATCGGCCTCGCTGCGGCCGGTCTTGCCGACCACGTTGGCGACGCTGTTGCGCAGGATGTCGGTGTCGGTGTAGCCCGGGCAGACCGCGTTCACCGTCACGCCCTTGCGCGCCACCTCGAGCGCCAGCGAGCGCGTCAGCCCGATCACCCCGTGCTTGGCCGCGGTGTAGGCCGCCACGTAGGCATAGCCCTTCTGCCCCGCGGTGCTCGCGATGTTGACGATGCGGCCCCAGCCGGCCTCGAGCATGTCGGGCAGCGCCGCCTGGGTGCACAGGAAGCTGCCCGTGAGGTTGACCGACAGCATGCGCTGCCAGAGCTCGACCGAAGTCTTGAGGAAGGGCGCGCTCTCGGCCGCGCCCGCGTTGTTGACCAGGATCGCGAGCGGCCCGAGCGCGGCGCGCGCCTGCGCGAAGGCCTGCTGCACGGCCGCCGGGTCCGCCACGTCGGCCGCCACCACGCGGTGCGAGGCGGCGGCGGGCAGCGTGTCGGCCACGCGCTGCAGCGCCTCGCGGTCGCGCCCCAGCAGCGTGAGCACCGCGCCCTCGGCCGCGAGGGTGCGCGCGATCTCGGCGCCGATGCCGCGCGCGGCACCGGTGACCAGGGCGTGGCGGCCGGAAAGAGAATTTGCTTGCATGGCAATAATATTTAGTCCTAAACCATTCTAGCGTTTTGCGGCCCTGGACATCGGCCACAGGCCTAGGTACGCCGCGCCGGCTGCCGGTCCCAGGTGCCGGGCGTCACGCCGCGCTCGCGCAGCTTGTACTTCTGGACCTTGCCGTTCTCGGTGCGCGGCAGGTCCTCGAGGATGTCGATGTAGCGCGGCACCGCGAAGTACGGCAGCCGCGCCTCGCAGAAGGCCGCGAGCTCGGCGGGTTCCACCGCCGTGCCGGGGCGCGCGATCAGCGCCGCCATCACCTCGTCCTCGGCCAGTTCCGAGCGCACCGGGTAGACCGCCACCGCCGCCACGCCCGGATGGCTCAGCAGCACCTGCTCGACCTCGAAGGAGGAGATGTTCTCGCCGCGCCGGCGGATGGCGTCCTTGAGCCGGTCGACGAAGCGGAAGGCGCCGTCGGCATCGCGCACCACGCGGTCGCCGGTGTGGAACCACAGGTTGCGCCAGGCCTCGACGGTCTTGGCCGGCATGTTGAAGTAGCCGCTCGCGAAGGCATGGGGCTCGCTCGCTCGCAGCAGCAGCTCGCCGGCCTCGCCGTCGGGCAGTTCCACGTCGTGCGCGTCGGCCACGCGCGCCTCGAAGCCCGGGCGCACCCAGCCCATCACGCCGCCGCGCGGCGAATCGGGCGCGGTGCTGATGACGAAGTTGGTCTCGGTCGAGCCGTAGCCCTCGAGCAGCCGCACGCCCGTGCGCGCCAGGAAGCTCTGCATCGCATGCGCCGGCACGCCAGGGCCCAGGCCCACGCGCACCCGGTGCGCGCGCTCGCCCGGCCCCTCGGGCTGGGCCAGCAATATCGGCACCATCGCGCCCAGCAGGTAGACCACCGTGGCCTCGTGGGCGCGCATCGCCTCCCAGAAGCCCGAGGCCGAGAAGCGCGCCTCGAACACCACCCGGCAGCCGGTGATCGCGGCCTGCGCGAAGGTGTTGAGCGCATTGATGTGGAACAGCGGCAAGGTGGTGCACAGCACGTCGTCGGCGCCCACGCCGAGCACGGCCGCGCTGTTCACGCCCCACCAGTAGTACTGCGCATGCGGGCAGGTCACGCCCTTGGCCGGGCCGGTGGTGCCCGAGGTGTAGAGGATCGCGAGCGTGTCGCCCGGCTGCACCTCGGCCGCGGCGATCGCCTCGCCATCGGCCGGCCAGGCCTTGACCTCCACGCCCTCGAGCGCGATCTCGCCCTCGCCGATCACCCACACCGTGCGCAGCGCGGTGCGCGCGAGGTCGACGCCGGCCAGCCGGTCGAGGAAGGCGCTCTCGATCACCAGCAGCCGCGCCGCGCTGTCGGCCAGGAAGTACTCGATCTGCGGCGCCATCGAGGCGGTGTTGATCGGCACCATCGCTGCACCCAGCCAGCCGCAGCCGCCCAGCGTCTCGAGCACCTCGAGCCGGTTGCCGCTCATCAGCGCCACGCGATCGCCGCGCGCCACGCCCGCCGCGGCCAGCGCGCCGGCGCGCGATGCGGCGGCCGCGCGCGCATCGGCATGTGCCCATTGCCGTCCGGCGATCGACAGCAGCGGCTTGTCGCCGAACAGCGCCGCCTGCCGCTCGAGCATCGCCGGCAAGGTGCGGCGCGCGGGCGGCAGCGGGTCCGGCTCAGTCCTCATCGTGCGTGCCCCCGCCGAGGTAGGTGGCCTGCACGCGCGGATCGCAGGCCAGGTCCTGCGAGGCGCCATCGAGCGCGATCTCGCCCGTTTCCAGCACGTAGCCGTGGTCGGAGGATTCGAGCGCCGCGCGCGCGTTCTGCTCCACCAGCAGGATCGACACGCCGTCCTCGCGCAGCTTGCGCACGATCGCGAGGATGTCGCGCACGATCAACGGCGCCAGCCCGAGGCTGGGCTCGTCGAGCATCAGCAGGCGCGGCGAGGACATCAGCGCGCGCCCCACGGCCAGCATCTGGCGCTCGCCGCCCGAGAGCGTGTCGGCGCGCTGCGCGCGGCGCTCGGCCAGCCGCGGGAAGCGGTCGTACACGCCCTGCAGCCGGCTCTTGAGCACGCTGCCGCGCAGCCGGCGCGAGAAGGCGCCGAGCTGCAGGTTGTCGAGCACCGAGAGCTCGCCGAACAGCTCGCGCTTCTCGGGCACCAGGCACAGGCCGCGCTCCACGCGCGCCTCCACGTCCAGGCCGTGCAGGTCCTCGCCCTCGAAGCGCAGCACGCCCTTCGAGGGCAAGAGGCCCATCGCGGCCGCGAGCAGCGTGGTCTTGCCGGCGCCGTTGGGGCCGATCACCGAGACGATCTGGCCCGGTTGCATCGCGAGCGACACGCCGCGCACCGCATCGACCTGGCCATAGGACACATGCAGGTCGCCGATCTCCAGCATCGGGGTCGTCGTGCTCATGCCACGCTCCCCAGGTACGCCGCCTGCACCCGCTCGTCGGCACGCACCGCGGCCGGCGCGCCCTCCACCAGCTTGGCGCCGAAGTTCATCACCACCAGGCGGTCCACGAGTTTCATCACGAAGTCCATGTCGTGTTCGACGATCAGAATGGTCACGCCCTCGTCGCGCAGCTTGCGCAGCAGCTCGCCCAGGGCCATCTTCTCCTTGCGGCGCAGGCCGGCCGCGGGCTCGTCGAGCACCAGCAGCACCGGGTCGGCCGCGAGCGCGCGCGCGATCTCGAGGATGCGCTGCGTGCCCAGCGGCAGGCTGCCCGCGAGCTCGTGCGCGCGATCGCCCAGGCCGATGCGCTCGAGCTGGCGCTGCGCCTCCTGCAGGATCTGCCGCTCCTCGGCGCGATCGAGCCGCAGCCCAGCGCGCAGCACGCCCGAGCGCGTGCGCGAGTGCGCGCCCAGCGCCACGTTGTCGAGCAGGCTCATCTGCGGGCGCAGCTTCACGTGCTGGAAGGTGCGCGCCAGCCCGAGCCGCGCCACCTCGCGCTGCGGCATGCCGGCGATGTCCTGGCCCAGGAAGCGCACGCTGCCCGAACTCATGGGCAGGGTGCAGGTCAGCAGGTTGAACATGGTCGACTTGCCCGCGCCGTTGGGCCCGATCAGGCCCACGATCTCGCCAGCCGCCACGTCGAAGCTCACGTCGTTGACCGCCACCAGCCCGCCGAAGCGCTTGACCGCGCCCTGCACCGAGAGGATCGGCGTGCCGCGCGCCGGCAGCGCGCGATGCGGCAGCGGCTCGACGGCCGCCAGCGGCGCCGCGGATGGGCGTACCGCTCCCGGGCCCTTGCGCGCGCGCAGCCGCCGCACGAAGCCCATCAGCCCGCCGCGCGCGAAGTGCAGCAATGCGATGAACAAGACCGCGAAGGCCACCGCCTCGAGCTGGCCGGCGCGTTGGGTGATCAGCGGCAGCACGTCCTGCAGCCCGTTCTTGAGCACCAGCACCAGGCCCGCGCCCACCAGCGCACCGACCAGGCTGCCGAGCCCGCCGGCCACCGCCATCAATAGGTACTCGATGCTCGCGCGCACGTCGAAGGGCGAGGGACTCACGAAACGGTTCATGTGCGCATAGAGCCAGCCCGCGAGCCCGGCGAACAGCGCCGCCGTCACGAACAGCGACAGCCGCACGCGGTAGGCGTCGGCGCCCACGCTCGCCAGCAGGGTTGCGCCGCCGCGCAGGCTGCGGATCGCGCGGCCCGGGCGCGAGCGCAGCAGGTTGTGGCTGAACAGGAAGGCCAGCCCGACGATCGCCCAGATCAGGTAGTACATGGCGCGCGGATCGGCCAGCGACCAGCCGCCGATGAACAGCGGCGGGATGTTCGACAGCCCGGTGTGGCGCCCCAGCGCGTCGACGTTGCCGAACAGCATGGCGATCGACAGGCCCCAGGCGATGGTCGACAGCGGCAGGAAGTGCCCGCCCAGGCGCAGCGTGAGCAGCCCGATGGCCAGCGCCGAGAGGCCGGTCAGCAGCAGCGCGAACAGCAGGCCGATCCAGGGCGAGTAACCCTGCGTGGTGCTGAGCCAGGCCGTGGCATAGGCCGCGATGCCGACGAAGGCCGCCTGCCCGAAGGAGGTGGCGCCGCCCACGCCCGTGAGCAGCACCAGCCCCAGCGCGACCAGCGCGCCGATGCCGATGTCGTTGAGCAGCGAGACGGTGAAGCTGCCGAACAGCGCCGGCACCACGGCCAGCGCGGCGATCACCACGGCGCAGAGGATCAGGGGACGGCGGTTCATTGGTCCACCTCCTCTTCTTCCTCTTCCACGTGCCGCGCCATGAACGAGCGCAGCATCAGCACCGGGATCAGCAGGCTGAACACGATCACGTCCTTGAGCGCGCCGCTCCAGAACGAGGCGAAGCTCTCGACCACGCCGACGGCCAACGCGCCGATGGCGGTCATGGGGTAGCTCACGAGGCCGCCGATGATGGCGGCCACGAAGGCCTTCAGGCCGATGATGAAGCCCGAGTCGTAGTACATGGTGGTCACCGGCGCGATCAGCACGCCGATCAGCCCCGCCAGCAGCGAGGCGCAGCCGTAGGCCAAGAGCGCGGTGCGCGCGGGCCGGATGCCGACCAGCCGCGCGCCGACGCGGTTGACGGCGGTGGCGCGTAGCGCCTTGCCCATCACGGTGCGTTCGAACACCAGGAAGAACAGGCCGCTGAGCACGATCGCCGAGCTCACCATCAGGATCACCTGGCCGCTGACGGTGAAGCCGTCGCCCAGCGTGAGCGTGCCCGAGGCCAGCGGGCTGGTGCGCGAGCCTTCCGGCCCGAAGAACAGCAGCCCCAGGCCCGACAGCAGGAAGTGCAGCGCGAGCGAGACGATCAGCAGCACCAGCACCGAGGCATCGGCGATCGGCTGGAACACGACGCGCGCCAGCAGCGGCGCCACCGGCACCACCAGCAGCACCGACACCGCGAGCTGCACCGGCGCCGGCACGCCGGCGCTCGCCGCGGCCCAGGCGATGGCGCAGGGCACCAGCGGCAGCACGCCCCAGGCCAGCACGGCCTTCGGAATGCGCCGCGCCTCGCCGCGCCGGATCAGGCTGCCGACCTCGGTCAGCACGGCCAGCGCCGCGAGCACGGCCACCAGGCCGATGGTCGGCGGCAGCTTGCCGGTCTCGAAGGCCGCCAGCGTCAGCGCGGCGAAGGCCGCGATGTCGCCGAAGGGCACGAAGACCACCCGGGTCACCGAGAAGATCAACACCAGGCCGAGACCGGCCAGCAGGTAGATGGCCCCGTTGGCCAGCCCGTCGATGCCCAGGATGAGGGCCACGTCCCAGGTCATTGCACAGTCCTTCGCTTCGTCATCGCTCTCGCTTCTCGCTTGCTTTGGGTGGATGGAGGATGGAGGACGCCGCGCTCAAGGCGCCAGCTTCCACTGGCCCTTGTCGAGCTTCACGATCACGCGCGCGCGCTGGTCCACGCCGTAGAGATCGCCGGGCTTGAAGTTGTAGACGCCGTGCGTGCCCACGACCTCCTTGGTGCTGAAGATCGCGTCGCGCAGCGCGACCCGGAACTCGGGCGTACCGGCCTCGGCCTTCGTGAGCGCGCGCGCCGCCGCATCGGCGAACACCAGGTAGCCGTCGAAGGAATAGGCCGAGAAGGCGTCGCTGGTGGGCGCGTTGTTGACCTTCTGGAAGATGCTGCGGAACTCCAGGCCGATCTTGCGCGTGGGATGGTCGGCCGGCAGCTGCTCGGCGACGATGATCGGGCCGGTGGGCATCAGCGCGTCCTGGCCGGCGGCCCCGACCACGCGCACGAAGTCGGGGTTGATCAGGCCGTGCTGGCCGTACACCTTGCCCTTGAAGCCGCGCTCCTGCAGCGCGAGAAAGGGCAGCGCGCCCGGCGTGCCGGCGCCGCCGGTCATCACGGCCTCGGGCTTCATCGCGAGCAGCTTCAGCACCTGGCCCGTGACCGAGGCGTCGGCGCGCGCATAGCGCTCGTTGCCCAGCACCTGGATGCCGGCGGCCGGCGCGGCCTTCATCAGCGCGTTGTAGACCAGGTCGCCCCAGGCGTCGGAGAAGCCGATGTAGCCGACCGACTTCACGCCGTCCTTCTTCATGCGCTCGACCACCGCGTCGATCATCAGCTGCGTGGGTTGCGCCACCGTCATCACCCAGCCGTTCTCGGCCGGGTCGAGCAGAATCGGCGTGAGCCCGATCATCGGCACCTTGGCATCGCGCCCGACCTGCGCCATGGCGATCGCGGCCGGCACGCCCGAGGTGCCCATCAGCACGTCGACCTTCTCCTCGTCCACCAGCTTGCGCGCATTGCGGCCCGCGGTGGTCGGGTCGGAGCCGTCGTCGAGCACGATCAGCTGCACCTTGCGGCCGTTGATCTCGCCCTTGTAGGCCAGCGCGGCCTGCATGCCCTTGGCATAGGGCACGCCCAGCGAGGAGTTCGGGCCCGACAGCGACACGCTCAGGCCGACCTTGAGGTCGGCCGCGAAGGCGGCGGCGCCGAGGCCGGCGGCCAGCGCGAGCACGGCGGCGTGGCGAAGGGACTGCATCAAGCGGGTCATGTCGAAGCTCCTGGAGGAAAGGGTGGGGAGTGGAACGAGGGAGGGAACTAGATGAAAAGCTGGATGGCCGGCAATGCCTGGCCCGGGTTGAGCAGGTCGACGCGCTTCTCGCGGATGCGCCAGCCGTCTTCGATGCGCACCAGCCGATGGCGGTAGCTGCCGGCGAGCAGCACCTGCGATTCGCCCCGCGCCTCGATGTAGATGAAGGGAGTGCGCAGCACGGCCTCGCCGTCTTCGCCGGCCTCCGGCACCGAGCGCTGCAGCACGTGCTGGCAATGGCTCGCGGGATGCTGCGAATGCGCGCGCGGGTTCTTCAGCCGGTCGACGCGCAGTTGCAGCAGCAGCCGGTCCTCGCAGGCGATGGCGTTGTGGCTGCGCGGATCGGCCTGCGCCGCGCCGAGCAGCGGCACCCAGTAGAGGCATTCGACGTCGTACAGCGCGAGCCAGTCGTCGAAGCGGCGCGCGTCGAGCAGCGCGGCCTCTCGCACCACGAGGTCGATGGCGTCGTTCATGCACCCTCCCCCTGCTCGCCCATGAACTTCGCCCAGGCGCGGAACTGGTTGCGCATCAGCAGTTCGTTGGTGCCGTTGGTCTCGGCCGTTCCCCGCGCGAGTTCGGCCGGGTCGAAGTCGCGGTGCAGGCTCACCCACTCGTTGCCTTCGCCGCGCAGGCCCTTCTGCATGCTCTCGAACAGGTGCACGTCGTCGTGCGCCACCACCGACATCGGCGAGAACACGAGCCGGTTGTAGTTCATCGAGCGCTCCAGCAGCAGCTCGGGCGCGCCCTCGGCGCGGAAGCTCCAGGCCTCGATCAGCGTGCGGTCGGCCGCGAGCGGGCGGATCACGCGGATCGCCTGCGGCGAGCCCTTGACCGAGAGGCTCGGGAACAGCACCGAGTTCTGCGGCGAGCGCTGCAGGATCTCGGTAGCGCGTTCCTCGCCGTGCGCGGCGCGCATCGCGGCCTCGTAGCCCGGCAGCTGCGCGTAGTTCGAATGGATGCTGAAGTGGATGCCCAGCACGCTGTGGCCATTGGGATAGACGCGACCGCCCATGCGGTCGAAGAAGTCGTAGCCCGCGCCGAAGGGCAGGATCTGCTCCATCGCCATCGGTTTGGCCGCCTCGGGCTCGGCCGCCGTGATGCCGGCCCACAGGCCCTCGGCAGCGGCGGTGGCCGATTCGTGCGTCGACATCGGATGCACCGTGTCGTTGATGTTCTCGAGGTACATCTTCCAGTTGCAGTGGACGATGTTGCGCAACACGCCGCCGGCCACCGTGAGCCGGCCCTCGGGCGAGCGGTCGACCATGTTGTCGATGGCGTGCAGCACGCCGCCGAAATAGTCCTCGAAGCTCGGGCCTTGCGGCGACAGGCGCACGAACACGAAGTCGCGGTAGACCGCGAGGCCCGCCACGGGCGACAGGCCGCGCCCCGACTCGCATTGCGCCAGGCCGGTGTTCTCGTAGCCCGACTTCAGCGGCAGCGCGAGCGGCGCGCCGTCGAGCTTGTAGGTCCAGGCGTGGTACGGGCAGCGAAAGAACTTGCCCGCGTTGCCGCGCTCGTCGCTCACGAGCTGGCTGCCCTTGTGGGCGCAGCGGTTGTAGAACACCCGCAGCGCGCCATCGGCCTGCCGCACCATCACCAGCGGCCGGCCCGCGAGTTCGAGCGTGCGGTAGTCGCCGGCCTTGGGCACCTCGCTCGCATGGCCCGCGAACAGCCAGGTGCGCGCGAAGAAGCGCTCCTGCTCGAGCGCGAACAGCTCCTCGCTCAGGTAGACGTCGCGGTGCACGCGCCGGTCCTCGACCAGCGCGCGGATCGCCTCGGGGTGTTCGCGGTAGCGGCTCATGGGGTGCTTCGGATGCGGGCGCTCAGGGCACCAGCTTCCACTGGCCCTTTTCCATGCGCACGATCACCACCGCGCGCTCGTCCGAGCCGTAGCGGTTGTCGGGCTTGAAGTTGTAGATGCCGTGCGTGCCGACCAGCTCCCTGGTGCTGTTGATCGCATCGCGCAGCGACGTGCGGTAGGCCGGCGTGCCCGGCTCGCCCTTGGCGCGCGCCGCGGCGCTGGCCAGCAGCAGGTAGGCGTCGTAGGTGTACGAGGAGAAGGCATCGACCGGCGCCGCGCCGTGCGCCTTCTGGTAGGCCGCGCGGAAGTCCATCGACACCTTGCGGATCGGGTTGGCCGCATCGAGCTGCTCAGCCACCAGCACCGGGCCGCTGGGCACCTGCAGGCCTTCGATGGACTTTCCGCCCACGCGCACGAAGTCGGCGTTGATCAGGCCGTGCGTGCCGTAGATCTGGCCCTTGTAGCCGCGCTCGGCCAGCGCCAGGTAGGGCAGCGCGCCGGGCGTGCCCGAGTTGCCCGCGAACACGGCGTCGGGCCTGGCCGCCACGATCTTGAGCACCTGCCCGGCCACCGAGGAGTCGCTGCGTGCATAGCGCTCGTTCGCCACCACCTTGATGCCCGCGGCGGCCGCGCTCTTCATCAGCGAGTCGTAGGCGAGGTCGCCGAGCGCGTCGGAGAAGCCGATGAAGGCCACCGACTTCACGCCGGCCTGCTGCATGCGCTTGACCACCGCCGCCACCATCAGCTCGAAGGGCTGCGAGACCGACACCGTCCAGACGTTCTCCGGCCCCGGCAGCGACACCGGCGTGGGCGAGATCAGCGGCGTGCCGAGCTCGCGCGCCACCGCCGCGATCGCCATCGCGCCGGGCACGCCCGAGGTGCCGATCAGCACGTCGACCTTGTCCTCGGTCACCAGCTTGCGCGCGTTGCGCCCGGCGGTGGTGGGATCGGAGGCGTCGTCGAGCACGATCAGCTCGACCTTGTGGCCGGCAATGGTCGGCTGCTGTGCGAGCGCGGCGCGGATGCCCTTCTCGTAGGGAATGCCGAGCGCCGAGACCGGGCCCGAGAGCGAGCTGATGACGCCGACCTTGAGGTCGGCGGCGGCGGCGCCGGCGACCATGCAGGCGGCCAGCACGGCGGTGGCCAGGCGGGGGAAGAGATGGGTCACGGGGGTGGTCCTTTCTGGGGGCGGGTCAGTAGCGCAGCGTGCGCGTGGATTCGAGGTCGGCGTCGAGCTGCGCCGGAGTGAGCCGCTCCGGCTTGCAGCCGAAGTCCTGGAACAGCGCGAGCTGGTCGCCGTAGTGCCTGTCGCGCCGGCCGGCCGGATCGACGAAGCCGCTCTGGCCCGGCGCGGCCACCGAGCACATGCCGACCGCGCCCGGGCGCAGCACCACCCGGTAGCTCAGCGTGCCGCGGTTCATGTAGGGGCTGGTCTCGGGCTGCTCGTCGGCACCGGCCCAGGGCACGCCGATCGCGTTGATACTGGAGAAGCGGTGCCGCACCACGGGCGTGGTCCAGCGCGCCATGTCCGGGCCGCGCGCGGCCGACAGCTCGGCCACCGCGTCGGCCAGCGCCGCGCGCACCAGCGCCTGCGGGTCCTGCCCATGCAGGAAGTCGATGCGCTGCGGCACGCCCGAGGCCGGGCCCGCGAGCGCATTCCAGATCAGCTTGGACACCGCGGCCGGCTGCACGCTGCCCGGCGAGCCGCGCGGCGTGAGCGTGGGATAGCCGAGGTTGGCGTAGTTCGCGAGCAACGGCGCCGGCAGGTCCTGCGACAGCAGCCGGCGGCCCATGGCGGCGAGCCAGGCGCGCAGCACGGTGGTGGCGTTGTCGGCATAGACCGCGTCGCCGGGCGCGGCCCGGTTCTTGAAGTCCCAGCGCGCCAGCAGGTCGGCCGCACGGCGCACCGGATCGTTCTGCGGCAGCCGCGCCGCGGCCTCGACGATCTTCGGCACGAAGTAGCGCGCGTTGAGGTCGGCCAGCGCGGCGTTCTCGTTCACGCGCCAGACCTGGTCGGCGTCGAGCCTCGCGTCGCCCTGCAGCTGCGCATGGATCTCCGCCACGCGGTCGACGTGCGAGAAGTTCGCGCCGTCGGCGCGCAGGCCCGCGGCGATCTGGTTGTTCCAGCTCGCGAGATAGCCCTGCGCCGGGTTGAAGCTGCGCGGATTGGCCTCGAAGGGCAGCAGGCCCTGCCACTCCATGCTGCCGTCGCCGCGCGCGGGAAAGCGGATGTCCTGCGCGGCCGGCCGGCGCGGCTGGCTGCCCAGGCCGACGACGCCGATGTTGCCCGCCACGTCGGCATAGAACCAGGTGATGGAGGCGCTGACCCGCGCGCCCTGCGCGAGGAACTGCGGCCAGTCGCGCGCACGGGCCGCCTGGGCCCAGCCCAGCATGGTCTCGACCTCGCGGCCCTGCCAGCTGCTGCGCACGGTGTAGGCGCGCTGGTTGGGCAGGTCCCAGCTCTGCACGAAGCCGTGCACGGTCGAAAGGACCTCGATGCGGCGCGGCGCCTCGCCCTTGACGCGGATCTCGTCGACCCGCCGCGTCATCGGCCGCCAGGCGCCCTGGTAGCGGTAGCTGTAGCGGTCGGCGGGCGAGAGCTCTTCCTGGTAGCTGTCGTTGGTGTCCAGCGAGCCCACGGTCGAGCCCCAGGCGATGGTGCCGTTGGTGCCGAACAGCACCGGCAGCAGGCCCACGGGCGTGAGGCCGGTCAGGTCGTAGCCCGCGCCGTGCAGGCCGATGCCATGCACGAAGGACGGATTGTTGAAGCCCTGCTGCGGCCCGTTGTAGAGCACCGCCACGCCCTCGCGGGTGCGGCCGGGCCCGAGCACCCAGGCATTGCTGGCGGTCGGCATCTGCTCTGCCGCGGCGAGGCCCAGGCGCGCGACCTGCGTCGCGCGGAAATCGGCGGCCGCCGTGGGCGACAGCGGCGCGAGCGCCGCGTCGCCGGGCTCGGCGCGCGCGCTCGTGCGCGGGGACGGCACGCCGCGCGGCACGATGGTGGGCGCGGTCGGATCCTCCAGCCAGCGCAACTGCTCGTAGAGCTGCAGGCCCGCCGCGTCGCCGCGCGCCGCCTTGAGCTGCTGCAGCAGCGAGAGGTTCGCGACCTCGGCCGTGCCGGCGAAGAAGCGGTTGAGGATCAGCCCGATCCAGACCAGCGCCACGTCGTCGGCGGACCAGGCCGTGGGCACGAAGCCGTTGTCGATGAACTGACGCGGCATCAGCCGCGCGCGGTCGGCCAGCACTTCGCGGATGCGCGCGTTGACGCCGGCCGCATAGCCCTCGAACAGGGCGCGGTCGTCGGCGCCCAGCGCATCGATCTGGCGCCGGATGCTCGCCGGGTCGATGTTCGAGCGCGTGGCGGTGTCGACCGCCACGTAGTCCGGCCCGAGCACCTCGGCCACGCTGCCGTTGCCCGAGCGCCTGGCCATCTCGAGCTGGTAGAGCCGGTCCTCGGCCACCGCGTAGCCGAAGCCGTAGAACAGGCCGTAGGTGGTGCCGGCGTAGACGTGCGGCACGCCGTGTCCGTCGCGCTTGATCGTGACCTCGCCGGCGGGCGGCGCCTGCGTGGCGCAGCCGGCCAGCCAGGCCGCGGCCAGCAGCGCGCCGGCCACGGCCCGCGCGCGCGGGCGGTGCGATGCGATGGCGTTCATCGGCGAGGCGGGCCGCGCGGCGTTCAAGGCACCAGCTTCCACTGGCCCTTGTCGAGCCGCACCACCACGCGCGAGCGGTCGTCGGAGCCGTAGCGGTTGTCGGGCTTGAAGTTGTAGACCGAGTGCGTGCCCACCAGCTCCTTGGTGCTCACGATGGCGTCGCGCAGCGCGAGGCGGAACTGCGGCGTGCCGGGCTCGGCCTTGGTGGCGAGCGCGCGCTGGGCGGCGTCGAGGTAGATCAGCCAGGCATCGAAGCTGTAGGCCGAGAAGGTGTCGGTCGGCGGCGCGCCGTTGGCCTTCTGGAAAGCGGCACGGAAATCGAGCGCGATCTTCTTCATCGGGTTGGTGTCGGGCAACTGCTCGGCCACCACCACCGGGCCCGTGGGCGCGAGCAGGCCATCGACCGACGGGCCGCCGACGCGGATGAAGTCGGGGTTGATCAGCGAGTGCATGCCGTAGATCTTTCCCTTGTAGCCGCGCTCGGTCAGCGCGAGGTAGGGCAGCGCGCCGGGCGTGCCCGAGGCGCCGGTGATGACGGCGTCGGGGCGCAGCGCGACGATCTTGAGCACCTGGCCGGCAACCGAGGAGTCGCTGCGCGCATAGCGCTCGTTGCTCACCACCTTGATGCCCGCCGCGGGCGCGGCCTTGTTGAGCGCGTCGTAGACCAGGTCGCCCCAGGCGTCGGAGTAGCCGATGTAGGCCACGCTCTTCACGCCCGCCTGCTTCATCTTCTCGACCATCGCGCCCATCATCAGCGGCGCGGGCTGCGGCAGCGTCACCATCCATGCGCCCTCCTCGCCCGGCAGGTCGGCGTTGGCGATGGAGATCAGTGGGGTCTTGGTCTCGCGCGCCACGCCGGCGATGGCCAGCGAGCCCGGCGCGCCGGCGGTGCCGATGATGACGTCGACCTTGTCCTCCTCGATCAGCTTGCGCGCGTTGCGCGCGGCGGTCGAGGGATCGGAGGCGTCGTCGAGCGCGATCAGCTGCACCTTGCGCCCGCCGACCTCGGACTTGTAGGCCTGCGCGGCCTTGATGCCCTTGTCGTAGGGAATGCCGAGCGAGGACACCGGCCCCGACAGCGAAGTGATGAAACCGACCTTGAGGTCTGCCGCCCAGGCGTTCGATACCGCGAGCGCACCCGCGGCCACGGCGAGGCCCGCGAGGGCACGGATTCGGGTCATGACTGTCATGCTTCTTCTCCTGGAATGAGGGGGTGGGTGACGGGAACTCGGTGGGGATTCAGAGCGCGAGGCTGCCGACGCTGGTGCCGCCGCAGACGTAGAGCACCTGGCCGGTGACGAAGCTGTTGGCGGGGTCGGCGAAGAAGCGCACGGCGCGCGCCACGTCGGCCGATTCGCCGAGGCGGCGCACCGGCACGCTGGCGGCCAGCGCGCGTTCCTTCTCGCTGCCGGCCTCGACCACGTCGTAGAACATGTCGGTGCGGATCGGCCCGGGCGCGACCACGTTGACGGTGATGCCCTCGGGCGCGAGCTCGAGCGCCCAGGTGCGCGCCATGCCCAGCATGCCGGCCTTGGTGGCCGAGTAGCTGGTGCGCGTGGCCAGGCCCAGCGCGGCGCGCGACGAGAGCAGCACCACGCGGCCGAAGCGGCGCGCGCGCATCGCGGGCAGCGCGGCCTGCACGAGCTGGATCGCGCAGCCCAGGTGCAGGTCGACCAGCGCGTCGAGGTCGGACAGCTGGACTTCGGGCAGCAGCGCGGCGCGGATCACGCCGGCGTTGTGGACCACGGTGGTCACCTCGAAGCGCGACACCAGCTCCTTCGCGGCCGCGGCCGTGGCCGCGCGGTCGGCCAGGTCGACCTCAATGCTGTGCAGCTTCGGATGGTCGATCTCGGCCTTGCGGCGCGCGAGCGAGACGACCTCGTAGCCCTGCTCGAGCAGGTCGAGACAGATGGCCTTGCCGATGCCGGCGCTGCCGCCGGTGACGACGGCGGTCTTCGGTGCGTCGCTCATGCGTTCGCTCCCTTTGTTGCTCCCTCCCCCAGCGGGGGAGGGAGAAATGGGCCCTCATGACGAGGCTCCCACCAGCGCGAGCACCCGCAGCGGGCTGCCGCTGCCCTTCTCGATCTTCAGCGGCGGGCAGATCAGCATCGCGCCCGCGGGCGGCAGCAGGTCGAGGTTGCTCAGGCACTGCAGGCCGTAGCGGCCCGCGCCGTGCATGTAGTAGTGGCAGGGGTACGGCGGGCGCAGGTGGTAGCCCTGGCCGGCATCGGTGCCGATGGCCTCGGAGCCGAAGCCCAGCACGTCGCGCTGCTCGACCAGGAAGCGCACGGCCTCGGTGCTCGGGCCCGGCGTGTGCTGGCCGGTCTCGTCGAAGTTCTGGTAGGCCTCGGGGTCGTGGCGCTTCGACCAGTCGGTGCGCATCAGCACCCAGGCGCCGGCCGGGATGCGGCCGTGCTTCGCCTCGTAGTCCTCGATGTCCGCGGGCGTGAGCAGGTAGTCGGGGTCGTCCTTGACCTGCGGCGAGCAGTCGATGACGCAGGCCGGCGCCACGAAGTGCTGCACGGGAATGGTGTCGACCGAGTTGTTCGGCAGGTCGCGGCCCGAGATCCAGTGGATCGGCGCATCGAAGTGGGTGCCGGTGTGTTCGCCGCAGGAGAAGTTGTTCCAGTACCAGCCGGGCCCGCGCTCGTCGTACTTCGAGACCTCCTCGATGCGGAACGGCCAGCACTGTCCCATCTCGGGCGGCAGCGCGATCTGCGGGAACTCGGGCGTCAGGGTCTGGGTGAGGTCGATCACGCGGATGCCGCCGCCGGCCAGGGCGCCGGCCAGGCCCGCGAGGATCTGCGCCGGGGTGAGCGTGGGGTTGCTGGGGGTCATCGGGGAGCGCTCCTGTCTCTTTCGATCTGTCTTCAGCTGCCGCCGGCCGCGAGTTCGCGTTCCAGCACCTTGGGGTTGTCGCGCCAGCGCTCGAGCCACTCCTGCGCCACGTCGCCGGGATAGACGTCTTCCACGCCGTCGCGCAGCGCCTTCACGATCGCGCTGGCGAGCGCCGGGGCGCCGAGCTTGGGCGGCGGCATGTGCTGGTTCCACTCGTCGTCGATCGGGCCCGGGAACACGTTGACGACCCGGATGCCGGCCGGTCGCATCTCGGCGCGCAGGCACTGGGCGAGCGAATAGGCCGCGGCCTTCGAGGCGCTGAAGGTGCCGTGCGCCGGGTAGTTGCTCAGCGCGTAGATCGACAGCAGGTTGACCCAGGCGGTGGCACCGGTGGCACCATCGGCCGAGCGGCCCTTGAGCGCGGGGCCGAACTCCTGCGCCAGCCGCAGCGCGCCGAAGTAGTTGATGTCCATCTCGGCCTTGGCCACGTCGGTGCCGCGCCGCGAGGCGATGCCGAAGGTGCGATGCACCTCCGCGTTGTTGATGACGATGTCGACCTTGCCGCCGATGGAGCCCGCGAGCTCGGTCACCTGCCGGCCGTTGGTGAGGTCGAGCGGCACCAGCGTGACCTGCGGCAGCGCGCCGATGTCGTCGAGGCCGTCGCCGAGCTTCTTCCAGGGTTCGGCATGGCCGACCCAGACGATCTCGGCGCCGGCCTTCACGAGGGCGCGCACGATCGCCTGCCCGACCTCGGTCTTGCCGTCCGTCACCAGCACCTTGCGGAACTTGGGGTCGCTGGTCATTTCTCTGAGCATCCTGTCGTCGGCCATGTGTGCACTTCCTTGGTTCGGGAATCCGATCAGTACCGCCTGTCCCGCGCGGTCGAGCCGCGCGCCCACCTTGACGCGCGAGGGCGCCTCGCCGACCTCGCCGTGCAGGTGCACCATCAGCGTCGGGCCGGCATCGAGGTGCACCAGGCCCAGCCGCCAGGGCAGCCGTTCGCGGAAGAACAGGTCGTTGCTGTGATGCAGCGTGGTGCTGCTCAGCAGTTCGCCCTCGCCGTCCTGCTCGCGCCAGGCGAGGTGCGGCGACAGGCACTTGTGGCAGGCCGCGCGCGGCGGGTACTGCACGGTGCCGCAGTCCTCGCAGGTCTGCAGCTCGAAGCGGCCCTCGGCCGCGGCGGCGGTGATGCCCAGCGCGATGCGGCCGCGCTGCCAGGGCGGCAGGTTCATCTGCCGCGTGCGCAGCACGGGGTTCTTGCGCGGGGGGCGCATGAGGGGCATGGTCATTGGCTTCTCCCCAGGAGGACGGCGCCGGTGCACAGGCAGCGGTCGTAGGTCACCATGCCGAAGCCGGCCACGAGGCCCAGCTTGGCGTCGGGCACGCGGCGCGCGCCCGCGGTGTCGGTGAGCTGGCGGATGGTCTCGGTCATGCCGAGGAAGCCGCCCGCGGCACCGGCCTGGCCCGCGGACAGCTGGCCGCCGCTGGTGTTGTTGGGAAAGCTGCCTTCGCAGGTCATGGTGTGCGAGCGCACGAAGGCCGGGCCCTCGCCCTTCTCGCAGAAGCCCAGGTCCTCGAACTGCATCATGGCGATCACGGGATAGTCGTCGTAGGTCTGGATGAAGTCGACCTGCGCGGGCGTGGCGCCGGCCTGGGCATAGAGGTCGTCGCGGTCACGGCGCCAGCCGCCCTGCACCATCACCGGGTCTTCCGAATAGGCGTTGTGGCGTTCGATGGCGCCACGGATCGCGACGTGGGCGAGGCCGAGGTCGCACGCCCGCTCCTCGCTCATCACGAGGAAGGCCTCGGCGCCCGCGCAGGGCATGACGCAGTCGAACAGGTGCAGGGGCTCGGCGATGGGCCGCGCGTCCATGTACTCGTCGAGCGTGAGCGGCTTCTTGAACATGGCGTTGGGATTGCGCAGCGCATTGGTGCGCTGGTCCACCGCGATGCGGCCGAAGTCCTCACGCTTCGCACCGAAGCGCCGCATGTAGTGCGCGGTGATCATCGCGAAGATCGAATTGGGTCCGCCCGATCCGTAGGGATAGGTGGCATCGCGCGCGAAGTTGCTGAAGCTGCCGAGGGTCTGGCGGAAGGAATCGACATGGTTGGTGTCGGCCGCCACGCAGGCCACGACGTCGGCATCGCCGCTCTGCACCGCGCGCGCGGCACGGCGCAGGCACATCACGCCCGAGGCGCCGCCGGTGGGCACATGGTCGAGCCAGCGTGGCGAGAGGCCCAGGTGCTGGGTGACGCCTACCGCGGTGTCGGGGGCTAGCGAGAAGCTGCTGATGCAGAGGCCGTCGATTGCGTCTTTTTCGATGCCGCTGTCCTTGACGAGGGCCTCGATGGCCTGGCCCAGGAACCAGTGCGCTGTGAGCGTGGAGTAGCGTTGGTAGGGCACCGTGACGGGGACCGCTACGGCTACGCCTTCGTAGGATTGGCGGCGGGTCATTGTTTGGGCTCCACTTTGTTCGGCCGGGGGCGCGTGCACAGGACAGCGGGTACTTCCCTCCGCGAATGTCCCCCGCCTTCGGCTCCTCCTTTATTTCGCTGCGGGAAGCACCCACTGCCCTGTGCACGGAGGCGCAGCAGTGGTGCGAGCCGGTTCAACCTGCGCGTCCCAGGCTCACGTCGATGGGGTACTCCCCGCAGCGAAATAAAGGAGGAGGCCGCAGGCCGGGGGACATTCGCGGAGGGGAGTCCCCCGTCGGCGTGAGCCCGTCCCGAACGAACAACGCAGAGGATTTCCATAGTCACCCCTGCCTCTTCTTCAACCCACGCGTATCGATGCAATGCACCTGCCCAGGCAAACCCTGGGCCAGCACACGCAACTCCCCGCGCTGGATCTTTTGAGACGCCGTGAGCGGCAACGCATCGACGAACGCCACATAGCCAGGCGCCTTGTAATAGGCCAACTGGTCGAGCGCATGCGCCACGATGCTCAGCGCCATGGCGGAGCGGGCATCCTCATTCACCGCCTCGTGCAGCACGATGCAGGCCAGCACCTCGTCGCCGCGCACCGCATCGGGCGTCGCGGCCACGGCCGAGCTCTTCACCGCCGGGTGCTGGTTCAGCACGCTCTCGACCTCCACTGCCGAGATGTTCTCGCCGCTGCGGCGGATCACGTTCTTCTTGCGGTCGACGAAGCACAGGCTGCCGTCGGATTCGCGGCGCACCATGTCGCCCGTGTGGAACCAGCCATCGGCCCAGGCCTCCTGGGTCGCTGCCTCGTCCTTGAGATAGCCCGAGAAGAAATAGCGGCGCGGATCGGGGCCCGCGCTGCGCACCAGCAGTTCGCCCGGCGCGCCCACCGGCACGTCGGCACCGGCCTCGTCGATCAGCCGCAGCTCGACGAAATCCTCGGGCCGGCCGAAGGAGCTCGTGCCGATGTGGCGCGGCTCGTGGTTCGCCATCACGCAGGCGGCGGCACCGGTCTCCGTCATGGCCCAGGCCTCGACCAGCGGGAAGCCGAAGCGCTCCTCGAACACGCCATGGTTGCGCCGGTCCACGCCGGCACCGAAGGCCCAGCGCACCGCATGCTCGCGGTCGGAGGGCGACGCGGGCGCGGCCAGCAGCATCGCGGGCATCACGCCGAGGTAGTGGACGATGGTCGCGCCGGTCTCGCGCACGCTGTGCAGCCAGCTCTTCGGATGGAAGCGGTCGAGCTGGATCAGGCAGCCGCCGGCCACCAGGATCACCATGGTCGAGAAGGCCATCGCGTTCACGTGGTTGAGCGGCAGCGGCGTGATGATCCGCTCGCGGTCGCGCCGCACCTCGCACACGCCGTCGAGCCCTGCGTACCACTCGCCCGCGCGGATGAAGTATTCGTTGCCCAGCATGCAGCCCTTGGGACGCCCGGTGGTGCCCGAGGTGTAGAGCAGCGCGCATTCGGTGTTCGGGCCGACGGGTTCCCCCGCACGCGGTGCGCGGCCGCGGGCCGGCGGCACTTCGGGGTCCGAGGCCTGCATCACGTCGAGCGTGGCGCCTTCGCGCTGCGCCGCCGCGCGCAGGTCGTCGGCGCGCTGCGGCAGGCTCACCGCGAGCTCGATCCCGCTGTGGCCGATCAGGTAGGCCAGCTCGGCCGCGCGCATCTCGGCATTGATCGGCACCACGCTCACGCCGAGCGCATTGAGCGCGAACCAGTGGTACAGGAAGGCCGGCCGGTTCTCGAGCAGCAGCCCGACGCGGTGGCCATGGCCGTAGCCCGCGCGCGCATAGGCCTCGCGCAGCCGGTCGACCTCGGCCGCGGCCTCGCGCCAGCGGATGCTGCCGGCCTCGATGCCATAGCTCGCGGCCGTGACCGGCTCGACGCACAGGAACTCGGCCTCGGGCGTGCGCGCCGCCGAGGCGGCGAAGGCGGCATGGACGGTGGGATGCGTCATCGCGGTGTCCGTCCGTTCAGATGAAGAGCTGCACCGCGGGCAGCGCCGCGTCGCAGTTCAGCAGGTTCACGCGCTTGAGCGTCATGCGCAGCGCGCCGTCCTGCCACAGCAGGTGGTGGAAGAAGGTGCCGACGTAGAACTGCAGCTCGTCGCCCTGGCATTCGGTGTAGTGGAACTCCGTGCGCACCACGTAGCGGTTCGCGGCCTCGTCGAACTCCTCGACCGTGGGCGCCTGCAGCAGGTGGTGGCAGCGGCTCGGCGGCTGCTGCGAGAAGGCGCGCGGGCTCTTCAGGCGCTCGATGCGCAGCTCGCGCAGCAGCTTGTCCTCGTACATGTGCGAGGTGTGGTTGATGCCGTCCTCCTGGTCGGGAATCAGCGGCACCCAGTAGAAGGCCTCGTCGGTGAAGAGCGCGTTCCACTCCTCGTAGCGCTTGGCGTCGAGCAGGCGGCACTCGCGCACCACGAAGTCGACCAGTTGCTGGTGCGTGACGGTGGCGCTCATCACATCGTCTCCGTCATGTAGCGCGCCCAGCTGCGGTACTGGTTGCGCATCGGCAGCTCGCTGGTGCCGACGGTGGTGGCCTCGCCGCTGCGCTCGGCCTCGCCGTCCTCGAAATTGCGGTGCAGGCTCACCCACTCGTTGCCGCTGGCATGCAGGCCGGCCTGGATGCCGCGGTAGGCCTGCAGGTCGTCGTGCCCCACCACCGAGAACGGCGAGTTGATGAGCCGGCTGTACATGGTGGTGCGCTGCAGCAGCTCGGGCGGCGCGCCCTTGAGGCGGAAGGTCCAGCTCTCGACGATCGACATGCCGGCTGAGACCGGCTTGACCACGCGGATCGCCTGGATCGCGCCCTTGATCGTGAGGTTCGGGTAGTAGACCGTGTTGTGGCGCGCCATGCCGAGGATCTGCGCCGTGCGCTCCTCGCCGTAGCGGGCCTTCATCGCATCGTCGTACGCGGGGATCGCCTTGTACTTGCTGTGGATGCTGAAGTTGACGCCCGTGAAGCTGTGGCCGTTGTCGTAGGTGCGAACGCCCATGTCCTCGAAGAACTTGTAGTCCGACATGAAGGGCACGAACTGCTCGATCGCCATCGGCTTGGGCTCGTCGGCGGGCTTGCCGGCCCACATGGTCTTGGCGGTGCCGGCCGAGGACTCGTGCGCCACCATCGGGTGCATGGTGTCGTTGAGGTTCTCCACGAACATCTTCCAGTTGCACTGGTGCGTGAAGCGCAGGCAGCCGCCGGCGATCTCGAGCTCGCCCTCGGGCGAGCGGTCGGCCATGTTGTCGATCGAGCTCAGCGAGTCGCCGAAGTACTCCTCGAACGAGGGCCCGACGTCGTTGATCTTCACGAAGACGAAGCCGCGGTAGCTGCGCACGCCGGCCACCGGCACCAGGCCCTTCGAGGCCTCGCAGTCGTGCAGCTGCGTGCCCTCGTAGCCGTTCTTCAGCGGGATCGACAGCAGTGAGCCGTCGGTCTTGAAGGTCCAGGCGTGGTAGGGGCAGCGGAAGAACTTTCCGGTGTTGCCGCAGGGCGCGCTCACCAGCCGCGAACCCTTGTGGGCGCAGCGGTTCATCAGCACGCGCACGCTGCCGTCGGCATGGCGCACCACGATCAGCGGCCGGCCCGCGATCTCGTTGGTGATGTAGTCGCCGGGCTTGGGCAACTGGCTCTCGTGGCCGACGTAGTTCCAGGTGTTGGCGAAGAAGTGCTCCTGCTCGAGCGCGAAGATCTCCTCGCTGATGTAGAGGTCGCGGTGCACGCGGTCGGGCCGCACCAACGCGCGGACCGCATCGGGATTGCCTCGGTAGCTGGTCATGCGTGGACTCCTTGGGTTCAGAGGTCGAGCACCAGCCGTTGGCCCTTGGCGCGGGAGATGCAGATCTGGATCACGTTGCCCGCGGCCTTCTCGCGTGCCGTGAGCACGTAGTCGCGGTGGTCGATCTCGCCGTCGATCACGGGCACGGCGCACACGCCGCATTCGCCGCGCTTGCAGTCGAACATCGGGTCGCAGCCATGCTCGATCAGGCAGTCGAGGATGCTCTGGTCGGCCGGCACGGTGAAGCGCTGGCCCGACATGGCGAGCTCGACCTCGAAGGCATGGTCGCCCTCCTCCACCACCGGCGCGGTGAAGAGCTCGAAGTGCACGCGGTCGCTGTTCCAGCCGCGCGCCTGGGTCTGGGCCAGCACCGCGTCGAGCATGGGCTTGGGGCCGCAGACATAGAGCTGGTCGGCCGGGTCGCAACGCGCGAGCAGCGCGCCCACGTCGAAGGGCGCGCCCTTCGACTCGTCGTCGTGCAGCAGCAGGTCGGTGCCCAGCAGCTCGCCGAGCTCGGGCAGGAAGGCCATCAGCGCGCGGCTGCGGCCCGCGTAGTGCAGTTCCACCGGCAGACCCTGCGCGCGGCGGTGCGCGGCCATGCTCGCGAGCGGCGTGATGCCGATGCCGCCGGCCAGCAGCACCGCGCGGCCCGCGCCGCCGTGCAGTGGAAAGTCGTTCTTCGGCGGCTCGGCCTCGATGGCGTCGCCCTCGCGCAGCCGCTCGTGCATGAAGCGCGAGCCGCCGCGGCCCGCGGCCTCCTTGCGCACCGCGATCAGGTACTCGGCCGGTGCCTGCTGGCCGCCGGCGGCGAAGTCGATCAGCGAATAGTGGCGCCAGTCCGACTGCCCGTTGCCGAGGTCGACGCGCACGCGGATGTGGGCGCCGGCCTCGAAGCCCGGCAGCGCGGCGCCATCGTCGGCGCGCAGGCGGAACAGCCGGATCAGCGGATTGAGTTCGCGCGCCTCGGCGACGCGCAGGCGAAGGGTCGTGGGATCGGAGGCCATGGGTGTCGTCTCTTCTTCGTCGTTCAGGCCAGCGCGTGGCGCACCAGCGCCGCCTGCAGCTGGTGGCCGTGCTCGTCGGCCAGCGCGGCATTGCGCAGTTCGCGCAAGGTGGCCGGCGCGAGCGCATCGCCGGCGCGGCGCAGGGCCGCCATCACGGTGTCGTAGTTGCGCAGGCCGCGTTCGTGCGTGTCGCTGTAGCCCTTGACCAGCCGCTGGCACTGCGCCACTTCGATCGCGAGCTCGGTGTTGCGCGCGGCGGTGGCGGCGATCTCGGCCAGCCAGGCCTCGATGCGCCGGTTCTCGTCCGCGTAGCGCAGCGTGGAACGGCGCCAGCGGCCCATGCCGGCCACGGTGGACAGCAGCAGGTAGCCGTGCAGCGAACTGGTCTGCACCACGCGGCCCTTGCGCGTGAAGCGCTCGACCAGGCCGCGCGCCCAGCCGGTGCGCATCAACCAGCGGCCCAGGCCCGCGGGCAGGGTCTCGCAGATCTCCTGCAGCCGCGGATGCATGTACTCGTGGATCGCGAGCAGCTGGTCGGCCTGCACGCGCGACTCGTCGCGCACGCGGTCGAAGCGGGTCGCGCGGATCTTGAGCGAGGCCACGCGCGCCGTGTCTTCATAGGACATCCAAAGCGCCAGGTGGCGCGCCGCGACCTCGAGCAGCGCCGGGCTGCCGAGCGACTGCAGCGCGGCGGAGCGGTCGAGGTAGAGGCCCGCATAGGCCGGGTCCTGGTAGTCGATGAGGCGGCGCACGCCCTCGAGCAGCAGCGCATGCTGCGCCGGCGCGAAGTCCTTCTGCACGCGCTCGACCAGCGCGCGCACCGCGGGATGGCGCGGCTGCGGCGGCGCGGCCGGCGGCAGGGCTGCCTCGGGCGCTTCGCCCTCCTCGGCCTGGGCGCGCGCGAAAGCGGCACCGAAGGCGCGCAGGCTGGGCTTCACGCCGACGCCGCCGCGCTCGATGGTGGCCTCGAACTGGGCGCGGCCGAAGGGCAGCACGCCCGAACCCGCGAGCGCGCCGAACAGCACGGCGCTGATCACGCTGCCCGCGTCTTCGGCGGCCTGCGCCATGTCGAAGCGGATGAAGCGGTGCGCGGCGCGCCCCGCATGCGCGAGCAGTTCGCGGCTGTCGACGCGGCCGTCGCCCATCGCGCTCTTCTCGGCGATCGAATAGACGCGGTGCGTGGAGGCGATCAGCGTGGTGCGGTCTGGCGTGACCAGCCCGCGCTGCACCGCGCGGCCGGCTTCCATCAGCTCGGAGGCGAGCACCAGGTCGACGTCGCCCGGCAGCGGCATCAGTGCCAGCACCGGCTGGCCGCCGTCGGCGCGCGCGGCGGCCTCGGGGAACAGCTCCACGTAGTAGATGGTGGCGCCGGTGCGCTGCGCCACGCCGGGCACGGAGGTGGTCTGGGCATACCAGCCATTGGCCTCGCCCATGTCGACGATCCAGTCGGCCAGCACGCCACCGCCCTCGCCGCCCATGGCGAGGATCGCGATCTTGATCGGTTGTTGCGTGGTCATCGGCGCGCTCAGAACGAATAGGCCTCGCGCCGGCGCGCAGCGCCGCGCTGCAGCCAGCCGATGACGGCCCCCCGCACGCGCTCGCGCAGCCGGTCCCAGCCGGTGGGATTGCTGACGATGCGCGCCTTGTAGAACGAGGGGCAGAGCACGGCCGCGTGCGAGACGTCGCCGCAGTTGCCGCAGCCCACGCAGCTC
Organism: Variovorax endophyticus; assembly: GCF_025376855.1. Lineage (NCBI taxonomy): Bacteria > Pseudomonadati > Pseudomonadota > Betaproteobacteria > Burkholderiales > Comamonadaceae > Variovorax > Variovorax endophyticus. The sequence continues at coordinate 150,647 of NZ_JAHUTH010000004.1, forward strand.
TCGAGCACGGTGGCGACCGGGTCGGTGCGCAGCGGATCGGGATTGGTCTTGATCGACAGCGAGGGGCAGCCCGAAAGCCGGATGCAGGAGTGGTCGCCAGTGCAGGTGTCGGCATCGACGCCGAACTTCTCGCGCACCATGCGCTTGCCGTCGGCGATGGCCTTGCGCACCAGCGGCTTCTCGCGCCGCTGCTTGTTGAGCATGCACTCGGACTGCGCGATCAGGACCTTCGGGCCCTTCTCCTTGGTGGTCAGCGCCTCCTTGAGCGCGTCGCGCATGCCGGCCACGTCGTAGGTGCGGCGGATGGTGCGCACCCAGTTCACGCCCACGCCGCGCACCGCGCGTTCGATCGCGTGGCCGGTGCTGCGGGTGGCGTTGACGGCCTTCGACGACAGGATGTCCTGCCCGCCGGTGGCCGAGGTGTAGTTGTTGTCGACGACGATGGTGAGGTTGTCGCTCTGGTTGAACACCGCGTTGGCGACGCCGCTCGTGAGGCCGTTGTGCCAGAAGCCGCCGTCGCCCATCATCGCGATCGCGCGCTTGCCGCGCGGCGCGCCCATGGCGGCCGCGCCCGCGCCGCCGAGGCCGTAGCCCATGGTGGTGTTGCCGATGTGGAACGGCGGCAGGATCGAGAACAGGTGGCAGCCGATGTCGGCGCTCACGTGGTGCGGACCGAGCTCGCGCTCGACCAGCTTCATCGCGCTGAAGATCGGGCGCTCGGGGCAGCCGGTGCAGAAGCCCGGCGGGCGCGCGTGCACGCTGTCGGCCAGCGGCGCGGCCGGCTCGCTCGGCAGCTCGATCAGCGGGATCACCTTGCGCACCGGGGCCGGCACGGGCGCGGCCGGTTGCGGCGCGAGGCGGCCGTAGCGCTCGCAGAAGACGCGCGCGCCCTGCAGCAGTTCGGCGGCCGTGTACTCGCCGGCCACCGGCAGCATGTCCTTGCCGTGCAGCGCGGTGGTCACGCCGCGCTGGCGCAGGATGGTCGCGATGTTCTGCTCGATGAAGTTGGGCTGGCCCTCCTCCACCATCAGCACCGCGCGCTTGCCTTCGCAGAAGCGCACCACCTCGCTGTCGATCACCGGGTAGGCGACGTTCATCACGTACAGCGGGATGCGGCTGTTGCCGTAGACGTCGGCCAGGCCCAGGCGCTCGAGCGCGCGCACCAGCGTGTTGTAGCTGCCGCCCTGCACCACGATGCCGATGTCGTCGGCGCCGTCGGCGAAGAACTCGTTGAGGCCGCGCTCCTCGATGAAGCGCACGGCCGCGGGCCAGCGCTCCTTCACTTTTTCCTGCTCGTGCACGAAGCTCGCGGGCGGCAGCACGATGCGGCTCACGTCGCGCCGCGGGTTCTCGGCCGCCTCCTGCACCGAATAGGCGGCGCGGCGGTTGTCGGCGGCGACGAACTGGCCGTGCACGTGGCAGGCGCGGATGCGCAGCTGCAGCATCACCGGCGTGCTGCTGGCCTCGGAGAGCTCGAAGCCCTGCTTCACGGCCTCGACGATGCTCGGCAGGTTGGGCCGCGGGTCGAGCAGCCACATCTGCGACTTCATCGCGAAGGCATGGCTGCGCTCCTGCATGATCGAGGAGCCTTCGCCGTAGTCCTCGCCCACGATCACCAGCGCGCCGCCGGTCACGCCACCCGAGGCGAGGTTGGCCAGCGCATCGGATGCGACGTTGGTGCCGACCGTGGCCTTGAAGGTCACGGCGCCGCGCAGCGGATAGTTGACCGAAGCCGCGAGCGTGGCGGCGGCCGTGGCCTCGCTCGCGCTGTTCTCGAAGCGGATGCCCTGGTCGGCGAGGATGTCCTGCGCGTCGGCCAGCACGTCCATCAGGTGCGAGATCGGCGCGCCCTGGTAGCCCGCGACGTACGACACGCCCGATTCGAGCAGCGCCTTGGTGACGGCGAGGATGCCTTCGCCGCGGAACACTTCACCGGCGGACAGCCGCAGTTTCTTCACTTCTTCGACAAACGAACGCTCGGCCATGGCTTGCTCTTTTCCTGGATCGACGTCACCGTGTGGGCGGTGGCCCGTTCATGCATCACCTGCAGAAAAGCGATGAGTGCTTGTACGGGCCTTGGTACGTATACTGTTTAGAAATGAATCTATCCACAATCATGAATAACCCTAGACACGCAAGCCGCGTGCCACTTTCGGGTCGTTCGATGTGCATCGGGAGAACGCATGGGAAGCACTGAAAAGAAGCCGCAGCGCTTCGTCGACAACTACCTGCCCGCGCTGCTCGCGCAGGCCAGCCAGCTGATCTCCTCGGAGTTCCACGAGGTGGCGCGGCAGGAGGGTTTCTCGGTGTCGGAGTGGCGCGTGATGGCCTCGCTCGCGGGCGGCGACGCAGTGAGCATCGGGCGGCTCGCGCAGATCACCGTGACCAAGCAGCCGACCGTAACGCGGCTGCTCGACCGCATGGAAACGCAGGGCCAGGTCGAGCGCATTCCCCATGAGAGCGATCGCCGCATCACGCTGGTGCGCATCACCCGCAAGGGTGCGGCCAAGGTGGAGCATCTGATGCAGCTCGCGAGCGAGCACGAGCGCCGCGTGCTCGAGCCCTTCGGCCTCACGCGCGCGGAGGAACTCAAGAACACGCTGCGGCTGATGATCCAGCTGCATGCGCATGCGCCGTCGGATGCGGCGCAGGACGAGGACGACGAGGAACGCTGAAGGCTCAGCGCGCGAGGAAGTCGCCCACGCAGCGCGCGAAGGCCTCGGGCAACTGGTCGGGCAGCGGCACCATGCCGCCTTCGATGTCGGCGATGCGCACGCTGGCCGCGTGGCGCAGATGCCGCGCGAGTTCCTGCGCATGCGGCGAAGCGAACGGATCCTCGGGCGCGCGCACGATCAGCACGGGCTGCGTCACGCGATCGATGCGTTCTTCCATGCGGTACGAGGCCACGGCGCGATGGCCTTCCTCGAGCCGCCGGCCGACCTTGAGCGCATCGAGCACGAAGGCCTCGAGCAGCTCGGGCCGGTTCGGCGGATAGAAGCCCTGCCGCTTGCCCCACAGTGCCGCGAGATGGCTGCCGTCTTCGCTGGGCTCGACCTCGTCGATCGGCGGACGCTCGGCGCGCGCGCGGCGAAAGGCCTCGTCGGTGTAGGGCGTCGAGGACAGCACCAGCGCGCGCACGCGCTCGCCGAGCGCGGCCGCGAGTTCGATCGCGATCACGCCGCCCGTGTGATGGCCGACCACGGCGACGCGTTCGATGCGCAGCGCATCGAGCAGCTCGGCCGCGACGCGGGCCCAGTGCGCGATCGAGGCGGGCTCGCCGCCCGCGGCCGAATCGCCGAAGCCCACGGTGTCCATCGCGACCGCGCGATGCCGCGCGCCGAGCAGTGGCAGCACCGTCTCGTACTCGCGCCAGCTGCGCGGCGATTGATGCAGCAGTAGCACGGGCGGTGCATCGATGGCGCCGCAGCTCGCGTAGTGCACCTGACCGACCGACAGATCGGCGAAGGCGCGGCGGATGGCCGGCGTCATGGCAGTGTGCGTTCGGCCGCGGGCCGCCAGAGGCCCGCATGGCGCAGCATGCCGAGCGTGCGCGAGAGCACGTCGCGGCGATAGGCCGCGGTGTCGGTGCCTTCGTAGGCATAGAAGCCGCTGCCGCTCTTGAGGCCGAGCCGCCCCTCCTCCACCATGCGGTCGACGATGGCCGGCGCGGTGTAGCGCCCCTTGTCGATCGAGGCCGACATCTCGCGGCTCGCGTGGTGCAGGATGTCGCAGCCACCGAAGTCGATGAACTCGACCACGCCGAGCGCCGCGAAGCGCAGGCCCAGGCCGTGGCGCGTGGCCTTGTCGATCTCCTCGGCGGTGGCGGCCCCCTCCTCGATCATGCGCGCGGCCTCGTTCATGATCAGCGCCTGCAGCCGCGGAACGATGTAGCCGGGCGTGGGCCCGCACACCACGGGCAGCTTGCCGATCGCCTCCATGATCTCGCGCGTGCGCGCCAGCACGGCGGGGTCGGTGCCCGGATGGCAGCTCAGTTCGACCACCGGGATCACGTAGGCCGGGTTGAGCCAGTGCATGTTGAGGAAGCGCTCGGGCCTGCGCACCAGCGCCGCGAGTTGCGTGACCAGGATGCTGCTGGTGGTCGAGGTCAGGATCGCGTCGTCGCTGCAATGGGCGTTGATCTGTTCGAAGGCCTCGCGCTTGGCCGCCAGCGTTTCGGGCACGCCCTCGAACACCAGCTCGGCCTGCGCGAGCGCCGCCGGTGCCTGCGCGGCGCGCACGTACTGCACGCGCGCGGCGATGGCCTCGGCCTGCGCCGCATCGATCACACCGAGTTGCGCCAGGCCCGCGAGGCTGGCGGCGATCTCCTGCCGCGCCTCGTCGTGCAGCTTGTTCCAGGCCTCCTCGTCGCGCACGCGCAGGTCGACCAGCGCGATGCGGTGGCCCGCGTAGGCGAAGGCGATCGCGATGCCGCGGCCCATGCGCCCCGCGCCGACCGCGGCGAAGCGGACCGGCTCATTCGCCATCGTGCAGCCTCTGGCGCAGCGCGTCGGCCGACAGGTCCGCGAGGCCCAGGGCCTCGAAGCTGCGCGGCCCCTGGCGCAGGTCGCGGCCGAGGAAGCCGCCGACGATCGCGAGCAGGCCATGGGCGATGGGCGCGTCGACGCCCGCATGCCGCGCGGCCGAGGCGAGGAAGGCCAGGCCGAGCTCGGTGTCCTCGGTGATGTAGCGGTGGCCGTGCAGGTCGATGTTCTCGCGCCAGTCGCCCGACTTCACGAGCTGCTTGTGGGCATCGCCGTACATCCAGCGATCGTTGTCGTAGTGGTCGGCCAGCGGATAGTGCGGGCCGCCGTGGCCGAAGGCCTCGCGCACCGCGATGCGCTCGCGGTCGAGCCGGTCGGTCACGGCGCGCACCGCGGGCTGCGTGCCTTCGTTGTGGATGTCCCAGCGCTCGAAGTGCTGCAGCGGCGCGGCATTCATCACCATCAGCGGCGGATGGATCACCGGGCCGGCATTCATCAGCGCACCCGAGAGCGCATCGCCGCAGCCGTGCACGCTCGGGTAGGCCACGCGGATGGTGTCGATCGCCTGCGCGGCCTTGCGCGCCGGATAGACGCCGGTGGGCAGGCGGATGGCGCGGATCGTGACGTTGACCTCGCGCTCGCCATGCTTGCGCGCCAGGTAGGGCAAGGTGCCGGTCTCGGCCCAGGCCACGTCGGCGCGGTTGCCGGCCTCGCGCACGGTGCGCGCCATCACGTAGCTGCCGAAGGTGCCGGGCGGCAGGAACACGACCTGGCCGTCGACCAGGTGCGGCGCCATGGCGCGCGCGATGAAGTCCTGCGCGATGGCCGGGGTCGGCAGCACGATGAGTTCCGCATCGCGCAGCGCGGCGCCGATGTCGGCGGTGGGCAGCGCGATCGGCACCTCGCGCACGCCGCGCGCATCCTTGAGCACGATGCTGCCGCTGTCGATGACCGGCTGCAGCGCGGCCGCGTCGCGGCGCCACAGCCGCACTTCATGCCCGGCTTCGGACAGATCGGCGGCGGCCGCATAGGCCCCATGGCCGCCACCCAGGATCGCGATTTTCATGGTCGAAGGGTCGAAAAGCTGAGGTTGATGAACCGGCCACCGACGATGCGGAAGCGGAATACAGGACTGCGCGCGTCCAATACATTACTTTTCATCAATTCAGACGTCAATCAAAATCGGCGCCTTCGACTGCTCGCAAACCCCCAATGCAAAAAGCCCGCGTTCCGGAGAACGCGGGCTTTGCGAGCAGCTCGAGGGCCGATCAGCGGCTGGGCTTGAAGGCGCGCTTCTGCGCGTCGCGCGGCACGAACACCTTGCCGGGGCCGCCGGCGTGGCCCGGGCCCTTGCGGGGCGCGAAGCCGTCGTTGCGCGGCGCGAAGCCGCCTTCGTTGCGCGGGCCGCCGCTGCGGGCGCCGAAGCCTTCGTTGCGGCTGCCGCCGGCATTGCCGCGCGGTGCGCTGTCGCCCCAGCCCGGCTTGCGGCCGAAGCCGGCCGACTCGTCACGGTCGCGGCCGCCGCCGAAACCGGCGTTCTGGCCACCGCCGAAGCCGCCGCGCGGCGCGCCGCCGGCCGGGCCGCGTGCATTGCGGTCGTTGAAGCCGCTGGCGTTGGCATAGCCGCCGCCGTTGCCGCCGCGGTAGCCACCGCCGCCGTTGCCCTGGCGACGATCGCCGCCGCGGCCGCGGCCGCCGAAGTCGCCCTGCGGGCGCGATTGCGGCATGCGCTGCTGCGGCTCCATGCCGGGGATCACCTCGGCCTTGAACTGCTGGCGGCTGTACTGCTCGATGTCCATGATGCGGCGGCGGTCGCGGAACTCGGCGAAGGTGATCGCCAGGCCGTCGCGGCCGGCACGGCCGGTACGGCCGATGCGGTGGGTGTAGTCCTCGGCCTTCATCGGCAGGCCGAAGTTGAAGACGTGGGTGATGGTCGGCACGTCGATGCCGCGCGCGGCCACGTCGGTCGCCACCAGGATCTGGACCTGGCCCTGGCGCAGCGCCATCAGGCGGCGGTTGCGCAGGCCCTGGCTCAGCGCGCCGTGCAGCGCCACGGCGCTGAAGCCGTCCTGCTGCAGGTCGTTGGCGAGGCCGTCGCACTCGACCTGGGTGCTGGCGAACACGATCGCCTGGTTGATGCTGGTGTCGCGCAGCCAGTGGTCGAGCAGCTTGCGCTTGTGGGTGGCGTTGTCGGCCCAAAACAGCACCTGCTTGATGTTGGCGTGCTTTTCCTGCGGGCTGTCGATGGTCACGCGCTGCGGTTCGCGCATCACGCGGGTGGCCAGTTGCTGGATGCGCGGCGCGAAGGTGGCGCTGAACATCATGGTCTGCTGGCGCTCGATGGTGAGCTGGTTGACTTCGGCCAGGTCGTCGGCGAAGCCCAGGTCGAGCATGCGGTCGGCCTCGTCGACCACCAGGAACTTGACCTTGTCGAGCTTGATCTGCATCGAGCGCTGCAGGTCGAGCAGGCGGCCCGGCGTGGCGACCACGAGGTCGGCGTTCTGCAGGCGTGCGATCTGCAACTGGTAGGGCATGCCGCCCACCACGTTGGCGATGCGCAGGCCGCGGCAGTGGCGCACCAGCTCGATGGCGTCGTGCGCGACCTGCTGCGCGAGTTCGCGCGTCGGGCACAGCACCAGGGCGCCGGGCGTGGCGGCCTTGAAGTTGCGGTTGCTGGTCGGGTTGACGCGCTTGGGCCGCTTGGGCGGCGCTTCGCCGCGTTCGGCGGCTTCGGCCGTCAGGCGCTCGAATTCGGCGCGCTCGGCGGCGGCTGCTTCGGCCTGGCGGCGGATCAGCGTGTGCAGCACGGGCAGCAGGAAGGCCGCGGTCTTGCCGCTGCCGGTCTGGCTCGAGACCATCAGGTCGACGAAACGGGCCGATTCGTCGCCGCGGGCCAGCGGGATCACCTTTTCCTGCACGGTCGTGGGCTGGTGGAAGCCCAGGTCCTCGACGGCGGCGATCAGTTCGGGAGCGAGGCCCAGCGGAATGAATCCGTTGGGGCCGCGCGGTGCCTCGGGCGCGTCGGACGTCTGCGCGTCCTGATCGGCGACCTCGAGGACTTCGTTGGCCTCGGTGCTGGCGGCGTCGAGCGCCTCGAGCACGGGCACTTCGGAGGTGACAGCGGAGAATTCGTTGTTGTGAATCGATTGCACAGGCGCGAGCTCGCCCTGCGCTTCAAAAGCGTCGGTCATGAATGTCAAATTTCAAACGCGAGCGCTGCCGTGGGCGGCGCCCCGTTGGTGGTTAAAAACATCAACCATCCAACGACATTCAGCTTCCGGTTCTGAAACCCGAGGCTGCGGCCCTTTTTGATCGATCCATGCGATCGGGCGCGGTGTGCAAGATAGGGAGATGCGGGATATGCCGGCGGGGAACCGATTCTGCTCATGCACGCGCCATCCTTTTTGAAAGAATGGCCGGGCACCCCGGTCAGCGAAGCCCACGATTATGACATGCATCGGGGTTTTTACCTAATCCCCGTGCGCAATCGGATATTCGGCCGTTGTTCCGGCCGCCAGGCCTCAGTCGGTCAGGCGCAGGAAGGTCTCGCGGTAGTGCGCCAGTTCCTCGATCGATTCGTGCACGTCGGCCAGCGCCGTGTGGGCCTGCTGCTTCTTGAAGGCGTTGTAGGCCGCGGGCTTCCAGCGCTTGGCGAGCTCCTTGAGCGTGCTGACGTCGAGGTTGCGGTAGTGGAAGTAGGCCTCGAGCCTGGGCATGTACTTGACCAGGAAGCGCCGGTCCTGGCCGATGGTGTTGCCGCACATCGGCGAGCCGCTCTTGGGCACGTAGCGCGCGATGAATTCGATCAGCTGCTGCTCGGCAGCGGCCTCGTCGACGGTGGAGGCCTTGACCTTGTCGATCAGGCCGCTGCGGCCGTGCGTGCCCTTGTTCCAGGCATCCATGCCGTCGAGCACGGCGTCGCTCTGGTGGATGACCAGCACCGGGCCGTCGATGCGCGGCGTGAGGTCGGGGCCGGTGATGACCACGGCGATTTCGAGCAGCCGTTCCTTCTCGGGATCGAGCCCGCTCATCTCGCAATCGAGCCAGACCAGGTTCTGGTCGCTTTTCTTCAGGGTGGGGACCGCTGCGGCGGCCGTGGAGGCGGTGGATTCGGGCATCGAGGGATTGTCGCCGATGGTCCGAAGGGCTTGGGCCCAGGACTAAACTCGCGCGCATGTCCTATTCGCTTCTCTTCACCCTCGCCTTCGCCGCCGCGCTGGTGGCCGGCCTGCTCGTGAAGTTCTGGCTGGCCTCGCGGCAGGTGCGGCACGTGGCGCGGCATCGCGGCGAGGTGCCCGAGGCCTTCGCGCAGACGATCAGCCTCTCGGCGCACCAGAAGGCGGCCGACTACACGGTGGCGAAGGCGCGCTTCGGGCTGATAGAGATGGCCTGGAGCACGGCGCTGCTGCTGGGCTGGACCCTGCTCGGCGGCCTCGACCTGCTCAACAAGCTGCTGCTGGCCTGGCTCGGCGGCGGCATGGTGCAGCAGCTGGCGCTGCTGGCAGCCTTCGCGGCCATCGGCGGCCTGCTCGAACTCCCGTTCACGCTGTGGCAGACCTTCAGGCTCGAGGAGCGCTTCGGCTTCAACAAGATGACCTGGGGCCTGTGGCTGCGCGACACGGTCGTCTCGACGCTGGTCGGCGCGGCCATCGGGCTGCCGATCGCGGCGCTGATCCTGTGGATCATGGGCGCCACGGGCACGCTGTGGTGGCTCTGGGCCTGGGCCGCGTGGATGGGCTTCAACCTGCTGCTGATGCTGGTCTACCCGATGTTCATCGCGCCGATCTTCAACAAGTTCCAGCCGCTCGACGACCCGACGCTCAAGGCCCGCGTCACCGCGCTCATGAGCCGCTGCGGCTTCCGCGCCAAGGGCCTGTTCGTGATGGACGGCAGCCGCCGCAGCGCACATGCCAACGCCTACTTCACCGGCTTCGGTGCCAGCAAGCGCGTGGTGTTCTACGACACCCTGCTGCGCCAGCTCAACGCCGGCGAGGTCGAGGCGGTGCTCGCGCACGAGCTCGGCCACTTCAAGCACCGCCACATCGTCAAGCGGCTGGTCGCGATGTTCGCGCTGAGCCTCGCGGGCTTCGCGCTGCTGGGCTGGGTCTCGACCCAGGCCTGGTTCTACACCGGCCTGGGCGTGCAGCCCAACATGTCGACGGCGGCGCCCAACAGCGCGCTGGCGCTGCTGCTGTTCATGCTCGCAGTGCCGGTGTTCGGCTTCTTCGTCGCGCCGCTGTCGGCGCGGCTGTCGCGCAGGCACGAGTTCGAGGCCGACGCCTATGCCATCGCCCAGACCAGCGGCGCCGACCTCTCGGCCGCGCTGCTCAAGCTCTACCAGGACAACGCCTCGACGCTCACGCCCGACCCGGTGTTCGTCAAGTTCTACTACTCCCACCCGCCCGCCTCCGAGCGCCTCGCGCGCATGCTGGCGACCGCCTGAGCGCCATCTCTTTTCCGTCTCCCCGCACCTCTTTTCGAAAGCAGCGCCATGAGCACCGCCAGCATGTTGAAGATCAAGGACTGGAAGTCCATCCCCCGCAAGGCACTGAGCGCGACCGAGATCGTCTCGGCGCTGGCGCGGCTCGAAGGCTGGAAGCTCAGCGGCGACGGCGCGAACGTCGCGATCGAGAAGACCTACAGCTTCACGAACTACTTCGAGACCATCGCCTTCGTGAACGCGCTGGCGATGGTGGCCCACACGCAGGACCACCACCCCGACCTGTCGGTGCACTACAACCGCTGCGTGGTGCGCTTCAACACGCACGACGTCGGTGGCATCTCGGTCACCGACTTCGACTGCGCACGCCAGGCCGATGCGCTGCTGGCGGCCGCGCCCACGGCATGACCGGAGCGATCGCCTTTGGCTAAGCCGGGCCGCGAGCGCCAGCAGGGCCGAGCCTCGGCCGATGCGCTGCACGACGGCCTCGTGGTGGCCAGCCACGGCCGCCACTGCCTGGTCGAGACGCCCGAAGGCGAACGACGCATCTGCCATCCGCGCGGCAAGAAGAGCCAGGCTGTGGTCGGCGACCGCGTGCGCTGGCAGGCCAGCGAGGACGAAGGCACGATCGAGCAGGTGGTGCCGCGGCGCAACCTGTTCTACCGCCAGGACGACATCCGCACCAAGTCCTTCGCGGCCAACCTCGACCACGTGCTGATCCTGATCGCGGCCGAGCCCGAGTTCTCCGAACACCAGCTCGCGCGCGCCCTGATCGCGGCCGAGGCGGAGCGCATCACGCCGATCATCGCGCTCAACAAGAGCGACCTGGTCGAACCCTTCGAGCGCGCCTGGCGCAAGCTCGCACCCTACCGGCGCATGCACCACGGCGTGCTGCCGCTGTCGCTCAAGGCCTCGGGCGAGGTCGACCACGCCTCGCTGACGCAGCGCCTCGCGGGCAAGACCACGCTGGTGCTCGGCCCCTCGGGCGCGGGCAAGAGCACGCTGATCAACCTGCTGGTGCCGGGCGCCACCGCGCTCACCGGCGAGATCTCACAGGCGCTCAATTCGGGCAAGCACACCACCACCAGCACCACCTGGTACTGGGTCGACGCGGCGCGCAGCACCGCGCTGATCGACTCGCCGGGCTTCCAGGAATTCGGCCTCAACCACATCGCGCCGATGCAGCTCGCGGGCCTGATGCCCGACATCGCCGAGCATGCGGGCGAGTGCAAGTTCTACAACTGCACCCACCTGCACGAGCCGGGCTGCGGCGTGATCGCGCACGTGGAATCGGCGGCCAACGACGGGCCGATCAGCGCCTCGCGCTACAGGATCTACGGCGACCTGTTCGCGGAGCTCAGCGAGACGCGCTACTGAGCCTGCAGGATTTCGCGCAGCCGCTCCACCAGCACGCTGCACTGCGCGCGCGTGCCGATGCTGATGCGCAGGTACTGCGCGATGCGCGGCTGGCGGAAGTGCCGCACCAGCACCGCGCGCTCGCGCAGCGCGGCGGCCAGTTCGGCGGCATCGCGCGACGGATGCCGCGCGAACACGAAATTGGTCCGCGAGGGCAGCACCTCGAAGCCCAGGTCCTCGAGCTGCAGCACCAGTCCCTCGCGGGTGTCGACGACGTCGTCGCGCGTCTTGCGGAACCAGTCCTCGTCCTCGAGCGCCGCCACGGCGCCGGCGCTCGCGAGCCGGTCGAGCGGGTAGGAGTTGAAGCTGTCCTTCACGCGCACCAGCGCATCGATCAGGTGCGACTGGCCGCAGGCGAAGCCCACGCGCAGGCCGGCCAGCGAACGCGACTTCGAGAGCGTCTGCACCACCAGCAGGTTGGCATGGTGCGGGATCAGCGGGAGCGCGCTCTCGGCGCCGAAATCGACGTAGGCCTCGTCCACCAGCACCACGCGCTCGGGACAGGCGCGCAGCAGTTCCTCGATGCGCGCCAGCGGCAGGCCGATGCCGGTGGGGGCATTCGGATTGGCGACCACGACGCCCGCGCAGCCTTCGCGCGCGCGATCGGCCATGGCGGCCACGTCGATACGCAGGCCCTCGTCGACCGGCAACTGCTCGCAGGCGATGCCGTAGAGCTGCGCATAGACGCGGTAGAAGCTGTAGCTGATGTCGGGCATCAGCAGCGGCTCGCGCTGCTGGAAGAAGGCGAAGAAGGCGTGGGCCAGCACCTCGTCGGAACCGTTGCCCGCGAAGACCTGCTCGACCGCGAGCCCGTGGCGGCGCGCGACGGCTTCGCGCAGCGCGAGCGAGGTGGGGTCGGGATAGAGCTCGAGGCCGTTCTCGGCCGCCTCGCGGATCGCCTGGATGGCGCGCGGCGACGGGGGATACGGGTTCTCGTTGGTGTTGAGCTTCACGAGGTCCCGGATGCGCGGCTGCTCGCCGGGCACATAGGGCTCGAGGTCCGCGATGCGCGGGCTCCAGAACGAAGGCGCGCGCCTGGCCGCCGGATCGATCGAATCGGCCATGGGCTCAGCCCAGCAGCCGCGCGAGCGTGAGCAGCGCGAGCAGCACCATCCACATCACGACCGAGCGCCAGACCAGGCCCACCACGCTGCGCAGGTGGCCGGGCTCGGGCTCGCGGCCCGGCGTGCTGCCGCTGTCGGTGCGCCGGGTGTCGGCGAAGGATTCGCCGGCCTGCGCGCGCGGCAGCGGATCGACGCTGGGGATGGGCCGCAGCCGGCCGCCGCCCAGGCGCACGTTGACCGCGCCCGAGGTGGCCGCGAGGATCACGCCGTCGTTCTCGCTCGAAAAGCGGCGCGCGTCGTTGCGCCAGCAGTCGATCGCTTCCTCGAAGCTGCCCACCACCGCGAAGCCCAGCGCCGTGATGCGCGCGGGCAGCCAGTCGATCGCATGCCAGGCGCCCTCGGCGGCCTGTTGCACCGATTCGCTCGAGGGCTGCACGGCGGCGCCGTTCTTGTGCGCCCAGTAGCGCGCGACGAATTCGCTCATGCGGTAGAAGACCGCGCCGGCCGGCCCCAGGCCGACCGCGGCGAGCACCGAGAACCAGGCCAGCACGCCGAACACGTGGCGGTGCGCGGCGATCACCGAATGCTCGATCACATGGCGCACGATCTCGCTGCGCGGCAGCTCGGCGGCGTCCACGCCCTGCCAGTGCGCGAGCAGCGAGCGCGCGAGCGGCTCGTCGCCTTCGTCGAGCGCGTCGCGGATGTCGGTGAAGTGGTGGCTGAACTGGCGAAAGCCCAGCGTGACGTAGAGCACCGCGATGCTCCAGAGCACCGCGAACGGCAGCCCCAGCGTGAGCACCAGCAGCCAGTGGATGCCGAGCGCGAGCAGCGTCGGCACGAAGACCGCGAGACCCCAGGCGATCCATCCATGGTGCGGCTTGCCCGCGTCGAAGTTGCGGCTGGTCCAGCGCGTCCATGCGAGCACGCCGCCATACACGGGGTTGTGCGGGGCCAGCGGCCGCACCTGCTCGATCAGCAACGCACACAGGATGGCGAAGAAGCTCATCCAGAGATGATAGCGAGACAGCCCCGTCGTTCGGGGCTTGCGGGCCTATGAGGCCGACAGAACTCGCCGTTTCTTCAGGCGGCTCAGGCGCTCAGGAAGCGGTAGAGATTGCGCAGCATGCCGGCCGTCGCGCCCCAGACGAAGCGCTCCTCGCTGCCGTCCTGGTAGGGCATCGAGTACCAGTGCCGCTGCGTCCCGTCGCCCGCGGGAACGGCATGGCGGCGGTGGTTGGCCGGGTCCATGAGCCAGCCCAGCGGCACCTCGAAGGCCTGCGCGACCTCGTAGGGATTGATGGTGAGCTCGAAGCCGGGCTCGACCAGCGACACCACCGGCGTGACGATGAACGAGGTCACGGTGGTGTAGGTCGGCAGGCTGCCGAGCACCTCGATGTAGCTGGCCGACAGGCCGACCTCTTCCCAGGCCTCGCGCAGCGCGGCGGCCGCGATGTTGGCGTCCTCGGGATCGACGCGGCCGCCCGGGAACGCGACCTGTCCCGAATGGGTCGACAGGTTCGCGGTGCGCTCGGTGAGCAGCACGGTCGGGCCCTGCGGGCGCTGCACGATCGGCACCAGCACGGCCGCCTGCGCGGGCTCGCGGCCGGTCATGCGCGGCTCGCGGCGCAGTTCGGGCGCCCAGGCCGGCGGCGAAGCGAAGCGCGCGCGCAGCGCCTGCGCCGTCAGCTGCTCCAGCGCCACCGCGGGCAGCCCGTCGGCCGTGCCGCCACCCACCACCGGGACCTTGCGCGGGTCGAATGGCGGCAGCATCGTGGGCACGACGGCATTGACGGGTTCGGAGGTGGCGGAGGACATGGACGGGGCGGCGCTGGAGGCGGTCAAGTGATCGATCGTGAGGCGAAGGGTGAACGGACGAAAGGGAAACGGGGGCAAAACGCAAAAAGCCGCCAGAGCGGCGGCTTTTTCGCAACAGGCAAGCCTGCGGGCAGCTTACGCGGCCGCGGCGCTCGACGACTTGCCGGGCAGCTTTTCCTTGATGCGAGCCGAACGGCCGCTGCGGTCGCGCAGGTAGTACAGCTTGGCGCGGCGCACGTCGCCGCGGCGCTTGACTTCGATGTTGGCGATCAGCGGGCTGTAGGTCTGGAAGGTACGTTCCACGCCTTCGCCGCTGGAGATCTTGCGCACGGTGAAGCCGCTGTTGAGGCCACGGTTGCGCTTGGCGATCACCACGCCTTCGTAGGCCTGCACGCGCTTGCGGGTGCCTTCGACGACGTTCACGCTGACGATGACCGTGTCACCGGGCATGAAATCGGGGATGGTCTTGCCGAGGCGGGCGATTTCTTCCTGCTCGAGAGTCTGGATGAGGTTCATGATTTCCTGATATCGATCGTGTCCGCGCTGCACAAAAGGCGTCGTTGGCGCAGTCATGCGGGATGACTTCGCACCGGACGCGGCCGGCCAGAGGATCGGGGAGCCCGCGATTATAGCTTTTTTTTGAGCACCGCCTCATCGGCGGCGTTCAGGCGTCCGGCGGAGCGGGCCGCGTCGATCAATTCGGGGCGTTCCCGGGCGGTGATCGCCAGCCGCTGGTCGCGGCGCCAGCGCTCGATCTGCGCATGATGGCCCGACATCAGCGGCGCCGGCACGCCCTGCCCGTTCCACTGCTCGGGCCGCGTGTAGTGCGGGCAGTCGAGCAGGCCGTCGAGCGCGGGATTGAAGCTGTCCTGCACATGGCTGGCCTCGTCGCCGAGCACGCCGGGCTGCAGCCGCGCCACCGCGTCGAGCAACGCCATTGCCGGGATCTCGCCGCCCGACAGCACGAAGTCGCCGAGGCTGACCTGGTGCGTGACATGGGCGTCGATGAAGCGCTGGTCGATGCCTTCGTAGCGGCCGCAGATCAGCACCGCGCCCTCGCTCGCCGACCAGCGCTCGACCGCTTCGTGGCGCAGCGCCTCGCCGATCGGCGAGAACAGCACCACCGGCGCCGGCACGCCGCGCGCGGCCTGCGCCGCGGCGAGGCAGGCCGACAGCGGCTCGGCCATCATCACCATGCCGGGGCCGCCGCCGAACGGGCGGTCGTCCACGCGCTTGTAGTTGCCGTTCGCGTAGTCGCGCGGATTCCACAGCACCACCTCGACCTGCTTCGACTCGTAGGCGCGGCGCGTCACGCCGCTGGCCATGAAGGGCGCGAACAGTTCGGGAAACAGCGTGAGGATGTCGAAGCGCATGCGCGCGGACCGCGGCGGCGGGGCCGGGATCAGTAGTCGGGCTGCCAGTCGACCGTGATGCGCCGGCCCGCGAGGTCGACGCCGTCGACGAAGGCCGAGACGAACGGCACCATGCGCTCGATGGCCTTGCCGTCCTGCTCGGCCGCGATCACCAGCGTGGTCTGCGGGCCGGTGGCGAGCAGCTCGCGCACCGCGCCGAGCACGATGCCTTCGCGGTTGACCACCTCGAGGCCGATCAGGTCGACCCAGTAGTACTCGTCGTCGGCGGTGCTCGGAAAGCTCGAGCGCGGCACGAACACGCGCGCGCCACGCAGCGCCTCGGCCGCGTTGCGGTCGGGCACGTCACGCGACGAGGCGACGATGCAGTCGGAATGTTCCTTGGCTTCGCTGATCGCGAGCCGGAAAGCGGTGGCGGCCGAAGCCCCGGGGGCCTGCAGGAACCAGCGCTTGGAAGAAAAAAGCGCCTCGGGCTGGGCGCTGTGGGGCAGGACCTTGAACCAGCCCTTGATGCCCCAGGCATCGGCGATGCGGCCTACTTCGATCGCGTCCGCCGGCAATTCGGCGGCTTCGAGCGCGGGCAGCATCGCCGGTGGCCGGGCTGCTTAGGCGGCAGCCTTGGGAGCGGCCGCGGCGGCTTGACGGATCAGGCGCGCGACGGTGGGCGAGGGCTGGGCGCCGACGCTCTTCCAGTACGTCAGGCGGTCCTGAGCGATACGGATGCTTTCTTCGTTTTCCTTGGCGGTCGGGTTGTAGAAACCCAGGCGCTCGATGAAACGGCCATCGCGGCGAACGCGCTTGTCCGACACGACGATGTTGAAGAACGGACGGCCTTTGGCACCGCCACGGGAGAGTCGAATGACGACCATGATTTATCCTTGGGTGGGTCGCAGGCCTTCGTGTTTGAAGATGAAAACCTGCTCACGATGTTCTTCCAGCGTCGAGACACGCGACATGGCCACCCGGCCAGCGACACGCTGAAAAGCCCACGATTATAGCCCGCACCGCGTTCCGGCCGAGAATTCTTGCCTGCACTGGCCAGTTTCCGGCCCATTCACGGCCATTTCGCCTCCCCAATTTCCCCTCATGACAACGATCCGCCCCAGCCGGGAAGACGACATCCCGGCGATCGCCGCCATCTACGCCCACCATGTCCTGCACGGCACGGGCACCTTCGAGACCGAGCCGCCCTCCCCCACCGAGATGGCCGCCCGGCGTGCCGACGTGCTGGGCAAGGGGCTGCCCTACCTGGTCGCCGAGCGCGACGGCGCGCTGCTGGGTTTCGCCTACTGCAACTGGTTCAAGCCGCGCCCGGCCTACCGCTTCTCGGCCGAGGACTCGATCTACCTGGCCGAGGCCGCGCGCGGCCAGGGCCTGGGCGCGCGGCTGCTGGCCGCCCTGTGCGAGGCGGCCGAGGCCGCCGGCGTGCGCAAGCTGATCGCGGTGATCGGCGACTCGGCCAATGCCGGCTCGATCGGCGTGCACCGCGGCCAGGGCTTCACCCAGGTCGGCGTGCTCAAGGACTGCGGCTGGAAGTTCGGCCAGTGGCGCGACGTCGTGCTGATGGAAAAGAGCATCGGCGCGGGCAGCAGCACCCATCCCGAATGAACGAAGCAACGAAAGCAGGATCGAGCACCGCATGAAAAGCAAGACGACCACGGCCTGGCTGGCCTTCCTGGGCGGCCCGCTGGGCCTGCACCGCTTCTACCTGCGCGGACTGGGCGACTGGCTCGGCTGGCTGCTGCCGATCCCGACCGCGCTGGGCCTCTACGGCATCGAGCGCGTGCGCATGTTCGGCGTGGACGACGGCTGGAGCTGGGTGCTGATCCCTTTCCTCGGCTTCACCATCGCCGGCTGCGCGCTCACGGCCATCGTCTACGGCCTGATGACGCCCGAGAAGTGGAATGCACGCTACAACGCGGGCGCGGCACCCGACGCGGAACCGGGTCGCACGAGCTGGGCCACCATCGGCGCGGTGGTGCTGGCACTGTTCTTCGGCAGCACGATCCTCATGGCGAGCATCGTGTTCAGCTTCCAGCGCTACTTCGAGCACCAGGTCGAAGAGGGACGGAAGATTTCCCAGTAGATCCGGGGATTGGCACCCGGCGCCGACGCCGGGTACCAACCAAAAAAACCACCCGACCAGAGCCGGGTGGCAAACCTTGGAGACAAAAAAGACGCGGGAATCAGAAGCTGTGGCGCAGCCCGAAGTCGTAGCCCGTCGACGAGCGCGGTGCCCAGCCGGCGGTCGCCAGGTAGGCCGGAGCGCCACCGGTGGTCACGCGGTTGAACACGGCCGTGTTGTTCTGGCCATCCTTGATGCGCACGCGGGCGATCGTGGCGTACAGGGCGGTGCGCTTCGACAGGTTGTGCACGTAGCCCAGCGCGAACTGGTTGGCCTTGGTCGACAGCTCGGGGTTGCCGAACAGCGCGGTGGCCGGGTTCACGAAGCCGTTCTGGCCGGCCTTGTACTTCACGTAGCCGTACGAAGCCTTGATCTGGCCCGGGCCCACCGGCACGCTGACGCCGAGCAGGAAGCCGTCGTACTTGTCGGTCACGCTGTCGACGAAGGTCAGGGCGCCCAGGGCGGTGGCCGTGTCGAACTTGTTGCGGACCTGCGAGTATTCGCCGAACAGCTTCGCCGCGCCGAGGTCGTAGCTCGCGCCGAGGTTGAAGGTGTTGATGCGGTTCTTGAACGCTTGCGAAGCCAGCGCCGGGGTCAGGACCGTGGTCGCGGTCAGCGGCGTGGTGTCCTTGTTGTCCTGGCCGTAGGAAACGGCGACGTCCAGCGGGCCGTTGGCATAGCCGACACGGCCGCCGAAGTACGAACCGCGCTTCGAGGGCGACTCGATCACGTTCTCGTCGAACTTGACGTTCTCGTGCAGCGCGTACTGGAACTGGCCATAGAAGCCACCGAGGTTCGGCGGCAGGAAGTAGCCGATGCTGTTGCTGGCGCGCGCGTAGTTGTCGCTGGCCGAAGCGCCGTTGGGCGCGGTGCCTGCCTTGCGCGACAGCGAGTCGCCGACGCGGCTGATCAGGCTCGTGCCCACGCCACGCAGACCGAAGGGATCGAACACGTTGTCGTTCCAGTAGGTGGGCGTGTAGTCGCGACCGAGGCGGATTTCGCCGAAGCCACCCGACAGGCTCACGGTGGAGCGACGGTCGAACGCGGCCACGCCGGTCTTGCCGTCATCGTTGGTGATGCCCGATTCGAGCCAGAAGCTCGCTGCCAGGCCACCGCCCAGATCTTCCGTGCCGCGGAAACCGAGGCGGCTGGAGCTGCTGCTGCCGTTCGCCAGGGCCGTCTGGCTCTGCTTGCGCGAAGCGCCGTAGAGCAGCGGGTTCGTGCCACGGTACTCGCTCTTGGTCGAGTAGTTGCTCACGCTCGCATCGACCACGCCGAACAGCGTCACCGACGATTGAGCAGCCGCTCCGCCGGCCGCCAGCACGGCGGCCAATGCCACCAGGGATTTTTTCATTTCAGCTTCCTCTTTCTTAAGCACAACAAGCGTCCTGGGCGGTTCTTCGAGGAACCACCCCGGAACGGGGGGACACCGGGGATTCCGCGGCGGCTCGCCGCGGTTTCTCGCATGCATCGGATCGCGTTTCATGCGGCGCCGGCGTGGGACCGGCTCCGAGCGACGTTGCACGCGATGCATCTGCAATCGGGTGCAGTGATGGTCTCGTGCGCGGGTGAAGAGTCCGTGACAACCCTTAGAGTCCGTTCACGGAAACGGGACTCTTTGGCGCGATAACAACACGCTCAGAAAGTTGTGCTGAAACGCACTGCGCTGCGCTGCGATCGCACGGCATCGGGCAGCCGTGGTCCAGCAATGGCGAATGAGGGATGACGGTGCGCGCAGCCGATGCGGCTTCGAGCTGCGCCCCGAACAACGAGGCTCAGAAGATCTGCCAGCTCACCCAGTAAGCAATCGCCGCCACGAACGCCGATGCCGGGATCGTGAAGATCCATGCCCACACGATGTTGCCCGCCACGCCCCAGCGCACCGCGCTCGCGCGCTGCGCCGAGCCCACGCCGACGATGGCGCCGGTGATGGTGTGGGTGGTCGACACGGGAATGCCCAGCGCGGTGGCCAGGAACAGCGTAAGCGCGCCGCCGGTCTCGGCGCAGAAGCCGCCCACGGGCTTGAGCTTGGTGATCTTCTGGCCCATGGTCTTGACGATGCGCCAGCCGCCGAACATGGTGCCCAGCGCGATCGCGGCATAGCAGCTCACGATGACCCAGGTCGGCGGTTCTGCCTCGCCAGCCGAGGCGTAGCCGGTGGCGATCAGCAGCATCCAGATGATGCCGATGGTCTTCTGCGCGTCGTTGCCGCCGTGGCCCAGGCTGTAGGCGCCGGCCGAGACCAGCTGCAGCCGCCGGAACCAGCGGTCGATGCGCGAGGGCGTGGCGCGGCGGAAGGTCCAGGCCACGATCACCATCATCAGCGAGCCGAGCAGGAAGCCCAGCACCGGCGAGACGAAGATGAAGGCCACGGTCTTCCAGATGCCCGAGGCGACGAGGCCGCTGGTGCCGGTCTTGGCGATCACGGCGCCGACGATGCCGCCGATCAGCGCATGCGAGGAGCTGCTGGGGATGCCGTAGTACCAGGTGACGAGGTTCCAGCTGATGGCGCCGATCAGCGCGCCGAACACCACATGCACGTCGACCACGCCGGGCTGGGCGATGCCCTTGCCCACGGTGGCGGCCACGCTCAGATGAAAGACGAAGATCGCGATCAGGTTGAAGAAGGCGGCGAACACCACGGCCTGGCCGGGCCGCAGCACGCCCGTGGACACCACGGTCGCGATCGAGTTGGCGGCATCGTGGAAGCCGTTCATGAAGTCGAACAGGATCGCGAGCGCGACCAGCACCATCACCACCCAGAGGGCGACCTGCACCGTTGCCATCGGTCGTGCCCGCTCAGGAGTTCTCGAGGACGATGCCCTCGATCACGTTGGCCACGTCCTCGCACTTGTCGGTGATCGTCTCGAGCAGCTCGTAGATCGCCTTGAGCTTGATGACCTCGCGCACGTCGGGCTCCTCGCGGAACAGCTTGCTCATGGCGCTGCGCATCACGCGGTCGGCGTCGGACTCGAGGCGGTCGATCTCCTCGCAGGTCTTCAGGGTGGCCTCGGCCACGGCCGGGTCGGCGATCTTGCCGAGGTACTTCACGGCGTCCTTGAGGCGGTCGCAGCACTTCACGCTCAGCGTGGTGAGGCGCACGATCTCCTCGGTCATGTGGCGCACGTCGTACAGCGCCATGGTCTCGGCCGAGTCCTGGATCAGGTCGGCCACGTCGTCCATGGTGTTGATGAGCTTGTGGATCTGCTCGCGGTCGATCGGCGTGATGAAGGTCTTGTGGATCAGCCGGTTGACGTCGTGCGTGACGCGGTCGGCCGCGCGCTCGGCGTTGTCGACGTCGCGGTTGTACTGCTCGCGCAGGTGCACGTCGTTGTAGTTGGTGACGAGTTGCTCGAACGCCCGGGCCGCCTCGACGATGCGCTCGGCGTGCTGGTTGAACATCTCGAAGAAATTGCCCTCGCGGGGCAGCAGCTTGCCGAACATGGCGACTCCTGGAGGACGTCAATCACAGTTTCATGACGCCTTGATGAAAAACCCGCGAAGTTTAAACGGGCGGATCGTGCGATCCGGACCTTGGGGGGTTGATCTTTTCGTTGTATATGCGCGCGGCGTGGCTGCCGCGCAGCCGCCAGCAGCATCACCGGCGCGACGCCGGCGGGATCGAGGCCCGCCCTGGCGGCCCGCTCAAGCCTGGGGATCGGTGTCGCGCAGCCGCTCGATGACCTGCTTCGACACGCGCGCCAGCGCGGCGCGCGGCACCTTGTCGGGCGCGATCTCCGCCAGCGGCTTCAGCACGAAGGCGCGCTCGCGCATGCGCGGATGCGGCAGCGTGAGCGCGGGCGTGTCCTTGACCGTGTTGCCGTGCGTCAGCAGGTCGAGGTCGAGGGTGCGTGGCGCATTCGGGAACGGCCGCTCGCGCCCGGCCTCGAGCTCGAGCTGCTGCAGGTCGGCCAGCAGCGCCTCGGCCGTGAGGCCGGTGCGCACCGCGACCACGGCATTGATGAAGTCGGGGCCGGTGGCATCGACCGGCGCGCTGCGATAGAGCGAGGAACTGGCCGTCACGGTGGTGCGCTCGATCGCGCCGATGGCGAGGATGGCGGCGCGCACCGCCGCGGCGGCATCGCCGAGGTTGGCACCGATCGCGATGAAGGCCTGGACCGTGGGGTACTCGTCGCGGGACCGGCTCGGGGGCCGGGCCGGGCCGGAGCCGCCCGAGCGACCGGCCGGCCTGCGCGCCGGCGCGGCGCCCTTGCGGGCCGGGCCGGCGGAACTGGCGCCGCGGCCGCCGGGCTTGCGATCGCCATCGCGGGCATCGCGCGGTGCCTGGCGACGGCCCTCGCCGCCCCCCGCGGGCTTGCGGCCGCCCGCGCCCTTGCCGCCCGGCGGGCGCCCGGTGGTACTCATTCGGACGCGGCTGGCGCGCCGCCCTCACCACCGGTACGCGGCTTGCGGCGGCGCCGGCGCTTGCGCGGCGCGGCCGCCTCGCCATCGGGCGGCACGGCAGCACCGGCTTCGCCGTCGGCCGCCTCGTCGTCCGCGCGCTCGTCGCCGCGCGCGGCGGCGCTCTTGACGACCACGGGACCGGCCGCGGGCGCGGTGTTGCGCACCCGCACGCGCTGACGTGTCTTCTGTTCGTCGCGCACCTGGTCCAGCAGGTCCTGGCGCCGCGTGTCGTCCGAGGTGCTGAACTCCTGCCACCACTCGGCGATGGCCTCGCTGACCTCACCCACGTCGGCGCGCAGGCGCATGAAGTCGAAGGCGGCACGGAAGCGCGCCTGCTCGACCAGGCTGTAGGGCGTGGAGCCGGTGCGCTTGTCGAAGCGCGGCTGCATCATCCAGATCTCGCGCATGTCGGCGGCCAGCTTGCCGCGGCCCGAGACGTCGCCGATGCGCGCGTTGAACACGTCGTCGATCGCGTCCTGCAGCGCCGGGAACGGCGGCTGCGCGCGCTGGCCGTTGCGGCCTTCCTGGCGCTGGGCCCAGCCGTCGCGCACGTCGGCCCACAGCACGCAGGCCAGCAGGAAGCTAGGCGCCACCGGCTTGCCCTCGCCGACGCGGCGGTCGGTGTCCTGCAGCGCGGCCTTCACGAACGGCAGGTCGGCACGCTCCACCACCACGTCGAGCAGCGGATAGATGCCCCTGGCCAGCCCCAGCTTGCGCAGCTGCTCGACGGTGGCGATCGCGTGGCCGGTCTGCAGCAGCTTGAGCATCTCGTCGAACAGGCGGCTCTGCGGCACGTCGGCCAGCAGCTTGCTCGACTCGACCAGCGGCGCGCCGGTCTTGGGCTCGAGCTTGAAGCCCAGGGCCGCGAGCTTGGCCGAGAAGCGGATGGCGCGGATGATGCGCACCGGGTCCTCGCGGTAGCGCACGGCCGGGTCGCCGATCATGCGCAGCACCAGCTTCTGGGCATCGCGGATGCCGTGGTGGTAGTCGATCACCACCTGCCGCGCCGGGTCGTAGTACATCGCGTTGACGGTGAAGTCGCGGCGCGCGGCGTCTTCCTCCTGCGGGCCCCAGACGTTGTCGCGCAGCACGCGGCCGCTGGCGTCCACGGCATGGGTCATGCCCGCGAGCTCGCCCTTGCTGGTCCGCTCGTTGCCGCTGACCTGGCCGGCCGCGGCCGCGTCCATGTAGGCGCGGAAGGTCGAGACCTCGATCACCTCGTGCTCGCGGCCGCGCCCGTACACCACGTGCACGATGCGGAAGCGCCGCCCGATGATGAAGGCGCGGCGGAACAGCCCCTTGACCTGCTCGGGCGTGGCATTGGTCGCCACGTCGAAGTCCTTGGGCCGCAGGCCGAGCAGCAGGTCGCGCACCGCGCCGCCCACCACGTAGGCCTCGAAACCGGCCTGCTGCAGGGTGGTGACCACGTTCTTCGCGCGTTCGTCGACCAGGGCCGGATCGATCCGGTGAACCTCCGCCGGCACTTCCTCGCGCTTGCCGAAGCGGCTCTTTCCCTGTGCGCCGCCGGCGGATTTGCCGAGCAGCTTGTCGATGAATTTCTTGATCATTGGTTGAGAAGGGTTCTTCTTATTCGTTTTCGAGCATGGAGCGGATCAACGGAATGGTGATCGCGCGTTGCGTCTGCAGCGCATAGCCGTCGAGCTGCGTGAGCAGCTCCATCAGGCTGCCGAGGTCGCGGCTGAAGCGGTGCAGCATGTAGTCGAGGACATCGTCGGACAGCATCACGCCGCGCGCATCGGCGGCCTGGCGCAGCACGGCGCGCCGCTCGCTCTCGCCGAGCACCTGCAGATGGAACACGTGGCCCCAGCCGAGGCGGGTGCGCAGGTCCTCGCGCAGCGGCAGATCGGCCGGCGGCAGCGCGCCCGCGGCCACCACGCCGCGCTGCAGGCTCTGCGCATTGACGAACCAGTTGAAGGCCGCGTGCTGCTGCACGGCGGTGTAGAGGTGCACCTCGTCGAGCAGCACGGCGACCCAGCGCTCGTCGAACTCGGGCGGCTCCAGCAGGCCGGCGTGCAGCCAGCCCACGCTGGCGCCCTGCTCGCGCAGCGCCACGCGCACCGATTCGAGCAGGTGGGTCTTGCCGCTGCCGCTTTCGCCCCACAGGTAGGTGGGCACGGGCGAGTGGAGCGCCGGACTGCCGGCGCCGCCCACCCACAGTTGCAGGTGCCGCAGCGCCGCCTCGTTCGGGCCGGCAAAGAAGGCGTCGAAGCTGGGGCCCGTCGCGATGCCGATATCGAGCGCGAGCTGTTTCATCCCGGGAAGGTTCATGGAGGGGGCGGTCAACGCCCGTAAAATCGTCCGGAATTCTATCGGCCCGGCCGTTTCGCCCTTTGACCCTCCCCCCCGGGGTGCCATCGCGGCCGGTGCGCTTTCCATTCCTCTCGCTTCCAACCAGCCATGACCTCCCCTCTGCCCACTCCGCTCAGCTACAAGGACGCCGGCGTCGACATCGATGCCGGCGACGCGCTGGTCGACCGCATCAAGCCGCTCGCGAAGAAGACCCTGCGCGAAGGCGTGCTGGCCGGCATCGGCGGTTTCGGCGCCCTGTTCGAGGTGCCCAAGCGCTACAAGGAGCCGGTGCTGGTGAGCGGCACCGACGGCGTGGGCACCAAGCTCAAGCTGGCCTTCGAATGGAACATGCACGACACGGTCGGCATCGACCTCGTGGCCATGAGCGTCAACGACGTGCTGGTGCAGGGCGCCGAGCCGCTGTTCTTCCTCGACTACTTCGCCTGCGGCAAGCTCGACGTCGACACCGCCGCGGCGGTGGTCGGCGGCATCGCGCGCGGCTGCGAGCTCTCGGGCTGCGCGCTGATCGGCGGCGAAACCGCCGAGATGCCCGGCATGTACCCGGCCGGCGAGTACGACCTGGCGGGCTTCGCGGTCGGCGCGGTCGAAAAGTCGAAGATCCTCACGGGCCAGAACGTCAAGCCCGGCGACGTGGTGCTGGGCCTGGCCTCGGCCGGCGTGCATTCCAACGGCTTCAGCCTGGTGCGCAAGGTGATCGAACGTGCCGGCGCCGAGCTGCCCGCCACGCTCGACGGCAAGCCCTTCCGCGAGGCCGTGATGGAGCCCACCCACCTCTACGTGAAGCCGGTGCTCGAGGCGCTCGGCAAGCACCCGATCAAGGCGCTGGCCCACATCACCGGCGGCGGCCTGCTCGAGAACATCCCGCGCGTGCTGCCCGAAGGCACGGCCGCCCACCTGAAGAAGGGCAGCTGGCCGCAGACCGAGCTGTTCGCCTGGCTGCAGAAGGTGGCCGGCATCGACGACATCGAGATGAACCGCACCTTCAACAACGGCATCGGCATGGTGGTGGTGATCGACGCGGCCGAGGCCGCCGCCTGCGCCGCCACGCTGCGCGCGGCCGGCGAGACGGTGCACGAGATCGGCGCGATCGCCGAGCGCGGCGAAGGCGCCGCCGTGGTCGTCGCCTGAACCCACCGGGTTTCGACGCGCAAGCGCCCTCCCGGATGACCAAGCCCCTGCCCACCGCTCCCATCGCCCCCGTGCCGCCACGCAGCGCCCCGCGCAACGTGGTGATCGCCAGCTACCTGCTGATGCTCGCGGGCCTGATGCTCGTGATGTGGCAGCACCTGCTGCCGGGGCTGCTGTGCGCCTGCATCGGCTTCCTGGCCACGCGCTTCTTCGCGCGGCTGATCGGCCGCGGCCTGGCGCGCTTCGCGCCACTGCGCGCGCGCGGCGACGGCATCGCGCGCGTGCTGGCGGTCACGCTGGTGCTGCTGGCGCCGATCGCGCTGGTCACCGTGGGGCTGTCGCAGGCGCGGGAATACGTCATCGACGCACCCGACCAGTACCGCGAGCTGCTCGACTACACGGCACGCACCGTGCTCGAGCTGCGGCTGAAGCTGCCGCCCGAGATCGCGGTCTACCTGCCCGAGGGCGCGGCCGAGATCCAGCGCATGGTGGCGAACTACATGCGCGCCCAGGCCGGCATGCTGGCACTCACCGGCCGCGCCTGGCTCGGGGCGCTGCTGTTCGCCTACGTGGGGCTGATCATCGGCGGGCTGGCCGCGGTGGCGCATGCGCGCGGACCGCGCCGGCCGCTGGCGGAGGAGCTGCACCAGCGCATCACGATGTTCGGCCAGGCTTTCGGCCAGATCGTCGCGGCGCAGTTCTGGATCGCGGCCTTCAACACGCTGCTGACCGCCATCTTCCTGCTGGTGCTGATGCCGCTGTGGGGCCCGCACCTGCCCTACACGCCCGCGCTGATCACGCTGACCTTCGTCGCCGGGCTGGTGCCGATCGTGGGGAACCTGGTGTGCAACGCGGTGATCACGCTGGTGGCGTTGTCGGTGTCGCCGGTCACGGCCGCGGCCTGCCTGGCCTTCCTGATCCTGATCCACAAGGCCGAGTACGTGATCAACGCCAAGGTGGTGGGCAGCCGCACGCAGATGAGCGTGTGGGAGCTGCTGGCCGTGATGTTCGTGGCCGAGGCGGTGTTCGGCCCGGCCGGGCTGGTGGCGGCGCCGCTGTTCTACGCCTACCTCAAGAAAGAGCTGCAGGCCGGCGGCCTGGTCTGAGGCGGCGGGCGCCCCGCGCGCCTGGCGATGTCCTGATCTGATCGATTCTGGTCCGCTCCGGAGCGGCCCTCAGGCGTGAAACCGCCAAGAATCGGGCGCATCATCCACTTCGCCTTCGGAAAATCCGCCATGAAGACCTGTCTGATTGTGATCGACGCCCAGGAATCGTTCCGCCAGCGCCCGTACTGGGACGAAAGCCTCGCGGCGCCCTATCTCGCGACCCAGAACGCGCTGATCGCGGGCGCGGCCGAGGCCGGCCTGCCGATCGTGCGCGTCTACCACGTCGACGGCCCGACCACCGCCGCCAACGCCTTCGCGGTCGAATCGGGCTTCGTGCGCCCGATCGAGGGCCTGGCCGGCTTCGAGGCCGCCGCCACCTTCACCAAGCACCGCCACAGCGCGCTGGTCAACAGCGGGCTCGACATCTGGCTCACCCAGCAGGGCATCGGCCGGCTGATCGTGAGCGGCATCCGCACCGAGCAGTGCTGCGAGACCACCACCCGCCATGCCTCCGACCTGGGCTGGGAGGTCGACTACGTGACCGACGCCACGCTGACCTTCGACATGGTGCAGCCCGACGGCAAGCCGCTTTCGGCCGCCGACATCAAGGCCCGCACGGCGACCGTGCTGGCGGGGCGCTTCGCGACCCTCTGCGGCGTGGCGCAGGCGCTGGAACGCGCGGCATGAGTCCGTCGCCGGCCGCCGCGCTGCGCGTGCTGATCCTGGCCTTCGACGGCATCGAGGCCCTGGACTTCGCGGGCCCGTTCGAGGTGTTCACCACCGCGACCCGCGTGCACCGGCGACTGCGGCCGGACGCACCGGCGCTCTTCGAGGTCGCGGCCGTGGCCGAGGGCGCGCCCGCGCGGCCGGTGCAGGCGCGCGCCGGGCTGCGGCTGCTGGCCGCGCACGACCTGGCCGACGCGCCGCAGGCCGACCTGCTGCTCGTGCCCGGCGGCGTGGTCGACGCGCCGCTCGCGAGCGCCGCCACGCTGCAGTGGATCGCGCGGCAGGCCGCGGGTGCGCGGCTGGTGGCCTCGGTCTGCACCGGCGTCTTCCTGCTCGCGGCCAGCGGCGTGGTCACCGACCAGGCCGTCACCACGCACTGGGAGGACCTGGCCGATCTGCGCGAGCGCTTCCCGGCGCTCGAGGTGCGCGAAGGCGTGCGCTGGGTCGACGGCGGCCGGATCCTGAGCTCGGCCGGCATCAGCGCCGGCATCGACATGAGCCTGCACCTGGTCGAGCGCCTGGCCGGCCGCGAACTGGCCGAGCGCACCGCGCGCCAGATGGACTACGCATGGACGCACAACCCACCCTGATCCGCGTCGTCTTCGCGCTGCTGCCCGGCAGCCTGGTGCTCGACTGGGCCGGGCCGGCCGAGGCGCTGCGCATCGCCAACCAGCGGCTGCGCGCCACCGGGGCGCCGCCGCGCTTCGCGATCGAGTTCGCGAGCCCACGGCCCGACACGGTCGGCTCGGTCGGCATCGCGCTGACCGGGCTGGCGCCGCTGCCGGACCTGCTCACCGCCGATGGTGCCGACGGCGCCGCCTGGGTGGTGCTGGTCGGCATGCCGGGCGACACGATCCCGATCGACACGCCCGAGACCCAGGACCTGCTGCACTGGCTGCGCGGCCTGCGGCTCGAGGCGGGGCGGCTCGAGCTGCTGACCATCTGCGCCGGCAGCCTGCTGGCCGCGCATGCCGGCGCGCTGGCCGGGCGGCGCGCCACGACGCACCACCATCACCTCGACGAGCTGCGCGCCGTGGAGCCGCGCTGCGAGGTGGTGGGCAACCGGGTGTTCGTGCTCGACCCGCCGGTCTACAGCAGCGCCGGCGTCACCACCGGCATCGACCTGCTGCTGCACCGCATCGCCGACACCTGCGGCGAGGCGCTGGCGGCGCAGGTCGCGCAGACCATGGTGGTGGCGCTGCGGCGCGGCCCGCACGACCCGGAGCTCTCGCCCTTCCTGGCCTACCGCAACCACCTGCACGCCGCCCTGCACCGGGTGCAGGACGCGGTCAGCGAACGGCCGCAGGCCGACTGGAACGTGCCGCGCATGGCCGAGGTGGCCCACACCTCGGCGCGCCACCTCACGCGGCTGTTCGTCGAGCATGCGGGCGTGGCGCCGCTGGCCTACCTGCGCCGGCTGCGGCTGGCGGCTGCGCAACTGGCGCTGGCCTCGGGCGCCAGCGTGACGCGGGCGGCCGAGCTGTCGGGCTTCGGTTCCGACACGCAGTTGCGCCGCGCCTGGCATCAGTTCGGGCTGCCGGGTTCGCCGTCGGACGCGGCCGGGCTGGCGCGCGGCTGAGTCAGCCCAGGCAGGCGCGTGCGCGCGCCGCCAGCAGCGCCTTCTCGCGGCCGTTGCGCGTCAGGCCGGCCGCGCGCTCGAACTCGCGCCGCGCCTCGTCGAGCCGGCCCAGCTTGAACAGCAGGTCGCCGCGCACCGCCGGCAGCAGGTGGTAGCCCTGCAACGCAGGCTCGGCCAGCAGCGCATCGGCCACCTCGAGCCCCGCGGCGGGGCCGAAGGCCATCGACAGCGCGACCGCGCGGTTGAGCTCGACGATCGGCGAAGGCGCGAGCTGGGCCAGCGCGTCGTAGAGCGCGGCGATGCGGCCCCAGTCGGTCTGCTCGGCCGTGCGCGCCCGCGCATGGCAGGCGGCGATGGCGGCCTGCAGCGCATAGGGGCCGAGCGCGCCGCCGAGCGCCTCGGCGCGTGCCAGCGCGGCCAGGCCGCGGCGGATCAGCACATGGTCCCAGCGCGCGCGGTTCTGCTCGAGCAGCAGCACCGGCTCGCCCGATGGCCCGACGCGCGCGGGGGTGCGCGAGGCCTGGATCTCCATCAGCGCGACCAGCCCATGCACCTCCGACGCCGCGGGCATCAGCTCGGCCACGATGCGGCCCAGGCGCAGCGCCTCCTCGCACAGCGCGGGACGCATCCAGTCGTCGCCCGCGGTGGCGGCATAGCCCTCGTTGAAGATCAGGTAGAGCACCTCGAGCACCGAGGCCAGCCGCGGCTCGAACTCGGCGCGGCGCGGCACCTCGAAGGGCACGCGCGCCTCGGCCAGGGTGCGCTTGGCGCGCACGATGCGCTGCGCGACGGTGGGCTCGGTGACCAGGAAGGCGCGCGCGATCTCGTCGGTGGCGAGGCCGCCGAGCAGGCGCAGCGTGAGCGCCACGCGCGCCTCGGTCGACAGCACCGGGTGGCAGGCGGTGAAGACCAGCCGCAGCAGGTCGTCGCCGATGTCGTCGTCGAGCGCGGTGTCGACCGCCTCGGCGAAATCGGCCTGCGCGATCTCGTGCCGCGCATCGAGCTCGCGGCCGATCTCGCCGGCCTTGTGCTCGGCCAGCTGCAGGTGGCGCAGGCGGTCGAGCGCGCGGCGCTTGGTCACGGCGGTGAGCCAGGCCGCAGGGTTGTCGGGCACGCCCGATTCGCTCCATTGCTCGAGCGCCGAGACCAGCGCGTCCTGGGCCAGCTCCTCGGCCAGGCCCACGTCGCGCACCATGCGCGCGACGGTGGCGATGATCCTGGCCGACTCCATGCGCCACACCGCCTCGACGGTGCGATGGATCGCGGCGGTGCGCGGGTCGTGGCTCACCGGCTCAGTTCGCGGGCTTCTTGAGGGTCTGCATCGAGGGGAAGGCCTCGGCGGTCAGCGCCTGCACCTCGGCCGGATAGTCCTCGACCTCCTGGATCTGGCGCACCTCGATGACCTCGTTCTCGCCGCCGGGGCAGCGCGTGGCCCATTCGATGGCGGCGGCGCGCGAGGGCACGTCGATGATCCAGAAGCCGCCGAGCACTTCCTTGGCCTCGGCGAAGGGGCCGTCGACCACCGTGGGCTTGCGGCCCGGGAAGCTCACGCGCGCGCCCATCGAGGGTGGATGCAGGCCGTCGCAACTGATCAGGATGCCCGCCTCCTGCATCGATGCGTTGTAGGCCATCATGGCCGACACCGCGTCGACGTCGTCGGGGATGGTGCCGGGCGCGGCGTTCTCGTAGCCGTGGGGGATCATCAGCAGCATGAATCGCATGGCGGTTCTCCTGGATTCAGTGGCCGGGCTTGGTGCGGGCCTCGGTCTCGGCGCGCAGGCGGTCTTCCTGCGCGAGCAGCTCGGGCGTCATCGAATCGCCGAAGTCGGCAGCCTCGAAGACCTGGCGGATCTCGATCTCGCCTTCCTGGAACGGGCTGCGCCTGATCCACTCGATGGCCTCCTCCTTCGACTTCACCTGGAACAGCCAGAAGCCGGCCAGCAGTTCCTTGGTTTCGGCGAAAGGGCCGTCGATGACGGTGCGCTTGGTCGGGCCCTCGCAGCGCACGCGCACGCCCTTCGAGCTGGGATGGAGGCCCTCGCCCGCCAGCAGCACGCCGGCCTTCACCAGTTCCTCGTTGTACTTGCCCATCGCGGTGAGGATCTCGGTGCTGGGCATCACGCCGGCTTCGGAATCCGCATTGGCCTTGACCAGAATCATGAATCGCATGTCGTTGCTCCTAGAGGGGGGTTGGAAGTGGAAATCGGGAACGGCGTCGAAGCCTCGAATCTGCCTGCTCCTGTTGACACGTCGAGCGACGGCCGGCCGGATCGACAGGAATCGACCGGCCCAGTTGTAAAAAAGCGTTTCAATTTCAGCGAGCCGGCCGCTACGGACGGCCGCAGAAGCGCAGCACATGCCCGTCGGGCTCGCGGATCGCGAACTCGCGCGTGCCCCAGGGCTGCGACACCGGCGCCTCGATGACCGTGACGCCGCGCTTCAGGTAGGCCGCATGCAGGCCGTCGATGTCGTGGCCGACCTGGATCACGAACTCGCCGCGCCACGGACGGGGCTCGCGCGCGCCGGTCTGCCACAGGCGCAGGTAGATCGGCTGGCCGGCGCCGGCCGGCAGCTGCCTGACGCGGCCGTAGCTCGGCGGCTCGCCCGCGATGAAGTCGAGCTCGAAGCCCAGCACCTCGCAGAACCAGCGCGCGGCGCGGCCGACGTCGGCCACCGGCAGCACCGGCTCCATGCCATGGAAGCCGTGCACGGCGCCGAGGGCGGGCGCGCCGGTGGGGCCCGCCCGGGTGGCCATCAGCTGGCGGCGCGCCGCAGCGCGGCCACGCGCTCCGCGATGGC
Source organism: Variovorax endophyticus (assembly GCF_025376855.1). Lineage (NCBI taxonomy): Bacteria > Pseudomonadati > Pseudomonadota > Betaproteobacteria > Burkholderiales > Comamonadaceae > Variovorax > Variovorax endophyticus. The sequence continues at coordinate 182,431 of NZ_JAHUTH010000004.1, forward strand.
GTCGATGTCGAGCGCGTCCTCGGCATGGGCCAGGTAGGCCTCGAGGTCGCGCACCGCGGCGGCCGTGCTGCCCTGCTCGGCATGGGCGATGCCGCGGTCGCGGTACTCGCCCCAGGCCTCGGGCAGCAGCGCGATGATGCGGTCGAGCACGGCGATCAGCCGCTGCCAGTCCTCCTGCGCGCGGTGCACTTCCTTGAGGTTGCGCAGCATGCGGCCGATGATCTCGCGCGAGCTCGCGGGCTGCAGGTACAGGCCCAGCGGCACGTCGAATTCGCCGACCAGGCCGTTGCCGCGCTTGTAGGGCTCGAGCCGCTCGCTGAGTTCCTCGCGCGAGAGCGACTTGCCGGTGAAGGGATCGATCACCACCTGCCCCTTGGGCAGCGTCACCTTGAGCATGAAGTGCCCCGGGAAGCCGATGCCGCGCGCCTGCAGCCCCAGGCCCTGCGCCAGCTCCATCCACAGCACCGCGAGCGAGATCGGGATGCCGCGGCGCGTGCGCAGCACCGCGTTGAGGTAGCTGTTGTCGGGGTCGTAGTAGTCGTTGACGTTGCCGCCGAAGTTCAGGTCGTTGAAGAAGAACTGGTTGAGCGCGCGCAGCCGCGCGAGCGGTGCGGCGTCGGACGGCAGGCGGCGCTTGAGGCGGGCCAGCAGCTGGTCGACATCGCCGAGCACCTGCTGGACGTCGAGGTCGGGGTACTCGTCCTGCGCGATGCTGGCGGCGGCTTCGAGCAGCGGGAACTGGTCGTCGCTCTGCACGAGCGACTCGAAATACTCGAGTGCGGTGGGGACCTGGAAGCTGAACGTCGTCATGTGGCTTTGTAGAGGAGCGGGGCCGGCAGCGTCAAGGCGGGGGACATGCGGATTGCCAAGGCGGCTGGCACTGCCGATCGTCGAGGGCTCAGCGCCGCATGAAGCTGCGCAGCCGTACGCCGGTGGCGGCCAGTACCGCGAAATAGAGCAGCGCGGCGCCGGTCACCAGCATCGCCAGCAGGCCGATGCGCCAGAAGCGCTGCTCGCGCAGGCCGATCCAGTCGAAATGCCCCGAGGCCCAGGCCAGCAGCGCGGCCAGCACCAGCGAGCCCGCGAGCACCTGCAGCGCGAAGCGGCCCCAGCCGGGCTCGGGCTTGTAGCTGCCGCGGCGGATCAGGCCCGCCAGCAGCCAGCTCGCGTTGACCAGCGCGCCGATGCCGATGGTCAGGGTCAGCGCCGCATGCTGCAGCACCGGCACCAGGAACAGGTTGAGCACCTGGGTCAGGATCAGCACGCCGACCGCGATCAGCATCGGCGTGCGCGTGTCGTGCTTGGCGTAGTAGCCGGGCGCGAGCACCTTGATGGCCACGATGCCGACCAGGCCGACGCCGTAGCCCATCAGCGCGACGGTGGTGCGGCGCACGTCCTCGCCGCCATAGGCACCGTTGTGGAACAGCACCGCCACCAGCGGCTGCGAGAACAGCAGCAGCGCCACCGCGCACGGCGCCGCGAGCAGCAGCACCAGGCGCAGACCCCAGTCGAGCAGCGACGAATAGCGCGCATCGTCCTTGGCCGCGCGCGCGCCGGCCAGCTGCGGCATCAGCACCACGCCCAGCGCCACGCCCAGCATGGCGGTGGGGAACTCCATCAGCCGGTCGGCATTGGTGACCCAGGTCACGCTGCCGGTGGCCAGGTGCGAGGCGATCTGCGTGTTGATCAGCAGCGAGATCTGCGCCACGCTCACGCCGAGCAGCGCGGGCAGCATGAGGCGCGCGATCTTGCGCGTGTCGGGGTCGGCCCAGGCGGTGCGCAGCGCCTTGAAGCTCGCGCCGATGCGCGGCAGCAGCCCCAGCTTGCGCAGCGCGGGCAACTGCAGCCCGAGCTGCAGCACGCCGCCCACCATCACGCCCACGCACTGGGCATAGATCGGCTCGATGCCCCAGCGCCGGAACAGCGGCGCGCCGAGCAGGATCGAGAGGATCAGCGCGATGTTGAGCAGCACCGGCGAGGCCGCCGGCACCGCGAACCTGCGCCACGTATTGAGGATGCCGCCCGCCAGCGCCACCAGCGACATGAAGCCGATGTAGGGGAACATCCAGCGCGTCATGACGACCGCGGCGTCGAAGCCCGCGAGACCGCTGGCCATGGCCCAGACCAGCCACGGCGCGCCGATCACGCCGGCCACGCACACCAGCACCAGCATCCAGGTCAGCAGCGTGGCGACATGGTCGACCAGTTCCTTGGCGCCGGCATCGCCCCGCTCGGTGCGGGTAGCCGCCAGCACCGGCACGAAGGCCTGGCTGAACGCGCCCTCGCCGAAAACCCGGCGAAACAGGTTCGGAATGCGGAAGGCGACGTTGAAGGCGTCGGTCAGCGCGCTGACGCCGAACACCGAGGCGAACAGCACGTCGCGCACGAGGCCGGTGATGCGCGAGGCGAGGGTCAACAGGGAGACGGTGGAGGCGGATTTGAGCAGCGACACGGGGGGAGTGTAGGCCCCGCAAAGCCCGTGAAATGGCAGTTCTGGCCAGATTTTGCCGCCCGGCCTATAATGGAGGGCTTTGCTGCATCATCCTCAGACACTGAGAGAACACTACCATGGCATCTACCAAGCCCAAGAAGAAGAACCCGCGCCTGGCGTCGGGCCGCAAGCGCGTCCGCCAGGACACCAAGCTGAACGCAGCGAACACCTCGCTGCGTTCGAAGTACCGCACGGCAGTCAAGAACGTCGAAAAGGCTGTTCTGGCCGGCGACAAGACCAAGGCGACCGAGCTGTTCGCCAAGGCCCAGAGCATCGTCGACACGGTCGCCGACAAGGGCATCTTCCACAAGAACAAGGCCGCTCGCGACAAGAGCCGCCTGTCGGCCAAGGTCAAGGCCCTGGCCCTCGCGCCTGAAAAGGCCGCCGCCTGACACCTGTCAGGCAAGCCCGGACCGGTTCGCGCCGGTCCGCCGTTTGATCGGGGTGCGCTGCAGCAAAGTGAAAAACCGCCTTCGGGCGGTTTTTTCATGGGCGAACGGTTTGTCGAAAAAGGAAAAGCGGTCGACCGCTCAGGGCTTCTTGACCGGCGTCGGCGGGGTCCGCTGGAGCCCGTCCTTGTGCTGGTGATCCGGATCGGGCACCAGGCAGGCCTCGGCCACCTGCAGGTCGTTGTCGCGCGCGAAGTTCACGCAGAAGTCCCAGGCCATGGGTTCGGCCTCGCGCAGCGCGCTGTTCACCACCACGCACTTCACGCCATTGATGGTGGTCGGCACGCACCACGGCGAGTAACTCAGGTGGCTGCCCGGATAGGCCCCGCCGGGCCGGAAGGAACACATCACGCCGGCCAGCCGCTCGGCCCAGTCGCTCGGGCGAAAGGTGCGGCCGTCGTGCGTGATGCCTTGGATGAAGATCTCGGTGGCGGTGGGGGAAATCATCGTTTGGGAAGAGGCGACCGCACGCCGTAGCGAGCTGTTGCGGTGCAACAAGGATTCTATCCGCGCCCTCCCCCTTCCCACCGGGCGCAGGGCATTGCTGTGATGCGGAATCCTCAACGCCAGCGTCAAACTCGCCGCCTAGAATCCGCCTTCCCTTACTGGAGAACCGAATGAGCGCTACCGTCGAGCCCACCTCGCCCCACGTCATGAACACCTACGGCCGCCTTCCGATCGCGCTGTCGCACGGTCAGGGTTGCCGAGTCTGGGACACGAACGGCCGCGCCTACCTCGACGGCCTCGGCGGCATCGCGGTCAACACGCTGGGCCACAACCATCCCGAGCTGGTGCCCGCGCTGCAGGACCAGGTCAGCAAGCTGATCCACAGCTCCAACTACTACCACGTGCCCGGCCAGGAGAAGCTCGCCACCAAGCTGACCGAGATCTCGGGCCTGACCAACGCCTTCTTCTGCTGCACCGGCCTCGAAGCCAACGAAGCCGCGCTCAAGCTGGCGCGCAAGTTCGGCCACGACAAGGGCATCGAGCGCCCCGAGATCGTGGTCTATGAAGCCGCTTTCCACGGCCGCAGCATCGCCACCCTGTCGGCCACCGGCAATCCCAAGGTGCAGAAGGGCTTCGGCCCGCTGGTCGAGGGCTTCATCCGCGTGCCGCTCAACGACATCGAGGCCCTGAAGAAGGCCACCGAGGGCAACCCCAACGTGGTCGCCGTGTTCTTCGAGACCATCCAGGGCGAAGGCGGCATCCACCCGATGCGCATCGAGTACCTGAAGCAGGTGCGCGCGCTGTGCGACGAGCGCGACTGGCTGATGATGATCGACGAGGTGCAGTGCGGCATGGGCCGCACCGGCAAGTGGTTCGCCCACCAGTGGGCCGGCATCAAGCCCGACGTCATGCCGCTGGCCAAGGGCCTGGGCTCGGGCGTGCCGATCGGCGCCGTGGTGGCCGGCCCCAAGGCCGCCCACATCTTCGGCCCCGGCAACCACGGCACCACCTTCGGCGGCAACCCGCTCGCCATGCGCGCCGGCATCGAGACCATCCGCATCATGGAAGAGCAGAAGCTGCTCGAGAACGCCGCCAACGTCGGCGCCCACCTGAAGGCCGCGCTCGAGCGCGAACTCGGCGGACTGCCCGGCGTGAAGGAAGTGCGCGGCCAGGGCCTGATGCTGGGCATCGAGCTCGACCGTCCCTGCGGCGCGATCCTCAACCGCGCCTGCGACGCCGGCCTGCTGCTGAGCGTGACCGCCGACAGCGTGATCCGCCTGGTGCCGCCGCTGATCCTGAGCATCGCCGAGGCCGACGAGATCGTCGCCATCCTCGCGCCGATCGTGAAGACCTTCCTCTCGGAGCCCGCCCCCAAATGACGAGTGCCAGCGCGACGCCAGCCATCCGCCACTACCTGCAGTTCTCGGACTTCTCGGCCGACGAGTACGCCTACCTGTTCGACCGCATGGCGGTCATCAAGAAGAAGTTCAAGACCTACGAGAAGCACCAGCCGCTGACCGACCGCACGCTGGCCATGATCTTCGAGAAGGCCAGCACGCGCACCCGCGTGAGCTTCGAGGCCGGCATGTACCAGCTCGGCGGCAGCGTGGTGCACCTGACCACGGGCGACAGCCAGCTCGGCCGCGCCGAGCCGATCGAGGACAGCGCCAAGGTCATCAGCCGCATGGTCGACCTGGTGATGATCCGCACCTACGAGCAGACCAAGATCGATGCCTTCGCCGCGCATTCGCGCGTGCCGGTCATCAACGGCCTGACCAACGAGTTCCATCCCTGCCAGATCCTCGCGGACATCTTCACCTACATCGAGCACCGCGGCTCGATCCAGGGCAAGACGGTGGCCTGGGTGGGCGACGGCAACAACATGGCCAACACCTGGCTGCAGGCCGCCGAGATCCTGGGCTTCACCGTGCACGTGAGCACGCCCAGCGGCTACGAGGTCGACCAGTCGATCGCCGGCATCCGCTCGGGCGACAGCTACAAGGTCTACAAGGACCCGATGGAAGCCTGCCGCGGCGCCGACCTGGTGACCACCGACGTCTGGACCAGCATGGGCTACGAGGCCGAGAACGAGGCGCGCCGCAAGGCCTTCGCCGACTGGTGCGTGGACGAGGAGATGATGCGCGGGGCCCAGCCCGACGCGCTGTTCATGCACTGCCTGCCCGCGCACCGCGGCGAGGAAGTGCAGGCCGAGGTCATCGACGGCCCGCAGTCGGTGGTCTGGGACGAGGCCGAGAACCGCCTGCATGCGCAGAAGGCGCTGATGGAGTTCCTGCTGCTCGGCAGGCTCTGAGCGCCCTCTTCTTCCGCTTCGGCAGCACCGGCCCGCCATGAACGCCTGCCAGCAATGCGGGGCCTGCTGCGCCAGCTACCGCGTCGACTTCAGCGTGCACGAGCTCGACGACAACGGCGGCCGGGTGCCTTCGGGCCTGGCCGTCGAGGTCAACGACACGCTGTGCCGCATGCGCGGCACCGATCACACGCCCGCGCGCTGCGCGGCCCTCACCGGCAGGATCGGCCAGTCGGTGGCCTGCGGCATCTACGAGTGGCGGCCCAATCCCTGCCACGAGCTCCAGGCCGGCAGCGACGCCTGCCAGCGCGCGCGGCTGCGCCACGGGCTCGGCGCGCTGCCCGACACGCTGCACTGATCAGGCCGCCGGCACCGGCAGGCCGCCCACGCGGCCCTTGAATTCCTGCAGCGAGAAATAGGTCTGCACGTGGCGCACGCCCGGCAGGCGGTGCAGCTTGCGCTGCAGCAGCTCCGAATAGGCGTCGAGGTCCTTCGCCACCACCACCAGCATGAAGTCCTCGGGCCCCGAGATGCCGTGGAACATCACGACCTCGGGAATGGCGCAGACCGCGTCCTCGAAGGCGCGCGACGAGATCTCGGTCTGGTGGTCGATGCCCACCATCACGAAGGCCATCACGCCGAAGCCCAGCGCGCGCCGGTTCAGGCCCGCGTGGTAGCCGCCGATCACGCCGTCGTCCTCGAGCTTCTTCACGCGCCGCCAGCACGGCGACTGCGACAGGTGCGCCATCTGCGCGAGCTCGCCCGAGGTCAGGCGGGCGTTGTCCTGCAGCGCGCGCAGCAGCTGGAGGTCGGTGCGATCGAGGTCAGCTTGCATGATTTTTTCCAGATTCGGTCGTTTGAGAATGGATTATCCAATTTCATTCGAACCTATGGATAACTTCTCGACTTAAAGCAGCTCTTGCGAATAGCATCCGGCTCCGCGCAACGGCTTGTGGCAAGCCGGCATCCGGCCCACACTGGCTGCCTCGGCCCACCGGCATTGTTGCCACCCGAACCCCACCCTTCGTGACACCGCTTCGTGACACCGATTTCGCCACCATGACCGCACCACGACGACTCTGGGACATCTCCGCCCCCGTGCACGCGGGCAGCCCGGTGTTTCCGGGCGACACGCCCTATACGCAACAGTGGTGCGCCACCATCGGGCCCGGCTGCCCGGTCAACGTGAGCGCGATCACGATGTCGCCGCACGTGGGCTCGCACGCCGATGCGCCGCTGCACTACGACCCCGAGGGCGCGACCATCGGCGACGTCTCGCTCGACGCCTTCATCGGCCCCTGCCGCGTGATCCACGCCATCGGCCGCGGCCCGCTGGTCGAATGGGCCCACATCGCCCACGCGGTCACGAGCCAGTTGCCGCCGCGGGTGCTGGTGCGCACCTATGCCGCCATGCCGGTCGATCGCTGGGACGGCCAGCTCGCCGCCTATGCGCCGTCCACGGTCGAGCGCCTCGCGGCCATGGGCGTGAAGCTCATCGGCATCGACACCGCGAGCATCGACCCAGCCGACAGCAAGACGCTCGACAGCCACCAGGCGATCCGCCGCCGCGGCCTGCGCGTGCTCGAGAACCTCGTGCTCGACGAGGTGCCCGAGGGCGACTACGAACTCATCGCGCTGCCGCTCAGGCTGGTGAGCGCCGATGCCTCCCCCGTCCGCGCCGTGCTGCGCGAACTCTGATCCGCCAAAACCCATGACGACCACCCTCGAAGACTGCCGCGCGCTCGACGCGCAAGACCCGCTGCGCGCCCTGCGCGACCAGTTCACCCTGCCCGACGGCGTGATCTACCTCGACGGCAACTCGCTCGGCGTGCTGCCCAAGGCCGCGCCCGCGCGCATCGCCGAAGTGGTGGCCAGGGAATGGGGCGAAGGCCTGATCCGCTCCTGGAACACCGCGAGCTGGTTCGACCTGCCGCAGCGCCTGGGCGACAAGGTCGCGCGCCTCGTCGGCGCCGCGCCCGGCGAGGTGGTGTGCACCGACAGCACCTCGGTCAACCTCTACAAGGTGCTGTTCGCCGCGCTCTCGCAGCAGAAGGACAGCGGCCGCAAGCTGGTGGTGAGCGAGCGCAGCAACTTCCCGACCGACCTCTACATCGCCGAGTCGCTGTGCCGCGAGCGCGGCTTCACGCTCAAGCTGATCGAGGCCGACGAGCTGCCCGGCGCACTGACCGACGAGGTCGCGGTGCTGATGCTCACGCACGTCAACTACCGCACCGGCGCCATGCACGACATGAAGGCCATCACCGCCGCCGCGCACGAGGCCGGCGCGCTCGCGGTCTGGGACCTGGCCCACAGCGCGGGCGCGGTGCCGGTGGCGCTCAACGAGGCCGAGGCCGACTACGCCATCGGCTGCGGCTACAAGTACCTCAACGGCGGCCCCGGCGCGCCGGCCTTCGCGTGGGTGCACACGCGCCATGCCGATCGCTTCGAGCAGCCGCTGTCGGGCTGGTGGGGCCATGCGGCGCCGTTCGAGTTCACGCCGCACTACCGGCCCGCGCCGGGCGTGGCGCGCTACCTCTGCGGCACGCAGCCGATCGTCTCGCTGTCGGCGCTCGAATGCGGCCTCGACACCGTGCTCGCGGCCGAACCCTTCGACGGCGAACGCGGCGGCATGGGCGCGCTGCGCGCCAAGTCGCTCGCGCTCACCGACCTGTTCATCGCGCTGGTCGAGGAGCGCTGCGCGGGCCACGGCCTGTCGCTGGTCACGCCGCGCGAGCATGCGCGCCGCGGCTCGCAGGTGTGCCTGAGCCGCGACGAAGGTGCCTATGCCATCGTGCAGGCGCTGATCGCGCGCAACGTGATCGGCGACTTCCGCGCCGGCGACGCGCAGATGCCCGACATCCTGCGCTTCGGCTTCACGCCGCTTTACCTCGGCTTCGAGGACGTCTGGAACTCCGTCGAACAGCTGGTGCAGGTGCTCGAGACCGGCGAGTGGCGGCGCCCCGAATTCAACCGCAAGAACGCAGTGACATGAGCACCGAGAAGCGCCCCGAAGAGATCGTCCACGAAGAGAAGGCGCAGCTGGATTTCAGCGCGTCGATGAGCTACGGCGACTACCTGCACCTCGACGAGATCCTCAACGCCCAGCATCCGCTCTCGCCCGCGCACGACGAGATGCTGTTCATCGTGCAGCACCAGACCAGCGAGCTCTGGATGAAGCTGATGCTGCACGAGCTGCGCGCCGCCACCGCCTGCATCGCGAGCGAGCAGTTGCCCGATGCCTTCAAGATGCTGGCGCGCGTGAGCCGCATCATGGAACAGCTGGTCGGCGCCTGGACCGTGCTGTCGACCATGACCCCGCCCGAGTACACCGCGATGCGCCCCTATCTCGCGAGCTCGAGCGGCTTCCAGAGCGCGCAGTACCGCTGCATCGAGTTCGCGCTCGGCAACAAGAACCCCGCCATGCTCAAGCCGCATGCGCACCGCCCCGACCTGCTGGCCCAGGTCGAAGCCGCCTGGCGCTCGCCCTCGCTCTACGACGAGTCGCTGCGCCTGCTCGCGCGCCATGGCCTGCCGGTGCCCGCCGACCGCCTCGAGCGCGACTGGACCCAGCCCTACGAGGCCAGCGACGGCGTCGAGGCGGCCTGGCTGCAGGTCTACCGCGAGCCGCACCGGCACTGGGACCTCTACCAGCTCGGCGAGAAGCTCACCGACATCGAGGATGCCTTCCGGCTCTGGCGCTTCCGCCATGTCACCACCGTCGAACGCGTGATCGGTTTCAAGCGCGGCACCGGCGGTACCGGCGGCGTGAGCTACCTGCGCAAGATGCTCGACGTGGTGCTGTTCCCCGAGATCTGGAAGCTGCGCACTGACCTGTAGATTCTCGGCGGCACCCCCGGGTGCCACCCCTTGCCGCTCCCGCCCAGCACGCTACATTTTTGGGAACCACGGAGGCGCCGCCATGAACGACATCCAGTTTTCGGCCGATGAGCTCGACACCCTGCGCGAACACGGCGTGGTGCTGTTCGCGGAGCGGGTGATCTTCGAGGCGCAGCCGCCGATGCCGGCGCACCGCATCTCGGCGATCCAGGCGATGTGCGCGGGCCCGCTGCCCGAACCGCTGCTCGCGCTGTGGCGGCTCACGGCCGGCGGGCGCCTCGACTACGACCTCGCGCTCGAGATGAACGGCAACATCGAGAACATCAGCTGGTCGGAGCTGTTCTGGGACGGCAGCGACGGCTACCGCGACCTGCAGGGCTGGATCGAGCACGAGCAGGAACTGGCCGAGGAAGGCGCGCAGACCCATGGCCTGCGCTGGCGCGGCAAGCTCGCGCACCTGCCCTTCGGCGGCTTCGAGTACTGCGACCGCATCTACACGGTGGTCGAGCCGGGCGCGGAGCACGGGCAGGTCGTGGCCTGGAAGCAGGGCCTGCCGCCGGCCTGGACCCATGCGCTGCACGAGGACGGCCTGAGCGTGGTCGCGAGCGACCTGTTCGGCGCCTTCGCCGCGCTGCACCTCGACGAGGACCCGCTCGCGCCCACCGGCGACTGCTACTCGGGCCACGCGCTGCTGGCCTACGTCGACGATCGCCACCAGGCCCACGGGCTGGACATCGACCTGATGGACAAGCTGGTCACCTTCTACTGCCGCGCCGTGGTCGACTGGCGCACGCCGCTGGCCGAGGGCAGCCTGCGCCGCCAGCCCGCGGTGGCGCGCACGGCGCTGCGCCATGCGATTGCGGTCGACGACGCGGCGCTGGTGGTCGAGCTCGCGGCCGCGGGCGTGCGCTTCGAAGGACCGCTGCAGGGCAGCGCGCTGGCCACCGACATGGCGGTGAGCCGCAGCGCCTATGCGGCCGCGGCGGCGCTGGTGCGCGCGGGGGCACCGGTCTCGGCCGAGGTGCTCGCGAACATCGACGGGCAGATCTCGCCCGAGCTCACGACCGCGCTGCTGGCCAACGGCGCGGAGCCCAACATGACGGCAGTGGTCGCCTGCGTGGCCTGCGGCGCGCCCGCGAGCGCGCGGCTGATCGCCGAGGCCTGCGCGCGCGCGGGCATCGACGTGCCGGCCGCCTTCATCGTCGACCGCGATGCGCTGCTGGCCGAGCTCGAGGGCACGCTGATGCAGGTGCGCAGCGGCTCGATGGGGCACTACCTCGGGCCCGAGGGGCTGGCCGAGCGCATCGAGCACCTGCAGTCGTTCAGGCTCTAGCCGCCGTACAGCCAGGGCTGGTCGAGCAGCCGCTCGCCGAGCGCGCGCATCGCGAGGTCGCGGCCCAGCCGCACCGGCCCGCTGGCATGGAAGATCTGGCCGTTGCGCCGCGCCTTCGCCTGCACCTGTGCATTGCGCTGCCAGCGCGCGGCCGCGTAGCGCGCGAAGGCCGCGGGCACGGCGTCGCTGCCGCCCTCGCCCAGGGCCTCCGACAACGCCACCGCATCCTCGATCGCCATGCCAGCGCCCTGCGCGAGGTACGGCACCATCGGATGCGCGGCATCCCCGACCAGCGCCAGCCGCTCGTGCGCCATCTCGGCGGCCGAGACCAGCGGCGGGCGATCGCTGAGGCTCCAGGCGCGCCAGCCCGGCATGGCTTCGAGCAAGGCCTGCAACGAGGCACCCGTGCGTCCCGCGGCGGCCTGCAGCGCCGCGAGGCTGCTGGCCTGGTCCCAATCGTGCGCATTGCCGGCCGGCGCCGATTCGGCGATGACCACCACGTTGAGCCACTCGCCGGCACGCACCGGATAGGCCACCGCATGCAGCTGCGGCCCGAGCCACACCTCGACCCCGCCGCGGCGCAGCGCGGGCGGCAGCGCGTCCTGCCGCGCGAGCGCGCGCCACGCGGTGTGGCCGGTGATGCGCGGCGGCTGGCCGGCCGAGGCCGCGTCCAGGCGTCGCCGCACCACGCTCCAGAGGCCGTCGGCACCGACCACCGCCTCCCCCTCCCAGGCACGCGCGTCGCTGCTCGAGACGCACACGAGCTCGTCGCTGAGCTCCACGCGCTCGATCTGCGCGCCGGTCACGAGCGCGCCGGTGCCGCGCGCGCGCACGGCATCGAGCAGCAGCCCATGCAGGTCGGCGCGATGGATGCAGAGGTAGGGGGCGCCGTAGCGCTGGCGCATGGCGGCGCCGAGCGCGAGCCGGCCGATCTCGGCGCCGCTGCCGGCGCTGCGCACCACCAGTGCTTCGGGCTGCGCCGCGACCCGGGCGAGGGAGTTTTCGAGGCCGAGCTGCGACAGGCGCCGCGTGACGTTGGGGCCGAGCTGCACGCCGGCGCCGATGTCGCCGAAGGCGGCGGCCTGCTCGAACACGTCGGCGCGATGGCCACCGCCGGCCAGCGCCAATGCGGTGGCCAGCCCCCCGATGCCGCCGCCGGCGACGAGGATGTGCGCGGGCATCGGCCTCAGCGCGCGGAGGACGAAGAGGCGGAGGAGGAAGCCGGGGTAGCCGGGGCCTGGGGGGATTTGGGACCGCAGCTGTTGCAGCTGTCGCACGAGCCGCAGCCCGAGGTCTTGGCGAGCGAGGCCGCCAGTTGCTCGGCGCGCTCGGCATCGACGAGGCCGGCGCGCTGCGTGCCGGTGGCGACCTTGCGCGCGGCGCTGCGGCGCCAGCCCGCGGGCATCCAGCGCCAGACCGCGTAGAACGCGGCGCTCGCGACGATCAATCCGACGATCAGTTCTTGTGCCATGGAAGCTAGCCTTTCAGAGGCGGTTTTACCCCGCCCCGAGAGCCACCGCAACGTGGTAGGTGATGAAGCACGCGATGTAGGCCAGCGCGAACAGGTAGCCCGCCATGATCCACACGTACTTCCATTGCCCCGTCTCGCGCTTGACCGTGGCCAGGGTCGAGATGCATTGCGGCGCGAACACGTACCAGACCAGCAGCGACAGCGCGGTCGCGAGCGACCAGCTGCCGGCGATCAGCGGCTCGAGCGCGCCGGCCACGTCGTCGCCGGTGGCCGAGAGGGCATAGACCGTGCCCAGCGCGCCCACCGCGACTTCGCGCGCGGCCATGCCCGGCACCAGCGCGATCGAGATCTGCCAGTTGAAGCCGATGGGCGCGAAGATGTGCTCGAGGCCGCGGCCGATCATGCCGGCCAGGCTGTACTGGATCGCCGGTCCGGTCGCGCCCTCGGGCGGCGACGGAAAGGTCGAGAGGAACCAAAGCAGGATGGTCAGCGTGAGGATGATCGTGCCCACGCGCTGGATGAAGATCCATGCGCGCTCGTACAGGCCCAGCAGCAGGTTGCGCGGATTGGGCCAGCGGTAGGCCGGCAGTTCCATCATCAGCGACGAGCGCTGCGTGTTGTCGCGGAAGCGCTTCATCACCCAGGCCACCAGCATCGCCGAGACGATGCCGAAGACGTAGAGCGCGAACAGCACCACGCCCTGCAAGTTGAACACGCCGCCCACGGTGCGCGCCGGGATGAAGGCCGCGATCAGCAGCGCATAGACCGGCAGCCGCGCCGAGCAGGTCATCAGCGGCGCGATCATGATGGTGGTGATGCGGTCGCGCCAGTTGCTGATGGTGCGCGTGGCCATCACGCCCGGGATGGCGCAGGCGAAGCTCGACAGCAGCGGAATGAACGAGCGGCCCGACAGCCCCACGGTGCCCATCACGCGGTCGAGCAGGAAGGCCGCGCGCGGCAGGTAGCCGGAATCCTCCAGCGCCAGGATGAACAGGAACAGGATCAGGATCTGCGGCAGGAAGACGATCACGCCGCCCACGCCCGCGATCACGCCGTCGACCAGCAGGCTCTGCAGCATGCCCTCGGGCATGTGGGCCTTGAGCAGCTCGCCCAGGCCTTCGGTGGCTGCCTTGATGGCGTCCATCGGCACGTTGGCCCAGCTGAACACGGCCTGGAACATCAGGAACATGGTGACCGCGAGCACCAGCATGCCCCAGACCGGATGCATCACGATGCGGTCGATGCGGTCGCTGGTGACCAGGCTGCTCGCGGGCTCCTTCACCGCCAGGCCGAGGATGCGGCGCACCTCGCGCTGGGTGGCGAGCACGTCGTCGAGGCCGGGCGCCTGCCAGGGCTGCGGCGTGGCCGCGGCCACCGGGGTGTCGAGCACGGCCAGCAACGCCTTCGCGCCGCCGGACTGCACGCCGACGGTCTCGATCACCGGCAGGCCGAGTTCGCGCGACAGCACCGCCGTGTCGACCGCGATGCCCTGCTTGCGCGCCATGTCGGTCATGTTGAGCGCGACCACCATCGGCAGGCCGAGCTTCTTGGCGTCGAGCACCAGGCGCAGGTTCAGGCGCAGGTTGGTGGCGTCGGTGACGCAGACCAGCAGGTCGGGCAGCGCTTCCTGGCTCTGGCCGGTGACGACGTCGCGCGTGACGGCCTCGTCGGCCGACAGCGCGTTGAGGCTGTAGGCGCCCGGCAGGTCGAGCACGAACACGCGGCGGCCCGCGGGCGTGCGCAGGCTGCCTTCCTTGCGCTCGACGGTCACGCCCGCGTAGTTGGCGACCTTCTGGCGGCTGCCGGTCAGCAGGTTGAACAGCGCGGTCTTGCCGCAGTTGGGATTGCCCAGCAGCGCGATGCGGTTGGGCTGGCCGGTGGCGGCGAAACCGCCCGGGCCCTGGATCACGGCCTCAACCATGGCGCGCACCTCCGGCCACCTCGGCGCCCGGCGCCACGTGGATCAACGCGGCCTCGTGGCGACGCAGCGCGAAGGTGGTGTGGCCCAGCCGCACCGCGATCGGCTCGCGGCCCGGCATGCCGCTGGCGACGATGCGCACCGACTCGCCCGGCACGAAGCCGATCTCGGTCAGGCGCAGCACCAGCTCGCGGTCCTCCGCGCCGTCGGGGCGGGCGACGTCGAGCACGGTGGCCCACTGATGATCGGGAAGCTGATCGAGGCGCAGGCCTGCGGAGGCCTGCGTAGCCGCAGTGTTGTTGGTTTGCACGGTGGGAGTGCGCTCGGAACCCCGGGAGCGCCAGTTAGCAAAACCAGGATGCTATCAATTCTCAATCGCGTAAACCTGACCAAGACCCCACAAATCCGACGATCGCGCCCCGCGCCGGTGCGTTTCGACCCGGCGGAACCGGGGATCGAGGGTCAGTTCAGGCCGAGCATGCCGCGCAGCTTCGACAGGTCCTCGGCCAGCGTGTTGACCCGGCCGGCCAGCAGCTTGCGGTCGCGCTCGCTGAGCTTCGAATAGGTCTCGAAGCCGCCGTCGGGCGTGCGGTACTTCGCGAGCGTGTCGAACACCACCTTGAAGTTGGCGTCGGCCTTGTCCGAGAAGGCCTTGTTCTCCTTCGCCACCAGCGGACGCAGCAGCTCGACGATCTTGAAGGCGCCCTCGAAGTTCGACTGGAAGTCCCACAGGTCGGTGTGGCTGTAGCGGTTCTCCTCGCCCGAGATCTTGGTGGCCGCGACCTCCTCCATCAGCACGGCGGCGCCGCCCACCACCTTCTCGGGCGGGAAGGTCAGCGCGCCCAGGCGCTTCTGCAGCTCGAGCACGTCGGCCAGCAGCTTGTCGGCCACGGGGTTCAGTTCCTTCGTGCTCTTCTGCACCCACAGGCCGTACTCGATGCGGTGGAAGCCGCCGAAGGCCGGGTCCTTCTCGGCCTTCTCGTGGTCGTCGGCGCGCGAGTCGATGGACTTGTCGAGGTCGTTGAACAGCTCGGCCACCGGCTCGATGCGCTCGTAGCTCGTGCGCGTCGGCGCGTACAGCTTCTTCGCCTTCTCGATGTCGCCGGCCTTCACCGCGGCGGTGAAGGCACGGGTGTCCGCGGCCAGCTTGCGCACGTTCTCGGCCACGTAGATCTTGTAGTCGGAGATCGGGCCGACCAGCTCGAGCGGCGACACGGCGGCCTGCGCGCCGGCGGCGTAGAGGCCGGCGATGCCTGCGAGGAAGGTGGCGAGGAAGCGACGGCGGAACTGCACGGTCATGGATCTCCTTGGGTTCTGACGGTGGTGAAAAAACTTTTTGGGGGCGCGTGGCGCGCTCAGGCCGCCATCAGGCTGCGGCCGAGCCAGTCGGCCTCGTCGCGCACGCCCGGCAGCGTGAAGAAGAAGCCGCCGCCGATGGGCTTGATGTATTCCTCGAGCGGCTCGCCGTCGAGGCGCGTCTGCACCGCGATGAAGCCGTCCTCGAGGTTGGCCTGGTAGCAGATGAACAAGAGGCCCATCTCGAGCTGGCCCGACTTGGTGACGCCGTTCGAATAGTTGAAGGGCCGCCGCAGCATGAGGTTCTTGTCGGACGCCCTGGTGCGCGGATTGGCCAGCCGGATGTGCGCGTCGAGCGGCGTGGTCTTGCCCTCGGGGTCCTTCGCGTAGTCGGGCACGTCGTGCTCGGTCCTGCCGCCATCCATCGGCGCGCCCGTGGGCTTGAGCCGGCCCATGATGGCCTCCTGCTCCTGCAGCGGCGTGCGGTCCCAGCGCTCGACGAAGTTGCGGATGATGCGCACCGCCTGGTAGCTGCCGCCCACGGCCCAGGCCGGCTCGTCGCCACCGGCCGGCACCCAGACGATGCGGTCCATCAGCGTGTCGTCGGCCGAATCGGGATTGGCCGAGCCGTCGCGAAAACCGAGGAAGTTGCGCGCGCTCTCGGCCGGCTTGCCGGGCACGGCCGGGATCGGCGGCACGGTGCCCTCCTGCTTCCAGTGCAGCACCAGCAGGTCGGGCGTGTTCTTGATGATGTCGCGCAGCGCGTGGATGTTGGTGTCGGGCGTGTTGGCGCAGAACTGGATCGACAGGTCGCCATGGCACAGCGCGGCATCGAGCGCGTCGTTCGGATGGCGCTGCATCTGGTTCAGCCGCCTGGGCTTCTTCGACGCGAGGCCGAAGCGTTCGTCGAACAGCGAGGTGCCGACCGAGACGGTGACGGTGAGCCCGTCGGGCTGCACCACCGGCCCGAGGATGCCCGAGCCCGCGGGCGGCAGCTTGGGATCGGGATCGGTCTGCGGGCCGCCCTGCGTGAGGAAGGCGATGCGCTCGGTCAGGGTGCGGAACAGGCGCTCGAGGTCGGCGCGGTTCTCGGCCAGCACGAAGAAGGAGGCGATCATGCCGGCCGTCGGTCGCGGCGTGACGATGCCGGCCTGGTGCTTGCCGCGGAAAGGCACGCGGTCCTGCGTGTGGGTGCTCTGCGGCGCGTCCGTGACCTGGGCGCCGGCATCGGGCCCGTTGGGCGGGCCCGAGGGCGCGGCGGCATGCGCGGCCGCGGCCAGGCCGGCGAAGGCGGCACCGGCCGCGCCGAGCATGCGGCGGCGGTGCGGGGAGGCGGGTGGCCCGTCGGTGGGGAGGGATTCGTTCTTCGTGGTCATGAGAGGTCGGTCGGCAGCAGCCTCATTCCAGACCGAGCGCGGCATTCACCTTGGCCAGTTCCTCGGCCAGCGCGCGCACGGGTTCGGCCAGGGCCTTGCGCTGCGCCTCGTCGAGCGGCGCGGACTTGAAGCCCTCGCCTTCGCGGTACGGCGCGAGCGCGGCGTCGAAGGCGGCGAAGCGTTCGTCCACGCTCTTCTGCAGCGCGGGCGCGGCCTTCACCAGCAGCGGCTGCAGCAGGTCGGCGATCTTCTTCGTGCCTTCGTAGCTGCCCTGCAGGTTCGCGAGTTCGGCCTGGCCGTAGTGGTCCTCGCCGCCCGCGGGCAGGTTGTCGGCCACGCGGCGCAGCAGCTTCGAGGCCGAGCTCGCGAGCCGCTCGGGCGGCATGTTCAGGCCGCGCAGCCGCTCCTTGAGCACGCCGATGTCGGCGATCAGCTGCGCCACCACGGGCGCGAGCGGCTTCAGGTCGTTCTGGCCATACAGCGCGTACTCGATGCGGTGGAAGCCCGTGAAGCCGGCATCGGCCTCGCGCTTCTCGAAGTAGTCGGCGCGCGCGTTGATGCGCGTGTCGAGGTCGGCGAACAGCTCGGCCATCGGCTCGATGCGCTTGTAGGCCTGGTGGGCGGGCGCATAGAGCGCCCTCGCCTGCCGCAGGTCGCCGGCCTGGACCGCGTCGGCCAGCGCGCGCACCGCGTCCTCGAGCGAGCCGGCCTCCAGGCGCAGGAAGGTCTGGTACTCGGCCAGCGCGCCCACGTAGTTGACCAGCGAAGGCCGCGCCGCCTCGGCCTCGGAGGCGGCCGAGGGCGTCACGCGCAGCTTGCCGCGCGGGTTGCTCAGGAGGCCGCAGGTGATGGCGAAATCGCCGGGCTGCAGCTTCACCGTCATGGTCTGCGAGAAGCCCGGCGCGATGTTCTCGCGCTCCTCCACCACCATCACGCCGTCGAGGATCTCCCACTCGAGCGCGCGGTTCGACTGGTTGACGATGGTGAAGGTGGTGCGCCCGGCCGGCACCGTGATCTCGTTGGGCTCGCAGACATTGCCGCGGATCGTGACGGTGACCGCGTTGTCGGCAGCCTTCGGCGGCGCCTGGCGCGCGTGGTTGGAGGCATACCAGAAGGCCGCGAGGCCGGCGAGCGCCAGCAAGGCCGACGCGGCGACCGCCACGCGCATCAGGTGGGAAGAAGGTGCCTTGGATTCGGGAGAGGAAGAGGACATCGAGGGGATTTCAGCGGGCCGCGGCCGCGCGCGGCGCCGGCGCGGCCGGACGCAGGAAGAAGAACAGGGCGAGGGCCAGGAAGGCCAGGTAGACGACGACCTCGCCCACCACGGGCGCGGCCTGGTAGCCGAGCAGGCCCGACAGCACGGCGCCCAGCGGGCTGTCCATCGGCAGGGTCTCGCTCATGTCGAAGACCACCGTCTGCAGGTGGTTCCAGACGCCGCCCTCGTGCAGCTTGCGCAGCACGCCGGCCAGCAGGCCCGCGGCCACCAGCAGGATGACCAGGCCGGTGAAGCGGAAGAAGCGCCGCAGGTCGAGCCGCACGCCGCCCGAATAGAGGCCGTAGCCGACCACCACCGACACCGCGATGCCGGCGAGCGCGCCCACCGGCGCTTCCCAGCCGCTGCTCTGCTGGAAGATCGCGAGCAGGAAGAACACCGACTCCAGGCCCTCGCGCGCGACCGCGAGGAACACCATGCCGATCAGCGCCCAGCCCTGGCCGTCCGAGCCCTTGGCGAGCGCCTGGTCGATCGAGGCCTGCAGCTCTCCCTTGATCGAGCGCGCGGCCTTGCGCATCCAGAACACCATCGAAGTGAGCATCACCACCGCGATCAGCCCGACCACGCCCTCGAACAGCTCCTGCTGCTTCTGCGGGAACTCGGCCGCGAGCAGTTGCAGCCCGGCGCCCGCGAACAGCGACAGCGCGGTGGCCAGCAGCACGCCGACCCACACCGCGGGCATCAGCGCGCCGCGCCCGCTCTGCTTGAGGTAACTGGCGACGATGCCGACGATCAGCGCGGCTTCGATGCCTTCGCGCAGCATGATGAGAAAGGGGATGAGCATCGGCTTCGGAAATCAGGGCGGGAGGAGCCCTCCGGAACCGTCGCGATCAGCGGCGCTGCATGTCGGCTCCACGGAGGAGCGGACGAGGATAACCCATCAAACAAGAACCATTCTCATCTGATGGGCTTTTCTTACCGAATGGTAATGAAAGCCATGTGACAGGCAGGCTCAGACCGCCAGTTCGACGAAGCGCGCATCCACCGCGCCGCCATCGATGCGCAGCTCGGCGACCGCGATCGGCAGGCTGAAGCGCCGCGGCCCCGCGCTGCCCGGGTTCACGTAGAGCACGCCGCCGCGTTCCTCGATCCTGGGCTTGTGCGAATGGCCCGAGACCACCACGCGCACGCCGGCCGCGGCCGGGTCGATGGCGAGCTGCGCGAGATCGTGAATGGCATAGAGATGCACGCCACCGAAGGCCACGCGCTCGGTCTCGGCAATGCCCTCGGCCCAGGCCTCGCGGTCGTTGTTGCCGCGCACCACGGTCAGCGGCGCGATCGCGCGCAGGGCCTCGAGGATGGCGGGACTGCCGATGTCGCCGCCATGCACGATGAAGTCGCAGCCCTGCAGGGCCGCCACGGCCTGCGGGCGCAGCAGGCCGTGGGTGTCGGAGATCAATCCGACGCGCGTCACCGAAATCAGGCGGCCAGCAGCTGCCGCAGCACGAAGGGCAGGATGCCGCCGTGCTTGTAGTAGTCGACCTCGATCGGCGTGTCGATGCGCAGGCGCACCGTCACCTCCTGGTGCGTGCCGTCGGGGCGGTGCACGACCAGCTTCACGTCCATCTGCGGCTTGAGCTCGCCGCCGATCACCACATCGATCTGCTCGTCGCCCGTGAGGCCCAGCGTCTGCCAGGAATCGGCGCCGCGGAACTGCAGCGGCAGCACGCCCATGCCGACCAGGTTGGCGCGGTGGATGCGCTCGAAGCTGCGCGCCACCACGGCCTTGATGCCCAAGAGCTGCGTGCCCTTGGCGGCCCAGTCGCGCGACGAGCCGGTGCCGTACTCCTCGCCGCCGAACACCACCGTGGGCGTGCCCTGGGCGATGTACTTCATGGCCGCGTCGTAGATGAACATCTTCTCGTTGCCGGGCTGGAACAGCGTGACGCCGCCCTCTTCCTGCGTGCCGTTGGCGTCCGGCGGAATCATCAGGTTCTTGATGCGCACGTTGGCGAAGGTGCCGCGCATCATCACGTCGTGGTTGCCGCGGCGCGAGCCGTAGCTGTTGAAGTCGGCCTTGGGCACGCCGTGCGCCTTGAGCCAGATGCCCGCGGGCGAGCTTTCCTTGATCGAGCCGGCCGGCGAGATGTGGTCGGTGGTGATCGAGTCGCCGAACAGCGCCATGATGCGCGCGCCCTTGAAGCCCGCGTCCGCGGCATGCGGTTTCATCTTGAAGCCCTCGAAGAACGGCGGCTCGGCGATGTAGGTCGAGGTGGGCCAGTCGTAGACCTGGCCCGTGGTGCCCTTGATGCTGCTCCAGAACTTGCCCGGGTCGGTCTTGACCTTGTCGTAGTTGGCGCGGAACGACTTGGCGTTCATCGCATAGCGCAGGTTCTCGTCGATCTCCTTCGGCGTGGGCCAGATGTCGCCGAGGTAGACGTCCTTGCCGCCCTTGCCCTTGCCCACCGGCTGGGTCATCAGGTCGACCATCACGTTGCCCGCGATCGCGAAGGCCACCACCAGCGGCGGCGAGGCCAGGAAGTTGGCCTTGAGGTTCGGATGGATGCGCGCCTCGAAGTTGCGGTTGCCCGAGAGCACGGCCGCGCCGATCAGGTCGTTCTTCGTGATGATCTCGTTGATCTCGGGCGTGAGGTCGCCCGCGTTGCCGATGCAGGTGGTGCAGCCGTAGCCCGCGAGATAGAAGCCCAGCTTCTCGAGGTAGGGCAGCAGGCCGGCCTTCTCGAGGTACTCGGTCACGATGCGCGAGCCGGGCGCCAGCGAGGTCTTGACGTGCGGCTTGACCGAGAGGCCGGCTTCCACCGCCTTCTTGGCCAGCAGGCCCGCGGCCAGCATCACGCTCGGGTTCGAGGTGTTGGTGCACGAGGTGATCGCGGCGATCAGCACGTCGCCGTTGCCGATGGTCACCTCGCCCTTGGATTTGGACGGCGCCGCCGGCGCGGTGGCGCTCACGTGCGCGGCCGCCTTGGTCGTGCGGTTGGCCACCATCTCGACCAGGTCGCGCGGCGCGCCCGGGGCGGGCGCGGCGGTTTCCTCGTCGTTGCCGGCACCGGCCGGCGCGAGCGGATAGCGCAGCTTGAGCTTGTCGGCCGGCTGGTTGAAGCCGTTGGCGTCGTTGGGCTTGCTGTAGAGCTCCGAGAACTTGGTCGACAGGTGGCCCAGGTCGATGCGGTCCTGCGGCCGCTTCGGGCCCGCCAGGCTCGGCGAGACGGTGCCGAGGTCCAGGCGCACGACCTTGGTGTAGTCGATGTCGCCGGGGTTGGGCATGCCGAACAGGCCCTGCGCCTTGTAGTAGGCCTCGAAGCGCTCGACCTCCTCCTTGGTGCGGCCCGTGCCCTCGAAGTAGGCGACGGTCATCTCGTCGACCGGGAAGAAGCCCATGGTGGCGCCGTACTCGGGCGCCATGTTGCCGATGGTGGCGCGGTCGGGCACGGCGATCGAGGCGGCGCCCGGACCGAAGAACTCGACGAACTTGCCCACCACCTTCTCGGCGCGCAGGATCGAGGTGACGTAGAGCACCAGGTCGGTGGCGGTCACGCCCTCGCGCAGCTTGCCGGTGAGCTCGAAGCCCACCACGTCGGGCGTGAGCATGTAGACCGGCTGGCCGAGCATCGCGGCCTCGGCCTCGATGCCGCCCACGCCCCAGCCGACCACGCCCACGCCGTTGATCATGGTCGTGTGGCTGTCGGTGCCGACCAGCGAGTCGGGGTAGTAGACCGGGACGTCGCCCTTATCGTTCGGGTTCGAGTAGACGCCGCGCGCGAAGTACTCGAGGTTGACCTGGTGCACGATGCCGAAGCCGGGCGGCACGACACGGAAGGTGTCGAAGGCCTGCATGCCCCACTTCATGAACTGGTAGCGCTCGTTGTTGCGCTGGAACTCGAGCTTCATGTTGAGGTCGAGCGCCTTGGGCGTGCCGTAGTAGTCGACCATCACCGAGTGGTCGACCACCAGATCGACCGGCACCAGCGGCTCGATGGTCTTGGGCGACTTGCCGAGCTTGGCGGCCACGCTGCGCATGGCGGCCAGGTCGGCCAGCAGCGGCACGCCGGTGAAGTCCTGCAGCACCACGCGGGTCACGACGAAGGGGATCTCGTCGGTGCGCTCGGCGTTCGGCGCCCAGTGGGCCAGTTCCTCGACATGCTTGGCCGACACCTTCTGGCCGTCGCAGTTGCGCAGCACCGACTCGAGCACGATGCGGATCGACACCGGCAGCCGCTCGACGCTCGGGTGCTGCTTGGCCAGTTCCTTGAGGGACCAGTACTTGCCGGCCTTGCCCGATGCGGTCTTGAAGGTCTTGAGGGTGGACGCAAAGGCGTGAGCCGGTGCTTTGGCCATGTGTGGGACTCCTTGGGGAATGTGTTCGTGAAGCGCCTCAAAGGTTAGCAGGGATGAATGTCAATTGCTGTAGTCAGGCATCGCTTCGGAAGGCCACCGAAGGCTATGGCCGCCATTGACAAAAAGCCCTCTCGAGCGGCCATGAAAAAGGCGCCCCGCGGGCGCCTCGACGGCATGCGGACGGAAGGCGTTCAGGCCAGTGCCATCCGGGCCGCCGGCCGGCTCGCGCGCAGTCCGCTCCATTGCAACTCGGCCAGCACCAGCACGCAGACCGCCTGCGCCAGCACCCAGGCCACGCCCAGGGCCGTCACCGGGAACAGGCCGCCGGCCAGCAAGGCGGCGCAGCCCACGGCCCAGCCCAGGTTGCCGAGCATGACCACGCCGATCAGCGTGCGCGGCGGGGTGGCGCGGCTGGCCATGAAGGCGGCGGCCGCCGCATAGGCCAGCAGGAACACCCCGGTGCCCAGCAGCAGCGCCGCCGGCAGGCCGGTGAGGCGGGCCAGGGTGTCGGTGAAAGCGACCTGCAGCGCGCCGGTGCCGGCGCAGGAGGCGGCGTCGGCCCACATCACGCGGGGCAGGAAACGTGGCGAGGCGAAGAGCGTGGAACGTGCGGTCATGAGGTTTCTCCTTCGGTTCGGGTGGTACGCCGCAAGACTGTCCTGCTGCGTTGGGGTCGATGATTCCGGGACCGGCGCACAGCGTCCATGACCTGCCAGGTCATGGCGACGCGCGGCCCGCGCGCCAGAATGCGGCCCCATGAACACCCCCCGCCCCCACCCCACGAAGCCCGGCCAGCCGGGCGCGCGCGATCCCTTCGGCGTGCACCTGCGGCACTGGCGCACGCACCGCCGCCTGAGCCAGCTCGACCTGGCGCAGGAGGCCGAGGTCTCGACCCGGCACCTGAGCTACGTGGAAACCGGCCGTGCCGCGCCCAGCCGCGAGATGGTGCTGCGGCTGGCCGAGCGGCTGGAGGTGCCGCTGCGCGAGCGCAACGCGCTACTGGTGGCCGCGGGCTTCGCGCCCATGTACCGCCAGCGCTCGCTCGACGACCCGGCCATGGCTTCGGCGCGCCGCGCGGTCGACCTGGTGCTCAAGGGCCACGAACCCTTCCCCGCGCTGGCGGTGGACCGCCACTGGAACCTGGTGGCCTACAACGCACTGGTGCCGCTGTTGATGGAAGGCGCGTCGGCCGAGCTGGTGACGCCGCCGGTCAACGTGCTGCGCCTGAGCCTGCGGCCCGACGGGCTGGCCTCGCGCATCGCCAACCTCGCGCAGTGGCGCGCCCACCTGCTCGAGCGGCTGCAGCAGCAGATCGCCGCCACCGGCGACCGCGTGCTGGTCGAGCTGCACGACGAGCTCGCGGCCTACCCCGTGCCCCACGTCGGCCACGACACCCCGCCCGCGGGCGGCGAGCTGTCGGGCGTGGTGGTGCCGTTCCAGCTCGTGACGCCCAACGGTGTGCTGAGCTTCATCAGCACCACCACCATCTTCGGCACGCCGGTCGACATCACGTTGCAGGAACTCGCGGTGGAGTCGTTCTTTCCGGCCGATGCGCAGACGGCGGCGGCCCTGACGGCGCTGGCTGCGCAGGCGAAGGCGCAGGCGGCTGCGGCGGGCTGAGCGCGCCCTCCCCCGCCTTGTCTTCGTCGCGCGCCTTCGGTCCCGGCACGTCGTCGACCTGGATCACCTTGTCGGCCGCGCGCAGATAGGCCAGCGCGAGCGCCGGATCGGCCGCCGTGCGGGCCGCGGCCTCGAGCGAGTTCGTGCGCCGCAGCACCTTGTTGAGCGCCGCGGTTTCCTCGCCGAGCCGGTCGCCCAGTTCCAGCGCGCTCATCAGGTCGCGCAGGCCGCCGGCCGCGGGCTCGCTGAGATCGGGCACCAGCCGCTCGACCACGCCGGGCCGGGTGCGCAGCGTCTCGGCCAGCGCCAGCAGCTGCACGTCGCGCAGCGGCGCCAGGTGCGCGGTGCGCCGCAGCACCAGCGCGCCGATGAAGCGCCGGCCCGGCGTGGGCAGGTTGGCATAGAGGTCGTGCAGGATCGCCGCCGCCTGGTCGAGCTGCACGCGTATCGCGGCCTGGGCGAAGGGCAGCATCTCGGGCGCCGCCTCCACGCCATAGCGCCACACGCAGGCGCTGGCGAGATAGAGGTGGGCCAGCACGTCGCCGAGCCGCGCCGACAGCAGCTCCATGCGCTTGAGCTTGCCGCCGAGCATGCCCATGGCCAGGTCGGCGGTGAGCGCGTACTTGGCGCTCATGCGCGCGATCAACCGGGCCTCGGGCGCCAGCGCCTCGGGCGGGCGGCCCAGCACCGGCGCGCCGAACAGGCTGTGCCAGAGGTTGCGCGCCACGTGCCCACCATGCGCCATCAGCGCCTTGCCGAGCGCGCTCTCGTCGTTGGCCTGCACCGCGGCCATCTCGTCGAGCACGTGCGGATGGCAGCGCACCGCGCCCTGGCCGAACACGATCAGCGCGCGCGTGAGGATGTTGGCGCCCTCCACCGTGATCGCGATCGGCGCCTGCCTATAGGCCACGCCCAGCAGGTTCGAGGGACCGGAGATGATGCCCTTGCCGCCGAGGATGTCCATGCCGTGATTGACCGCGCGCCGGCCGGCCTCGGTCAATTGCACCTTGAGGATCGCGCTCGCCACGCTGGGCCGCTCGCCGGCATCGAGCGCGCAGGCGGTGAAGCGGCGCGCGGCGTCGCTCGCATAGAGCTCGGCCGACATCTGCGCCACCAGCCCCGCCACCGCGTGGAACTTGCCCACCGGCAGGCCGAACTGCTCGCGGATGCGGCCATAGCCGTTGCTCACGAACAGCGCGGTCTGCTGCATCGCCGAGCCGAGCGCGGGCAGCGAGATGGCGCGGCCCGCGGCCAGGCACTCCATCAGCATGCGCCAGCCCTGGCCGACCTGCGGCTCGCCGCCGATCACCCAGTCCATCGGCACGAAGACCTGGTGGCCGTGGATGGGGCCGTTCATGAAGGCGCTGTCCATCGGGCGATGGCGCCGGCCGATCTCCATGCCCGCGTGCGGCACCGGGATCAGCGCGCAGGTGATGCCGAGGTCGCGCTGGCCCTCGGGCCGGCTCTCGTCGACCGCGTGGAAGGCCAGGCCGACCACGGTAGCCACGGGCGCCAGCGTGATGTAGCGCTTGTCGAAATCGACCAGGAAGCCGCGCGTTGGCCGGCCCTCGAACTCGCGCTCCACCAGCACGCCGCGGTCGGGGATCGAGGCGGCATCGGAGCCCGCGTAGGGCGAGGTCAGGCCGAAGCACGGCAGCTCGCGGCCATCGGCCAGGCGCGGCAGGTAGTGCTGCTTCTGGCCGTCGGTGCCGTAGCGCAGCAGCAGCTCGGCTGGGCCGAGCGAGTTGGGCACCATCACCGTGACCGCCGTCGCGACGTTGACGGTGGCGATGCGCGCCACCACCGTGGCATGCGCATGGTGGCCGAAGCCCAGGCCGCCGAACTCCTCGGGAATGATCATTCCGAAGAAGCGCTGCTCGCGCAGGTAGCGCCACACCTCGGGCGGCAGGTCCTTCGCTTCGTCGATCGCATGGTCGTCGAGCATCGCGCACAGCGTGCGCACCTCGCGGTCGATGAAGGCCTGTTCGCGCTCGGTCAGGCGGTTGGGCCCGAAGGCGGCGAGCGCATCGAAATCGGGGCGGCCGGCGAACAGCTGGCCTTCGAAGCCGACGGTGCCCGCTTCGAGCGCGGCGCGTTCGGTGTCGCCCAACGGCGGCAACGCCTTCGAGAAAGGCTTCATGGCCCAGCGGCCGATCAACGAGGCCAGCGGCATGCGTGTCTCCTTCGCCGCGAGGCAGGCGCGCGGCGCTCTACCATGGTGCGACCGGGGCGGCCCGGGGCCGGCCGGCCGAGGACGACCGCGCGTGTCGGAGACGGGCTTGCATTGCCGGCGCGCGCGGCGCCGCGCGGCTCAGCGCCGCTTCGGCGCCTGCTGCCCGGCCGGTGCCGCCGGTGCGGGCGCCGCTGCCGGCGCGGCCGCAGCAGCCGCCGGATCGCGCCAGCCGTATTCGACATAGCGCCGGATCACCAGGCAGCCCGGCGGCGAATCGATCAGCGACACCGACGAGGTCGGCTCCTTGTCGTCGGTGTAGACCGTGTAGACCGGCAGCAGCTTGGTCGCGCGGTAGTTCGGCAGTTCCTGCTGGGCGATGCTCGCGCAGGTGAAGGGCGCCACCGAGATGCGCTCGGCCGCCACGGTGCAGGCGCCGCTGTCGTCGGGGATCGCGGTGATCGAACCCGCCACGCCGGCATTCGGGAACTCGATGCCGATCAGCGAGAACACCGGGCCGCTGTCGGGGCGCTTGCGGTCCCAGTCGAGCAGCACGTCGTGGCTGCGGCTGCCCTGCACGGTCAGCGAGGACAGCCGCGTGATCGCCGGCAGACAGCGCTTGACGCCCACGCTGGTGGCCGCGCGCGTGAGGGTGTCCTGCGGCGGCGCGGGCGGTGCCTGGGGCACGAGCACGCCCTGCGCGAAGGCTGTGGCCGCCAGGGTGCAGGCCGCGGCGCACGGCAGCAGACGAAGGAGAAGCGATGTCGGGGTCATGGGGGTCGTTCCGAAGTCGGCCGCGTTCAGGCGTAGAGCGCCTCGATCGCGGCGGTGTAGATGCGCACGTTCTCCTCGCCTTCGGGGTCCAGCCGCTCGAGCAGCGCCCGCGCGCGCTCGCGGTAGTTGGGCAGGTCGGCGTCGTGCTCGGCGAAGGCGCGCCGCAGCGCCCGGCCGCCGTCCTCGCAGTCGAAGCCCTGGTAGCGGTAGCCGCAGTCGCCGATCAGGTGCGAGTTGTGCACCAGCGGATAGCCGCCGTACAGCGCCTCGTAGTAGAGGTAGTTCTGGCCATTCTCCCAATGGTGCGCGAACACGCAGTCGACATTGGGCGGCACCACCTGGTAGACCGGGAAGCGCCCCTCGAACGAGGCCAGCCCGTGCTGCACCAGGTCCAGGCTCTGGGCGAAGCCGACGAACAGCGGCTTCTCGCGCAGGTGGAAGCTGTTGTAGACCCACAGGCGCTCGATCAGGTCGGGCTGCGCGCGGTGCGCCGCCTCGCAGCCCAGCATCGGGATGAAGCTGGTCTTCACCATGCAGATGTTGGGCTCGAAGATCGCCACGCGCCAGTGCCGGCGCCCGGGCTCGTAGGCGAAGGGCTTGCCGCCGCCGCTGCGCGCCAGCGCGCGCTCGAGCACCATCGGGCTCCACAGGTGCGGCATCAGGCGCACCGGCGTGCGGAACGCGGCCTCGAAATAGGGTTTGCAGGTGGCCTCGTACTCGGGCAGCGTCCAGACCTCGTGGTAGGGCGCGAGCGTCAGCAGCAGGCCATGCGGCTTGTCGAAGATCATGCGCTCGATGTCGATCACGTAGTCGTTGCCCACGCGCATCGACACGATCTTGCCGCCGCGCTCGCGGAAGGCCACGGCCCAGTCGCGCCCGAGCTGGGCGCTCATCTCGATCATCACGTCGAGTTCCTGCGCGGCGGTCGCCATGTCGATGATCGGCACCGGCGAATCGGCCAGGAAACCGGCCGCATCGGCCGGCGCGCCGTCGCCGCCGCCGGCCACGAGCACCGTGCTGGCCACGCGCGGCGAGCGCAGCAGCAGCATCACGAGGAACAGGCAGTTCTGGTAGACGCCGTTCTCCCACAGGCTCTGCTCGCCCTTGCGGATGAAGATCGAGACGCCGACGCGCAGCTTGCCGGGCATGGCGTTCATCGCGCGGCACCTCCGGCGCGGAAGTTCGCATCGCCGCCCACCAGTTGCAGCAGCCGTTGCGCATAGCCTTCGACGTTGGCGCTCGCCAGCGGATCGAGCGCGTCGAACACGCGCTGCGAGCGGGCCCTGTAGCCGTCGAGTTGCGCGTCGTGATGGCGCGCCGCGTTCAGCAGCTGCTCGACGCCGGCGCCGACCTCGAAGCCCGGGTAGTAATAGCCCGCGTCGCGCAGCCAGGGCGAGTTGTGCACCAGCGGGTAGTTGCCGTAGAGCGCGTCGAGGTAGCTGTAGTTCTGGTCGTTCTGCCACTGGTGCGACACCACCGCGTCGGCGTGCTGCACCATGAAGCCCGCGAAGTCGTGCCGGCCATGGAAGATCGCCTTGTGCTCGCGCACGATGTCGAGCGAGTTCGCGAGGTAGAGCATGGTCGGGTGGTCCTTCATGTGCAGCGTGTTGAGCGCATGCATCCAGCTCACCGCCTTCGGATCGGCGCGGTAGGCGCCGTCGCAGATCAGCATCGGCAGGGTGCCGGCCTTCACCACCGAGATGTTGGGTTCGAAGATAGCGACCCGGAAGCCCGGCTGCTCGGCCGTGCGCGGCACGTAGCCGAAGCGGAAGCCCGCCGCCTCGACCTCGGCCACGCGCTGCGCGAGGAACTCGGGGGACCAGAGGTAGGGCACCACGTGCACCGGGCAGCGGTTGTACACGCGCATCATCGGCGCGAAGGTTTCGTCCTTGGGCAGCAGCCAGACCTCGTCGCAGCGGTCGGGCCGGCTGAAGTGCCCCTTGTCGGAGAACACGATCGGCTCGGCCAGCGAAACGAAGGGCTGGCCCACGCAATGGAACACCACGCGCCCGCCGCGCGCCCGGAAATACGACAGCCACGAGACCTCGAGCGCGCCCGCCATCTCGAACACCACGTCGAGCGCATCGGTGAGCTCGCGCGCCCGGCCGATCGCGAGCCCGCGGGCGGCGAGGTCGACCTGCGGCGGCATCACCGACTGGTCGCCCGCGTCGATCAGCGTGACCGACTCGACGAAAGGGATCTGCTGCAGCAGCCGGGCCAGGAACAGCACGTTCTGCCCCATGCCGTTCTCCCAGATGTTCTGGCCGGCGTGGGTGAGGACTGAAATACCGATGCGCATGGGCGATGAGTGTCCCTCAAAAAAGGAAGGCCCCCGCACCCTGGGGCGCGGGAGCCTTCGCGGGGGCTTTTCTCTCCCTGTGACTTACTTCCACTTCCAGCCGATGCCGGCGTTGATGCCCCATTCCTTGCCCGTGGTCGAGAGGCCCGCGCCCCAGGACATCTTGCCGTCGTCCGACAGCGCCTTGAAGGTCAGCGCCACCGCGCTGTAGCCCTTGTAGCTGCCGAAGCCCACGCCCACGGTCTTCTCGCCGGGGTAGAGGGTCGGCAGGTAGGTGCCCGACATCGCGAACGCCATCGCCGTGCCCGAGTAGGCCACGCGCGCCACGTCGCCGATCTGGTTGCGCACGTCGTTCAGCTGCTGCACGTTGACCGCGTCGCCCGGCAGGATGCCCGGTGCCACGTTGCTGATGCGCGTGCCGCCCGCCGCCTGGCCGGCGCCCAGCGTGATCTGGTTGTAGTTGACCGACCCGTCGGGGTTGGTCTCGTACTGCACGCTGCTGGCCTTCGAAGCCGCCGAGGCCGCCTTGAGCTGCGCCACGTTGGTGGCGTCGCTGTCGGCCGAGCCCGCGGCCACGCCGGTGATCTGGCGGAACTGGCCGTTGGCCGCATCGCCGACCGACACCGCGCCCTGCGTGCTGGTGGTGGCCTTGATCGCCGCCTCCTGCGCCGCGGTGGCGCTGCCTGGCACGTAGCCGGCCACGCCCGCGCCCCTGGAGGCCACCGAGCCCGAGCCCAGGGCCACGCCGCCGGTCTGCTGGACCACCGCGTTGAAGCCGACGGCCGTGCCGTTCGAGACGTTGGGCGCCGCGCTCCTCGAGGTGCCGCCCGCGTCCGCGCTGTCGCCGATCGCCACGCCCTTGCCGCCCGCGCTGGCGCCCGCACCGATCGCCTGCGAACCGGTGGCCAGTGCCCCGCTGCCGATCGCGATCGCGTTCGTGCCCGTGGCCTGCGCCCCGAAGCCCACCGCCACCGCGCCGTCGGCCGTCGCCTTCGCGCCGTTGCCCGCGGCAAAGGAGTTCGCGCCGCTGGCCACCGATTGCGGCCCGATCGCCACCGACTCCTGGCCGGTGGCCTGCGAGTCGCCTGCGGTCGAGTTGGCGTGGAAGTACTTCGTGCCGTTGTTGTAGATGTTGGTGACGGTGCTGTTGGTGGTGCTCAGGCCGGTCGACAGGCTGCTCACGCCGCTGACGGAACTGCTGATGCCGGTCGAAAGGCTGTTCAGGTTGCTGTTCGTCGTGCTCAGCCCGCTCGACAGGCTGCCGATGCCGCTGGTGACGGTGCTCAGGCCGGTCGAGGTCGAGGTCGACAGGCTCGCGACATTGCTGTTCGTCGTGCTCAGGCCCGTCGACAGGCTGCCGATGTTGCTGGTCGCGGTGCTCAGCCCGGTCGACAGGCTGCCGATGCTGCTCGTGGCCGTGCTCAGACCGGTCGAGGTCGATGTCGACAGGCTGTTGATGCTGCTGGTCGCCGTGCTCAAGCCCGTCGACGTCGAGGTCGACAAGCTGTTGATGCTGCTCGTGGCCGTGCTCAGGCCGGTCGAAGTCGACGTCGACAGGCTGTTGATGCTGCTCGTCGCCGTGCTCAGGCCGCTCGAGGTGGACGTCGACAGGCTGTTGATGCCACTCGTCGCAGTGCTCAGGCCGCTCGACGTGGAGGTCGACAGGCTGCTGACGGTGCTGTTCGTCGTGCTCAGGCCGATCGACAGGCTGCCGATGCCGCTGCTGACGGTGCTCAGGCCGACCGACAGGCTGCCGATGGAACTGGTCGCCGTGCTCAGGCCGGTGGAGGTCGAGGTCGAGAGGCTGTCGATGTTGCTGGTGGCGGTGCTGAGGCCGGTCGACGTGGAGGTCGAGAGGCTGCCGATCGAGCTCGTTGCGGTGCTGAGGCCGGTCGACGTCGACGTCGAGAGGCTGCTGACGCCGCTGGTGGCGGTGCTCAGACCGGTGGACAGGCTGTCGATGCTGCTCGTGGCGGTGCTGAGGCCGGTCGACGTGGACGTCGACAGGCTGCCGATGGAACTCGTCGCAGTGCTCAGACCCGTGGACGTCGAAGTCGACAGGCTACCGATCGCGCTGGTGGCAGTGCTCAGACCGGTCGAGGTCGAAGTGGACAAGCTGTCGATGGAGCTCGTCGCCGTGCTCAACCCGGTGGACGTCGAGGTCGAGAGGCTGCCGATGCTGCTCGTGGCGGTGCTCAGGCCCGTCGAAGTGGACGTGGACAGGCTACCGATCGAGCTCGTCGCCGTGCTCAAGCCAGTCGACGTGGAGGTCGAAAGGCTGCCGATGCTGCTAGTCGCCGTGCTCAGACCGGTCGACGTCGACGTGGACAAGCTACCGATCGAACTCGTCGCCGTGCTGAGGCCGGTAGACGTCGAGGTCGAGAGGCTGCCGATGGAACTCGTCGCAGTGCTCAAGCCCGTGGAGGTCGAGGTCGACAGGCTGTCGATGCTGCTCGTGGCGGTGCTCAGACCCGTGGAGGTCGAAGTCGACAAACTGCCGATGGAGCTCGTCGCCGTGCTCAAGCCGGTCGACGTGGAGGTCGAGAGGCTGCCGATAGAACTCGTCGCAGTGCTCAAGCCCGTCGAAGTGGACGTGGACAGGCTACCGATCGAACTCGTCGCCGTGCTGAGGCCGGTAGACGTCGAGGTCGAAAGGCTGCCGATCGAGCTCGTTGCCGTGCTCAAACCGGTCGACGTGGACGTCGACAGGCTGCCGATAGAGCTGGTGGCCGTGCTCAGACCGGTCGAGGTCGATGTGGACAAGCTACCGATCGAACTCGTTGCGGTGCTCAAGCCAGTCGACGTCGAAGTCGAGAGGCTATCGATACTGCTCGTCGCGGTGCTCAGACCCGTCGACGTGGAGGTCGACAGGCTATCGATGCTGCTCGTCGCAGTGCTCAAGCCGGTGGAGGTCGAGGTCGACAGACTATCGATGCTGCTGGTTGCGGTGCTCAGGCCCGTCGATGTGGACGTGGACAGGCTGCCGATCGAACTCGTTGCCGTGCTCAGGCCAGTCGACGTCGAGGTCGACAGACTATCGATGCTGCTGGTTGCGGTGCTCAGCCCCGTGGAAGTCGAGGTGGACAGGCTACCAATGCTGCTCGTCGCAGTACTCAGACCCGTCGAGGTCGACGTGGACAGACTACCAATGGAGCTCGTTGCAGTGCTGAGGCCAGTCGACGTCGAGGTCGAAAGACTGTCGATGCTGCTCGTCGCAGTGCTCAGACCCGTCGAAGTCGACGTGGACAGGCTGCCGATCGAACTCGTTGCCGTGCTCAGACCAGTCGACGTCGAAGTCGAGAGGCTATCGATGCTGCTCGTCGCGGTACTCAGGCCCGTAGAGGTCGAGGTGGACAGGCTGCCGATCGAACTCGTTGCCGTGCTCAGACCAGTCGACGTCGAAGTCGAGAGGCTATCGATGCTGCTCGTCGCGGTGCTCAGACCCGTCGAAGTCGACGTGGACAGGCTTGCGATCGAACTCGTTGCTGTGCTGAGGCCAGTCGAAGTCGATGTCGACAAGCTACCAATGGAACTCGTCGCAGTGCTCAAGCCGGTGGAGGTCGAGGTGGACAGGCTACCGATGGAACTCGTGGCCGTGCTCAAGCCCGTGGAAGTCGAGGTCGACAGGCTGCCGATCGAGCTCGTTGCCGTGCTGAGGCCAGTCGAAGTCGATGTCGACAAGCTATCGATGCTGCTGGTCGCCGTACTCAGCCCCGTCGAAGTCGAGGTCGAGAGGCTGCCGATGGAACTCGTTGCCGTGCTCAGGCCCGTGGAGGTCGAGGTCGACAGGCTACCGATGGAACTCGTCGCAGTGCTCAGACCCGTGGAGGTCGAAGTCGACAAGCTGTCGATGCTGCTCGTGGCAGTGCTCAGACCCGTCGACGTGGAGGTCGACAGGCTGCCGATCGAACTCGTTGCTGTGCTGAGGCCAGTCGAAGTCGATGTCGACAAGCTATCGATGCTGCTGGTCGCGGTGCTCAGGCCCGTAGAGGTCGAGGTGGACAGGCTACCGATCGAGCTCGTTGCCGTGCTCAGACCAGTCGACGTCGAAGTCGAGAGGCTATCGATGCTGCTCGTCGCGGTGCTCAGGCCCGTAGATGTCGAGGTGGACAGGCTACCGATCGAGCTCGTTGCCGTGCTCAGGCCAGTCGACGTGGAGGTCGACAGGCTATCGATGCTGCTGGTCGCGGTGCTCAGGCCCGTGGAGGTCGAGGTGGACAGGCTACCGATGGAACTCGTTGCCGTGCTCAGACCAGTCGACGTCGAGGTCGACAAGCTACCAATGGAACTCGTCGCAGTGCTCAAGCCGGTGGAGGTCGAGGTGGACAGGCTACCGATGGAACTCGTGGCCGTGCTCAAGCCCGTGGAAGTCGAGGTCGACAGGCTGCCGATCGAGCTCGTTGCCGTGCTGAGGCCAGTCGAAGTCGATGTCGACAAGCTATCGATGCTGCTGGTCGCCGTGCTCAGACCAGTCGACGTCGAAGTCGAGAGGCTATCGATGCTGCTCGTCGCGGTACTCAGGCCCGTAGAGGTCGACGTGGACAGGCTACCGATGGAACTCGTGGCCGTGCTCAGACCGGTCGACGTGGACGTCGACAGACTACCGATCGAACTCGTCGCGGTGCTCAACCCCGTGGAGGTCGAAGTCGACAGGCTGTCGATAGAGCTCGTTGCCGTGCTCAGACCCGTCGACGTGGAGGTCGACAGGCTGTCGATGCTACTGGTCGCCGTGCTCAATCCGGTCGACGTCGATGTGGACAGGCTGCCAATCGAGCTCGTTGCCGTACTCAGTCCAGTCGACGTCGAGGTCGACAAGCTGTCGATGCTGCTCGTCGCGGTGCTCAGACCCGTGGAGGTTGAGGTGGACAGGCTACCGATCGAGCTCGTTGCCGTGCTCAGGCCAGTCGAAGTGGATGTCGACAAGCTATCGATGCTGCTGGTCGCAGTGCTCAGACCCGTCGAGGTCGAAGTCGAGAGGCTATCGATGCTGCTCGTCGCAGTACTCAGGCCCGTAGAGGTCGAGGTGGACAGGCTACCGATGGAGCTCGTGGCCGTGCTCAAGCCCGTGGAAGTCGAGGTCGACAGGCTGCCGATCGAGCTCGTTGCCGTGCTGAGGCCAGTCGAAGTCGATGTCGACAAGCTATCGATGCTGCTGGTCGCCGTACTCAGCCCCGTCGAAGTCGAGGTCGAGAGGCTGCCGATGGAACTCGTTGCCGTGCTCAGGCCCGTGGAGGTCGAGGTCGACAGGCTACCGATGGAACTCGTCGCAGTGCTCAGACCCGTGGAGGTCGAAGTCGACAAGCTGTCGATGCTGCTCGTGGCGGTGCTCAGACCCGTCGACGTGGAGGTCGACAGACTACCGATGGAACTCGTCGCCGTGCTCAAACCGGTCGACGTCGAAGTCGACAAGCTATCGATGCTGCTCGTGGCAGTGCTCAGACCCGTCGACGTGGAGGTCGACAGGCTGCCGATCGAACTCGTTGCGGTGCTCAGGCCGGTAGAGGTCGACGTGGACAGGCTGCCGATCGAGCTCGTTGCCGTGCTCAAACCAGTCGACGTCGAGGTCGAGAGGCTATCGATGCTGCTCGTCGCCGTGCTCAAACCCGTGGAGGTCGAAGTCGACAGGCTGCCAATGCTGCTCGTAGCGGTGCTCAGCCCCGTCGAGGTCGAGGTGGACAAGCTGCCGATGGAACTCGTTGCCGTGCTGAGGCCGGTGGATGTCGAGGTCGACAAGCTGTCGATGGAACTCGTCGCAGTGCTCAAGCCGGTCGAGGTCGAGGTAGACAGGCTGCCAATCGAGCTCGTTGCCGTGCTCAGACCTGTCGACGTGGAGGTCGACAGGCTGTCAATGGAGCTCGCTGCAGTGCTGAGGCCAGTCGACGTCGAGGTGGACAGGCTACCAATGCTGCTGGTGGCAGTGCTCAGGCCAGTAGACGTCGATGTGGACAGGCTACCGATCGAGCTCGTTGCCGTGCTCAGGCCAGTCGAAGTGGATGTCGACAGGCTATCGATGCTGCTCGTCGCAGTGCTCAGGCCCGTCGAGGTAGAAGTCGACAGGCTGCCGATGGAGCTCGTCGCCGTACTCAAGCCGGTCGATGTCGAGGTCGACAAGCTATCGATGCTGCTTGTCGCGGTGCTCAGACCTGTCGAGGTCGACGTGGACAGGCTGCCGATCGAGCTCGTTGCGGTGCTCAAGCCAGTCGACGTCGAAGTCGAGAGGCTATCGATACTGCTCGTCGCGGTGCTCAGGCCCGTAGAGGTCGAGGTGGACAGGCTGCCGATCGAGCTCGTTGCGGTGCTTAAGCCAGTCGACGTCGAAGTCGAGAGGCTATCGATGCTGCTCGTCGCCGTACTCAAGCCGGTCGATGTCGAGGTCGACAAGCTATCGATGCTGCTTGTCGCGGTGCTCAGACCTGTCGAGGTCGACGTGGACAGGCTGCCGATCGAGCTCGTTGCCGTGCTCAAACCAGTCGACGTCGAGGTCGACAGGCTATCGATGCTGCTGGTTGCGGTGCTCAGCCCCGTGGAAGTCGAGGTGGACAGGCTGCCAATGCTGCTCGTAGCGGTGCTCAGACCCGTCGAAGTCGAGGTGGACAAGCTGCCGATGGAGCTCGTTGCCGTGCTCAGGCCGGTGGACGTCGAGGTCGAGAGGCTATCGATGCTGCTTGTCGCGGTGCTCAGACCCGTCGACGTAGAGGTCGACAGGCTGCCGATCGAACTCGTTGCCGTGCTCAAGCCAGTCGACGTCGAGGTCGACAGGCTATCGATGCTGCTGGTCGCTGTGCTCAGGCCCGTGGAGGTCGAGGTGGACAGGCTGCCGATCGAGCTCGTTGTGGTGCTCAAGCCAGTCGACGTCGAAGTCGAGAGGCTATCGATACTGCTCGTCGCTGTGCTCAGACCCGTCGACGTGGAGGTCGACAGGCTGCCAATGGAGCTCGTCGCCGTGCTGAGGCCAGTCGACGTCGAAGTCGAGAGGCTATCGATGCTGCTAGTCGCGGTGCTCAAACCCGTCGAAGTCGACGTGGACAGGCTGCCGATGGAACTCGTGGTCGTGCTCAAACCGGTCGACGTCGAGGTCGAGAGGCTGTCGATGCTGCTGGTTGCAGTGCTCAGGCCCGTGGAGGTCGACGTGGACAGGCTGCCGATGGAACTCGTCGCAGTGCTCAGACCCGTGGAGGTCGAGGTAGACAGGCTATCGATGCTGCTCGTGGCGGTGCTCAGACCCGTCGAAGTCGACGTGGACAAGCTGCCGATGGAACTCGTTGCCGTACTCAAGCCCGTCGAGGTGGACGTCGACAAGCTGCCGATGGAGCTCGTGGCCGTGCTCAAACCCGTGGACGTCGAGGTCGAGAGGCTACCGATCGAGCTCGTGGCCGTGCTCAAACCGGTGGAACTGGAAGTCGACAAGCTCGACACGCTGCTGTTCGTCGTGCTCAGGCCCGACGACAGGCTGCCAATGCTGCTGGTCGTGGTGCTCAGTCCTGTCGACAGGCCATCGATCCGGCTGTTCGCCGTGCTCAAGCCGGTAGACGTCGATGTGGACAGGCTGCCGATGCTGCTCGTGGCCGTGCTCAGACCCGTCGACGTGGAGGTCGACAGGCTGCCGATCGAACTCGTTGCCGTGCTCAAGCCAGTCGACGTCGAAGTCGACAGGCTGCCGATGGAACTCGTGGCCGTGCTCAGACCCGTCGAGGTGGAGGCCGACAGGCTGCCGATGCTGCTGGTCGCGGTGCTCAAGCCCGTGGACGTCGACGTCGAGAGGCTACCGATCGAGCTCGTTGCGGTGCTCAAACCGGTGGAACTGGAAGTCGACAAGCTCGACACGCTGCTGTTCGTCGTGCTCAGGCCCGACGACAGGCTGCCAATGCTGCTGGTCGTGGTGCTCAGTCCTGTCGACAGGCCATCGATCCGGCTGTTCGCCGTGCTCAAGCCGGTAGACGTCGATGTGGACAGGCTGCCGATGCTGCTCGTGGCCGTGCTCAGACCCGTCGACGTGGAGGTCGACAGGCTGCCGATGGAACTCGTTGCCGTGCTCAAACCGGTCGACGTCGAGGTCGAGAGGCTGCCAATACTGCTCGTCGCGCTACTCAGGCCCGTGGAGGTCGAGGTGGACAGGCTACCGATGCTGCTCGTTGCAGTGCTCAGACCCGTGGAGGTCGAAGTCGACAGGCTGCTGATGGAACTCGTGGCCGTGCTCAGACCCGTCGAGGTGGAGGTCGACAGGCTGCCGATGCTGCTGGTCGCGGTGCTCAAGCCCGTGGACGTCGACGTCGAGAGGCTACCGATCGAGCTCGTTGCGGTGCTCAAACCGGTGGAACTGGAAGTCGACAAGCTCGACACGCTGCTGTTCGTCGTGCTCAGGCCCGACGACAGGCTGCCAATGCTGCTGGTCGTGGTGCTCAGTCCTGTCGACAGGCCATCGATCCGGCTGTTCGCCGTGCTCAAGCCCGTAGACGTCGATGTGGACAGGCTGCCAATGCTGCTCGTGGCCGTGCTCAGACCGGTAGAGGTCGACGTGGACAGGCTGCCGATCGAGCTCGTTGCCGTGCTCAAGCCAGTCGACGTCGAAGTCGACAAGCTGCCGATCGAACTCGTTGCCGTGCTCAGACCGGTCGACGTCGATGTGGACAGGCTGCCAATCGAACTTGTCGCAGTGCTCAGGCCAGTGGACGTCGAAGTCGACAGGCTCGACACGTTGCTATTCGTCGTGCTCAGACCCGACGACAAGCTACCGATTGAGCTCGTGGCGGTGCTCAGTCCGGTGGAGGCCGAGGTCGACAGGCTGCCGATCGAGCTGGTTGCAGTGCTCAGGCCTGTCGAGGTCGACGTGGACAAGCTGCCGATGCTGCTCGTGGCCGTGCTCAAGCCGGTGGAAGTCGAGGTAGACAGACTACCGATGCTGCTGGCCGCGGTACTGAGACCCGTCGATGTCGATGTCGACAGACTCGACACGCTGCTGTTCGTCGTACTCAAACCCGATGACAAGCTGCCGATGCTGCTGGTGGCCGTGCTCAGGCCCGTGGACGTCGACGTGGAGAGGCTGCCAATCGAGCTCGTTGCCGTGCTCAGGCCCGTCGAAGTCGACGTCGAGAGGCTACCGATGGAGCTCGTGGCGGTGCTAAGCCCCGTGGATGTCGAAGTCGACAAGCTGGACACACTGCTGTTCGTCGTGCTCAGACCCGACGACAGGCTGCCGATGGAGCTGGTCGCGGTACTCAGGCCTGTCGAAGTGGACGTCGAGAGGCTACCGATCGAACTCGCCGCAGTGCTCAGGCCGGTCGAAGTCGAGGTCGACAGGCTGCCGATGCTGCTCGTGGCCGTGCTCAAGCCGGTGGACGTCGAAGTCGACAAGCTGGACACGCTGCTGTTCGTCGTGCTCAAGCCCGACGACAGGCTGCCGATGCTGCTGGTCGTGGTGCTCAGTCCGGTCGACAGGCCATCGATGCGGCTGTTTGCCGTACTCAATCCGGTGGAAGTCGACGTGGAGAGGCTGCCGATGGAACTGGTCGCGGTGCTCAACCCTGTCGATGTCGAGGTCGACAGGCTCGACACGCGGCTGTTCGTCGTGCTCAGACCCGACGACAGGCTTCCGATGCTGCTCGTCGCAGTGCTCAGGCCCGTCGAGGTCGAGGTCGACAGGCTGCCGATGGCGCTGGTCGCCGTGCTCAATCCAGTCGATGTCGAAGTCGACAAGCTCGAAACGCTGCTGTTCGTCGTGCTCAGACCCGACGACAGGCTGCCGATGCTGCTCGTCGCAGTGCTCAGGCCCGTCGAGGTCGAGGTCGACAGGCTGCCGATGGCGCTGGTCGCCGTGCTCAATCCAGTCGATGTCGAAGTCGACAAGCTCGAAACGCTGCTGTTCGTCGTGCTCAGACCCGACGACAGGCTGCCGATACTGCTCGTGGCCGTGCTCAGGCCCGTCGAGGTCGAGGTCGACAGGCTGCCGATGGAACTGGTCGCCGTGCTCAACCCGGTCGACGTCGAAGTCGACAGGCTCGACACGCTGCTGTTCGTCGTACTCAGACCCGACGACAGGCTGCCGATGCTGCTCGTGGCCGTGCTCAGGCCCGTCGAGGTGGAGGTCGACAGGCTGCTGATGGAACTGGTGGCGGTGCTCAGCCCTGTCGATGTCGAGGTCGACAGGCTCGACACCCGGCTGTTCGTCGTGCTCAGGCCCGACGACAGGCTGCCGATGCTGCTGGCGGTCGTGCTCATGCCCGTGCTCAGCTGCGCCACCGTCACGGCGTCCTGCAGCGCCGCACCATCGGCCACGTTGGTGATGCGCCGCAGGGCCGACGACGAGCCCACCGAGACTTCGGAGGCGGGTGCGTTGGTGCCGGTGAGGAAGCCGTTGCCGGTCGGCGCCTTGGCGCCCGTCACGCTGCCCGCGCCCAGCGCGACGCTGTTGGCATAAGCGGCGTTGGCGCCCGTGCCCATCGACACCGCGTTCGAGCCCAGGCTGATCGCGTTGGCGCCGAAGGCGATCGCCGCATCGGTGACCGACAGGTCCGCCGACTTGACGACGGCACCGTTGCCGATCGCGATGCTGCGGGTGGTCCGGTCGTCGGTCGTTGCATTGCCGCCGATCGCGATCGAGGCGTTCTGCGGCGCCACCCCGATCTGGTCGGCGGATGCGCCGGTACCCAGCGCGATGCTGCCGCCCCAGCTGTTCGCGTTCGTGCCGATCGCGATGGTGTTGACGTCGGTGTTCGAGCCGATGGCGGCGTTCTTGCCGATGGCGATGGCGCCGTCCGCGATGGAACGCGCGTTGGTGCCAAGCGCCAGCGAGTCGGCACCCGTGGCGATCGACACGGTGCCGATCGCCACGGCGTTGGCAGCCACGGCATTGGCGGTGTTGCCGATGGCGACGCTGCCCGTGTTGCCGGCAGCCGCGTCGCGCCCGAGCGCCACGCTTCTGTTGCCGAATGCATTGGCGGCGGTGCCCAAGGCCGTGGCAGAAGATCCGGTCGCTTGCGAGAACGTGCCGACCGCCACCCCTCCGGACTGATTGGCCGTGGAAAGGGCCCCAAGAGCCAGGCTGCTGCCTCCCAAGGCGTTCGCGCTATACCCCATGGCCAACGCGTTGTCGCCTGCGGTGGCGATCGCGCCGATCGCCACCCCCTGCGTCGCCAGGGCGCGGCTGTTGAGCCCGATCGCCGTCGAATTGAGGCCCTGGGCGCTGGCAGCCTGGCCGATGGCGGTGGAACTCATGCCAGCAGCGTTGGAGCCGGTTCCGATCGCGGTACCGAAGGTGTTGGCCCGTACGCCCGAACCGATCGCGACGCCTTCGGTGCCATAGGCATTCGCCACATTACCGATCGCCACGGTGCCGTTCGCGGTAGCGTTCGAGGTGCTGCCCAGCGCGATGGCGGCCGTGCCGATTGCATTGTTGGCGTTACCGACCGCGAGCGCTCCGGTCCCGTTGGCCGTGTTGTCGGCGCCCACGGCCACCGCTCCTGTGCCAGTGGCAGTGTTCGGATCGCCGATTGCCACCGCGCCGTCGCCTGTCGCCTTCTGATTGCGGCCGATCGCCACGGCGCCGCCGTTCGCACTGCCGCCGTTGGCCATGGTCCCGCTGGAGCCGATCGCCACGTTGCGGCCCGTCGCGCCGCTGGTCACGCCATCGCCCTGCGCGATGCCGAAGGCGCCGTTGACCACGGCGCCGCGTCCCACCGCGATGCCGGAGGTGGCGGCTGCCACGACCGAGGACTGCCCGCCGATGGCGATGCCGTCGGTCGCCGCCGAGGTGGCCACGCCGTTCGCGTTGCTGCCGATGGCGATCGAACCGTTGTTCGAAGCAAGGGAACCGTTGCCAGCCGCCAGCGAGTTCTGACCGGAGGCGGTCGCGCCGACGCCGAAGGCGGTGGCGCCATCCGCCGATGCCGTCGTGCCGTTGTTGCCGATCGCGAGCGTGTTCTTGCCCGACGCGGTGGTCTGGCCGCCGACGGCGGTCGAGTCCTGGCCCGTGGCCTTGGCGCTGGTGCCGATGGCGGTCGAATCGCCCAGGCTTGCAGCCGTGCCCGTGGCCAGCGCTCCGGAGCCGATCGCCAGGTTCGACGAGCCAAGGGCCGCCGCGTTGGCGTTCGGGCCGATCGCGATGGCCGATGGCCCCAGCGCATTGGCGGAGTAGCCGATCGCGAGGCTGGTACCGCCGCTGGCCACGGAGTTGTGACCCATCGCCACGCTGCTGATGCCGGAGGCGTTGGCCTGCAAGCCGAAGGCCGAGGCGAACTGCGCGGCAGTCGACCCCATGCCGTACATGCTGGCGCCCTTGCCCGTGGCTCTGGTAAACGACCCGAACAGCGTCACGCCCAGGAAGCCGCCACCGTTGGCCGAGCACCCGCCCACCACCGTCGAGTACACGCCGGAGCCGTCGACCGGATCGACCGTCGCTGGGTAGGCCTTGCCATCGGGGCCGGTGTTCGCACCCGTGTTGCAGGCGCCGTTCGGCGGTCCGACGATGTAGGCGTTCGCGCTCTCCATCAAACCGAAGGACGCCAGGGCGACGCTCAGCACGGCACCCGAGATCACGGCAGCCGAACTGCTGCGCTTGCCTCGGGCGGAAGTGATTTCCGAAGCAGCCACCCATGCACCGAGCGACTCATTCCAGATACTTCTATATGACTTGTTCATTGACTGCCAACTGCGTGTGGAATCTCGGGACCGGCGCGGGAGGTCCCGGAAAAAATGTGAAAGGGTCGTGCTTGACGCTCGTCGCCGAGATCTCAATCACCGCGCTGTTCACAAGAGCGGTGGAATGTACATACTTGTTTACATTCGAAATGCATCGAGAAAAATTGCTTGAAAAATTTCGATGATTTAGTTCACAGAACAGCGTGAAATTAACATTCACACTGATTAACAATTGTCTCCGGATAGTCTCTTGGCTGCGAAAACATAGAATCTCGATGCCAGCCAAGAACCAATGCCAGTCACGCCGCAAGCCCATGTTTCGTAAGGACTTTTTCTCAATCTCATGGAATTAATTCACATCGCCATCACAGCGCGTGGCTTGATGAATTGAGCGGAATCGCTCTCGATGCCAGTCCAATGTGGAACTTGTTCACACAACAACTTATTCACCTGTGATTTATTTCTCACCGCAAAGCACAGGCGGCATCAATTAACAATTGGGCAACAAAAGTGAATTCAACCAACCGCCTCCGCATCGGCATCACCATCGGCCTCCACCACGAAGCC
The DNA here is from genome assembly GCF_025376855.1 of Variovorax endophyticus. Taxonomy (NCBI): domain Bacteria; kingdom Pseudomonadati; phylum Pseudomonadota; class Betaproteobacteria; order Burkholderiales; family Comamonadaceae; genus Variovorax; species Variovorax endophyticus. The sequence continues at coordinate 224,989 of NZ_JAHUTH010000004.1, forward strand.
GAAACCCTCTGGAACAACGGCATCAAGCAGAACGCCGTGTTTCTGGCCGAGGCGCTCAAGCACTGCCCGGGCGTGGCCTCGGTGGTGCTGGTTAACACCACGGCCACGCCGATCACGCCGGCCCTGCCCTGGGACCAGGCGCGCTGGCCCACGACGAACTTCGAGGGAGCGAAGGACAGCGTCGACGTGCTGATCGAGCTGGGCGGCCAGATCGACCACCTGCAGACCGACTACCTCAAGCAGCGCGGCGCCCGGCTGGTGTCGTACTGCTGCGGCTTCGAGTACGTGCACGCGATGGAGTCGATGCTGTTCAACAAGCCGCTGTGGGGCCGGAACCTGTTCGTCAACCAGCGCTACGACGACATCTGGATGGTTCCGCAGGTGGCGCACATCAGCCAGCCCTACTTCGAGGTGCTGCGCCGGATCGAGGCGCGCGCCGTGCCCTTCGTCTGGAGCCCGGTGTTCCTCGAGGAGCGCACGCGCGGGTTGCCCGAGGGCGGCGTCTACCAGCCGCGCGTCGGCCCGCGGCGCCTCAGCGTGATGGAGCCGAACATCAACGTGGTGAAGTTCTGCCTCTACCCGATCCTGGTCGCCGAACTGGCCTACCGCGCGCGGCGCGAGGCGATCGCGCTGCTGCAGGTGGCCAACGCCGAGAAGATGGCGCGCGAGAACATGGAATTCATCACCCTGATGAACCAGCTCGATCTGGTGCGCGAGCACAAGGCCGTGTTCCTGGGCCGGCACGACACGCCGACCTTCCTGGCGCAGAACACCGACATCGTGATCTCGCACCAGTGGGAGAACCCGCTCAACTACTTCTACCTTGAGACCTGCTGGCAGGGCTATCCGCTGGTGCACAACGCCCACCTGTGCGCGGACCTCGGCTACTACTACGAAGCCAACGACGTGGCCGCGGGCAGCGCGCGCGTGCTCGAGGCGATCGACACGCACGATGCGCAGTCGCTCGCCTACCGCGAGCGCCAGCGCGGCCTGATCGACCGCTACCTGCCCGGCAACGCGGCCGCCACCGAGGTGTACAACACGCTGCTGCTCGGCCTGATGCAGCGCCCCGCCCGATAACCGGAGCCGCCATGCTCGAACCCTCCGCCCTCCAGCGCTTCTTTCCCGTGATCGTCACGCCGAGCCACGACGGCAAGTTCTTCCAGAACTACGTGATGTCGATGATGAACTTCGCCATCGAGGCCGAGCGCACCGGCATGCGCATGCAGGTGCTGTTCCACCAGGGCGAAAGCCTCGTGACCCGGGCGCGCAACAACTGCGTGGCCCAGTTCCTCGCCAACCCGGAATGGACCCACCTGTTCTGGATCGACGCGGACATCGGCTTCTCGGCGCAGGCGGCGTTCCGGCTGCTGCTCTCGGACTACGACATCGCGGCCGGCGTCTATCCGCTCAAGCGCGAGGACTGGCCGCACGAAGGCGTCGCGGCCGGCACCACGCGCGCGCAGTTCGAAGCGACGTTCACGCGCTACACCGTCAACGCCAACGCCTCCGAGATCAGCGGCAAGGTCGAGCTCGAGGTGCAGCCCGACGGCTTCATGAAGATGACCGAGGCGCCCACGGGCTTCATGGCGATCAAACGCGGCGTGTTCGAGCGGCTGATGGCGAGCTATCCCGAGCTCAGCTACGTGCCCGACAGCATCGGCGAGGCCGACCTCGGCCTGCACTACCGCTTCTTCGACGTGATGGTCGACCCCGTGACGCGCCGCTACCTCTCGGAGGACTACGGCTTCTGCCGCCTCTGGTCGGGCCTGGGCGAGGCGATCCACATCGACGCCAACTCCAACCTCACGCACCAGGGCGCCAAGCTCTACCGCGGCGACTTCGCGACCTCGCTCACGACCTCGCTGCCGCACGCGGTGGGCGGACCCGCGGGCGCGGCGATGGAACTCAAGGGCACGCAGTACCTGAGCCCAAACCGCCCCCCGGCGCTCTGAATGCCAGCGCGCGCGCCATGAAAAAAGCCCCGCGGATGCGGGGCTTCGTCGACGCGGGCAGGGCCGGCCCGGGGACCGTCCGGCCTGTCTTCAGGCTCAGGCCGTGACCGAATCCGCCACGCCCTTGTAGTCCTCGATCTTGTCGAAGTTCAGGTACTGGTAGATCTGTGCGCTGGATGCATCGAGCACGCCGGCGCTGGCCATGTACTCTTCCTTGGTCGGAATGCGGCCGAGGCGCGAGCAGATGGCGGCCAGTTCGGCCGAACCCAGGTACACGTTGGTGTTCTTGCCCAGGCGGTTCGGGAAGTTGCGGGTGCTGGTCGACATGACCGTGGCGCCTTCGCGCACCTGGGCCTGGTTGCCCATGCACAGCGAGCAGCCCGGCATCTCGGTGCGGGCACCGGCATTGCCGAACACGCCGTAGTGGCCTTCCTCGGTCAGCTGCTGCGCGTCCATCTTGGTCGGCGGCGCGATCCACAGCTTGACCGGGATGTCGCGCTTGCCTTCGAGCAGCTTCGACGCGGCGCGGAAGTGGCCGATGTTGGTCATGCACGAGCCGATGAACACTTCGTCGATCGCGGCACCGGCCACGTCGCTCAGCGTCTTCACGTCGTCCGGGTCGTTCGGGCAGGCCACGATCGGTTCGTGGATCTCCGCCAGGTCGATCTCGATGACGGCGGCATAGTCGGCGTCGGCATCGCCCTTGAGCAATTGCGGGTCCTTGAGCCAGGCTTCCTGCGCGGCGATGCGGCGTGCCAGCGTGCGGGCATCCGCGTAGCCTTCGGCAATCATCCACTTCATCAGCGTGATGTTGCTGTTGATGTATTCGATGATCGGTTCCTTGTTCAGGTGCACCGTGCAGCCGGCGGCCGAGCGTTCGGCCGAGGCGTCGCTGAGCTCGAAGGCTTGTTCGACCTTGAGGTCGGGCAGGCCTTCGATCTCGAGGATGCGGCCCGAGAAGATGTTCTTCTTGCCTTGCTTGGCCACCGTCAGCAGACCCGACTTGATGGCGTACAGGGGAATCGCGTTGACCAGGTCGCGCAGCGTGACGCCGGGCTGCATCTTGCCCTTGAAGCGCACCAGCACCGACTCGGGCATGTCCAGCGGCATCACGCCGGTGGCGGCCGCGAAGGCCACGAGGCCCGAGCCCGCCGGGAAGCTGATGCCGATCGGGAAGCGGGTGTGGCTGTCGCCGCCGGTGCCCACGGTATCGGGGGTCAGCAGGCGGTTGAGCCAGCTGTGGATCACGCCGTCGCCCGGGCGCAGCGAAACGCCGCCGCGGTTGGCCATGAACTCGGGGAGTTCATGGTGCATCTTGACGTCGACCTTCTTCGGGTACGCCGCCGTGTGGCAGAACGACTGCATCACGAGGTCGGCCGAGAAGCCCAGGCAGGCCAGGTCCTTCAGCTCGTCGCGTGTCATCGGGCCGGTGGTGTCCTGCGAGCCGACCGAGGTCATCTTGGGTTCGCAGTACGTGCCCGGGCGCACGCCCTGGCCTTCGGGCAGGCCGCAGGCGCGGCCGACCATCTTCTGTGCCAGCGAGAAGCCCTTCTTGGTGTCGACCGGGCTTTGCGGCAGGCGGAACAGCGTGGAGACCGGCAGGCCCAGCGCTTCGCGCGCCTTGGCCGTGAGGCCGCGGCCGATGATCAGCGGAATGCGGCCGCCGGCGCGCACTTCGTCGAACAGCACATCGCTCTTCACGGTGAATTCGGCGATGACCTGGCCGTCCTTCAGGGCCTTGCCTTCGTAGGGACGCAGCTCGACCACGTCGCCCATGTTCATCTGCGTCACGTCGAGCTCGATCGGCAGCGCGCCCGAGTCTTCCATCGTGTTGTAGAAGATCGGCGCGATCTTGCCGCCGAGGCAGACGCCGCCGAAGCGCTTGTTGGGCACGAACGGGATGTCCTCGCCGGTGAACCACAGCACCGAGTTGGTCGCGCTCTTGCGCGACGAACCCGTGCCGACCACGTCGCCGGCGTAGGCCACGAGGTGGCCGCGCGCGCGCAGGTCCTCGATGAACTTCACCGGGCCGCGCTTGCCGTCTTCCTCGGGAACGATGCCGGGGCGCGCGTTCTTGTGCATCGCCAGGGCGTGCATCGGGATGTCGGGACGCGTGGTCGCGTCGGGCGCGGGCGACAGGTCGTCGGTGTTGATCTCGCCGGCCACCTTGAAGATGCTGACGGTGATGCTCTGCGGCACTTCGGGGCGGCTGGTGAACCACTCGGCATCGGCCCAGCTCTGCAGCACGCCCTTGGCGTTGGCATTGCCCTTGTCGGCCTTTTCCTTGACGTCGTGGAACTGGTCGAACATCAGCAGCGTCTTCTTGAGGCCCTCGGCCGCGACGGCGCCGACTTCGGCGTCGTCCAGCAGGTCGATCATGGGGCTGATGTTGTAGCCGCCGAGCATCGTGCCGAGCAGTTCGGTGGCACGGGCGCGCGTGATGAACGCGCTCTTCTCGGCGCCATGCGCCACGGCCGCGAGATAGCTGGCCTTGACCTTGGCAGCGTCGTCCACGCCCGCGGGCACGCGGTGGGTCAGCAGGTCGAGCAGGAAGGCACCGTCCTTTTCGTTCGCGCTCTTGAGGAGCTCGATCGCTTCAGAGGTCTGCTTCGCGCTCAGGGGCAGCGGCGGGATACCGAGCGCGGCGCGCTCGGCGACATGGTCAACGTAGGCTTGCAACATCTTCTTTTCTCCGGAAACTTGGGGCTGGAGGGCATGCGGCGCGGTGTTCGACCCGCCGTCCGGCTTTCGCCGGTCGGCAAGCAAGAGCCGCGCCGTCCCTCGTGGGGTCGACTTACTTCTTGTCGCCGTCAGCGCCTTCGAAAAGGCTCTTCGGCGGGTTCTTCTTCATTTCTTCGGCAAAGGCGATCTGGGCCGGCGTCTGGCATTCGTCGGCGATGCGTAGGCCTGCCTTCTGGTTCATCAGCATCGACTTGTTGCCCAGCTGCAGCCACATGGCGCCGGCACGGGGGTCTTCGAGGCGGATGGCGCCGGTGCGGCTTTCGACCGGGTGCATGCGGTAGCGCAGGCCCTTGGTGGTCACGGTGAAGAAGCCGGGCTTCTTCTCGTCCTCGGTCACGGTCACGTCGGCGCCGAGTTCGCACTGGGCCTTGCCGGTCGACACGCGCTTGGCGACCTCGAGGTCGGACTCGGTGAGCACGATGTTGGTGTCGTCGCTGATCGGCGTGACTTCCTCGACGGCCTTGGCGGCCTTGCGGGTGACCTGGCGCTTGGGCGGTGCCTTCTTGGCTTCGGCGGACTTGGCGGCGGGCTTGGCAGCGGCCGGCTTGGCGGGCGTGCTGCTGCTCTGGGCCAGCGCACCGAACGGCAGAGCCAGGGCCACTGCGGCGATCAGGGCGATTTTCTTCATGTGAGGGTTTCCTTGAGGCTGGTTCGGAGGTTTCAGGAGACCGCGGGCGTCAGCCAGGCCTGGGCCTCTGGCGGCAACGCGCGCCCTGTTGCGTGGGCACGCGTCAGTACCTGCCAGAAATGACGGTAGCTCGCGCGGTCGTGCAATGTGCCATCAATTTGTGTCGGCGCCCAATCCGCGGCCGCCGCCTTGACCAGGATATTTGTGGCAATTTGAATCTGCGCCTCGTCGGGCGCGAAGGCCTCGAGGATCGGCCGGATCTGGTTCGGATGGATGCTCCACATGCGCGTGTAGCCGAATTCGCGGGCCGCCTTGCGGGCCGCGGTGCGCATGGCGTCCATGTCGTTGAACTCGGTCACCACGCAGTGCGAGGGCACCTTGCCGTGCGCATGCGCGGCCGAGGCGATCGCCAGCTTGGCGCGCACCACCAGCGGATGCGTGAACTGGCCCGCGGCCCCCATGCCCTCGGCGGGGATGGCGCCGGCGTGGGCCGAGACGAAGTCCATCAGGCCGAAGCTCAGCGACTGCACGCGCGGATGGGCGGCGATGTCGAAGGCGTTGTGCACGGCCAGGGGCGATTCGATCAGCACGTGCAGCGGCAGCGTTTCCGCATCGGCGGCATCGAGCGCGGCCACGGCCTGCTCGACATCGGCCACCGACTCGACCTTCGGCACCATCAGGTGGCTCAGCCGCTGGCCGGCACGGCCCGCGATGGTGACCACGTCGCCCGCGAAGGCCGGGTGGTCGACCGGGTGCACGCGCACGCCGACGCGCATGCCGGGCCTGGCGGCCAGCGCCAGCTCGGTGACCAGCGCGGCATGCTCGGCCTCGCCGCCCACCGGGGCGCCGTCCTCGCAGTCGAGGGTGACGTCGAACACGCAGGCGCCGAACTCCTCGGCCATCTCGGCCTGGAGCGCGAGGCTCTTCTTCATGCGCGCCTCGACGCCGCTGTAGTGGTCGCACACCGGCAGGCTGACGGCGCCGGCCTGCGCGCCGAGCAGCACCTGGGCGGGATGGGCGGGGGCGCGTTCGCTCACGGTGGTCACGCCTTCTTCTGCGCCACGATGAACATGCGCGGGAAGGCCAGCAGCCGCTTGCCGTCGGTGCGTGCCGGGTAGGCCTCGTTCACGCGGCGCTCGTATTCGGCCAGGTAGCTGGCCTGCAGGTCGGGCGGCAGCCGGTCGACGAAGGGCTTCAGGCCCGTGCCGCGCACCCATTCGACGATGGAGGCGGCATCGGCCATGCGGTGCTGGTAGATCGTGTGCCAGACATCGACGTTGGCCGCGCGCGGCGCGAGCAGGTCGTAGTAGCCGCCCAGCGGCAGCAGCCTGGTGCGCAGCCGGTCGGCATCGCCGATGGGCTCGGCCCAGGGTGCTTCGGCCGCGAGCGCGCGCATCAGGCGGTGCGTGGGTTCCTGGCGGTTGTCGGGCATCTGGATGGCCAGCACGCCGCCGGGGGCGAGCGCGTCGAACAGGCGCGGGATCAGCGTTTCGTGATCGGGCACCCATTGCAGCGACGCGTTCGCATAGATGAGGTCGGGCGCCGCTTCCGCGGAAGGCGCCCAGGTCGCGATGTCGCTCAGCTCGAAGCGCGCGCCGGGCAGGCGCTCGCGCGCGCTGACCAGCATGGCTTCGGAGTTGTCGGTCCCGAGGGCCTGGGCCTTCGGGAACCGGTGGACCAGCAGCTCGGTGGAGTTGCCCGGACCGCAGCCGAGGTCGACCACGCGGGCCGCCTCCGCCAGAGGCACCCGCGCCAGGAGTTCCTGTGCGGGGCGGGTGCGCTCGTCCTCGTAGCGACGATAGAGCGCGGGGTTCCAGTCGAGCATGCCGGTGCCTGGCTTACAGCAGGTGGGCGACGCCGGCCTGCTCGTCCTGCAGTTCCTTGAGCGTCTTGTTGATGCGTTCCTGGCTGAATTCGTCGATGGCCAGGCCTTCGACCAGCTTGTATTCGCCGTTTTCGGTGGTGACCGGGAAGCCGAAGATCACGTCCTTCGGAATGCCGTACTGGCCGTCCGACGGGATGCCCATCGTGACCCACTTGCCGTTCGAGCCCAGGGCCCAGTCGCGCATGTGGTCGATGGCGGCGTTGGCGGCCGAGGCGGCCGACGACAGGCCGCGCGCTTCGATGATCGCGGCGCCGCGCTTGCCGACGGTGGGCAGGAAGGTGTCGGCATTCCAGACCTGGTCGTTGATCAGGTCCTTGACGCTCTTGCCGCCGACGGTGGCGAAGCGGTAGTCGGCGTACATCGTGGGCGAGTGGTTGCCCCAGACGGTGAGCTTCTCGATGTCGCCCACGGCGGTGCCGGTCTTGGCGGCGATCTGGCTGGCGGCACGGTTGTGGTCCAGGCGCAGCATGGCGGTGAAGTTCTTGCGCGGCAGGTCCGGCGCGCTCTTCATGGCGATGTAGGCGTTGGTGTTGGCCGGGTTGCCGACCACCAGCACCTTGACGTCGCGGCTGGCGACGGCGTTGAGCGCCTTGCCCTGGGCCGTGAAGATCTGCGCGTTGGCGGCCAGCAGGTCGGCGCGCTCCATGCCGGGGCCGCGCGGACGGGCACCCACGAGCAGCGCGTAGTCGGCGTCCTTGAAGGCCACCAGCGGGTCGCCGCTGGGGATCACGCCGGCCAGCAGCGGGAAGGCGCAGTCCTCGAGCTCCATGATCACGCCCTTGAGCGCCTTCTGGGCCTTCTCGTCGGGGATTTCGAGCAATTGCAGGATGACCGGCTGGTCCTTGCCGAGCATTTCGCCGGACGCGATACGGAACAACAGGGCATAACCGATTTGACCGGCGGCACCGGTGACGGCAACGCGGACGGGCTTTTTGCTCATGGGAAGACTCCAGAAGTGATGTGACGGTGTCGACGCACGCGCGAGACGCGGCGGCGGAAGTCTCGCGGGGCGGCCGGAAGGTCCGAAACGGGCCGGACGGCCGCGGCGCGGGAACGGCGGGCATTTTAAGCCGATTCGATGAGCCCCGTCTTATGTCTTATATAAGATATCCTCCGGGTTCCGCTACGGCGCTTACCCACGCCCTGCCATGAACAGCCCCACCACCACCCTCGACGAGCCCACCACGCCCTCGTTCAGCCCGCTCTACCAGCAGATCAAGACCCTGATCCTGCAGAGCCTGCAGGCGGGCGAGTGGAAGCCGGGCGAGCCGATCCCGAGCGAGATGGACCTGGCCGTGCGCTTTCGCGTCAGCCAGGGCACGGTGCGCAAGGCGATCGACGAACTCGCGGCCGAGAACCTCGTGGTGCGGCGCCAGGGCAAGGGCACCTTCGTCGCCACGCATGCCGAGCAGCATGTGCAGTACCGCTTCCTGAAGCTGGTGCCCGACACCGGCCATCCGAACGCGGAAGGTCCGGCCGAACGCACCATCGTCGACTGCAAGCGCCTGCGCGCCTCGGCCGACGTGGCGCGCGCACTGGGCCTGCGCACCGGCGACGCCGTGCTGCAGGTGCGGCGCGTGCTCGCCTACGGCGGCGTGCCGACCATCCTCGAGGACCTCTGGCTGCCGGGCACGCCGTTCAAGGGCCTCACGGCCGAGCGGCTGCGCGCCTGGCCCGGTCCGATGTACGCGCTGTTCGAAACCGAATTCGGCGTGCGCATGGTGCGCGCCGAAGAGAAGATCCGCGCGGTGCTGCCCGATGCCGAACAGGCGCAGCTGCTCGACGTCACGCCGCAGATGCCGCTGCTGAGCGTCGAACGCGTGGCCCACACGTACCACGACATGCCGATGGAACTGCGCCGCGGTCTCTATCGCACCGACACGCACCACTATCGCAACCAGCTCGGCTGAATGCGCCTCACGATGGACCATGCAACGAATACGCTTCGAGCCGCCGTGCAGCGCGCGCAACACGCTATGAAGTCAAGAGCATCCGACTGCGGCGGTGCGTCGACGCGAGCGCGACCGATGCGCGATGGTGCATTGCAATAGAATTTTGCGTTGTTTGCATTTCCCGAAGAGAAAACAAAAGCGTTCGCTCTCAGAACAAGTCAATCAACAAGCCACGAAAGCCCCTCCATGACAGAGCTTGCATCCTCCTCCACACCACGGCGTCGCGAATTCCGCAACATCAACGCCTTCACCGATCTCACGACCTACCGTCTGCCTCCGGCCGGCATCGTGTCGATCCTGCACCGCGTCAGCGGCGCGCTGATGTTCCTGCTGCTGCCGTTCATCATCTGGATGTTCGACACCTCGCTCTCGTCCGACTATTCGTTCGCCAAGTTCAAGGCCGCCTTCAACAGCGGCCTTGGTTTCGTTCCGGGCTGGTTTTTCAAGCTCGTGGTGCTCGCGCTGATCTGGGCCTACCTGCACCACTTCATCGCCGGCGTGCGCCACCTCTGGATGGACGTGAGCCACAAGGCCGTGACCAAGGAGTTCGGCAAGAGCTCGGCCATCTTCACGCTGGCTGCGAGCGTCCTGCTGACCGTCGTGCTCGGCGCCAAGCTGTTCGGCCTGTACTGAGAAGGAGCCTGAAATGTCTGTGAACTACGGCTCCAAGCGCATCGTCGTCGGCGCGCACTACGGTCTGCGCGACTGGCTCAGCCAGCGCGTCACGGGCGCCCTGATGGCGCTCTTCACGATCATCCTGCTGGCGCAGCTGATCTTCACGCGCGGCCCGATCGGCTACGACCTGTGGGCCGGCATCTTCGCCGCCCAGTGGATGAAGGTCCTGACCTTCTGCGTCATCGTGTCGCTGCTCTATCACGTGTGGGTCGGCATGCGCGACATCTGGATGGACTACATCCAGCCCGTCGCGATCCGCCTCGTGCTCCAGATCTTCACCATCGTCTGGCTGGTCGGTTGTGCGGGTTGGGCCATTCAAGTGCTTTGGAAAATCTGACGACCCCATCCCCACCATGACCTACACAAAAGAACAAATCACCAAGCGCAAGTTCGACGTCGTGATCGTCGGTGCCGGCGGTTCCGGCATGCGCGCCTCGCTGCAACTTGCGCGCGCGGGCCTCAACGTGGCCGTGCTCTCCAAGGTGTTCCCCACCCGTTCGCACACCGTCGCTGCGCAAGGCGGCGTGGGCGCCTCGCTCGGCAACATGAGCGAGGACAACTGGCACTACCACTTCTACGACACGATCAAGGGTTCCGACTGGCTCGGCGACCAGGACGCGATCGAGTTCATGTGCCGCGAGGCACCGAAGGTCGTGTACGAGCTCGAGCACTTCGGCATGCCCTTCGACCGCAACCCCGACGGCACGATCTACCAGCGTCCGTTCGGCGGCCACACGGCCAACTACGGCGAGAAGCCCGTGCAGCGCGCCTGCGCCGCGGCCGACCGCACCGGCCACGCGATGCTGCACACGCTCTACCAGAAGAACGTGGAAGCGCGCACCCAGTTCTTCGTCGAATGGATGGCACTCGACCTGATCCGCGACGACGAAGGCGACGTGGTCGGCGTGACCGCGCTCGAGATGGAAACCGGCGACCTGCACATCCTGCAGGCCAAGACCGTGCTGCTGGCCACCGGCGGCGCGGGCCGCATCTTCCAGGCCTCGACCAACGCCTTCATCAACACCGGCGACGGCCTCGGCATGGCCGCGCGCTCGGGCATCCCGCTGCAGGACATGGAGTTCTGGCAGTTCCACCCGACCGGCGTGGCCGGCGCGGGCGTGCTGCTGACCGAAGGCTGCCGCGGCGAAGGCGCGATCCTGCTCAACAGCAACGGCGAACGCTTCATGGAGCGCTACGCGCCCACGCTGAAGGACCTGGCACCGCGCGACTTCGTCTCGCGCTCGATGGACCAGGAGATCAAGGAAGGCCGCGGCTGCGGTCCCAACAAGGACTACGTGCTGCTGAAGCTCGACCACCTCGGTGCCGAGACCATCCACAAGCGCCTGCCTTCGGTGTACGAGATCGGCGTCAACTTCGCCAACGTCGACATCACCAAGGAGCCGATCCCCGTGGTGCCCACCATCCACTACCAGATGGGCGGCATCCCGACCAACATCAACGGTCAGGTCGTGATCCAGAAGGGCGAGGACAACAGCGCCGTCGTCAACGGTCTCTACGCCGTGGGCGAATGCTCGTGCGTGAGCGTGCACGGCGCCAACCGCCTGGGCACCAACTCGCTGCTCGACCTCTTGGTGTTCGGCCGCGCGGCCGGCAACCACATCGTCGAGTTCAACGACAAGCTGAAGGAACACAAGCCGTTGCCGGCCAATGCCGCCGACCGCACGCTCGAGCGCCTCAACGAACTGCAGAACTCCACCGGCGGCGAGTACGCGCAGGACGTGGCCAACCAGATCCGCTCGACCATGCAGCAGCACGCGGCGGTGTTCCGCAAGCAGGCCTCGATGGACGAAGGCGTGGTCAAGATCGCCGAAGTGCGCGAGCGCGTGAAGGCCATCGGCCTGAAGGACAAGTCCAAGGTGTTCAACACCGCGCGCATCGAGGCACTGGAAGTCGACAACCTGATCGAAGTGGCGCAGGCCACCATGGTCTCGGCCGCGGCCCGCAAGGAATGCCGCGGTGCCCACACCGTCGAGGACTACGAGCGCCCGGCCGACGATCCGGTCGCGCCGCTGGGCCGCGACGATGCCAACTGGATGAAGCACACGCTCTGGTACAGCGCCGACAACCGCCTCTCCTACAAGCCCGTCAAGCTGCAGCCGCTCACGGTCGCCTCGGTTCCGCCGAAGGTTCGCACCTTCTAAGCGCCAGCTCAGATCAGCCACGTAAAAGCATTCACAAGGTCACAACGATGAAGCGCACATTCCAGATCTACCGCTACGACCCGGACAAGGACGCGAAGCCCTACATGCAGACCATCGAGATCGAACTCGACGGCCACGAACGCATGCTGCTCGACGCCCTGATGAAGCTCAAGGCGCAGGATCCGACGCTGTCGTTCCGCCGCTCGTGCCGCGAAGGCGTCTGCGGTTCCGACGCGATGAACATCAACGGCAAGAACGGTCTGGCCTGCCTGACCAACATGAACACGCTCAAGGGCACCGTGGTGCTCAAGCCGCTGCCCGGCCTGCCGGTGATCCGCGACCTGATCGTCGACATGACCCAGTTCTTCAAGCAGTACAACTCGATCAAGCCGTACCTGCAGAACGACACCGTGCCGCCCGAGAAGGAGCGCCTGCAGTCGCCCGAAGAGCGCGAGGAGCTCAACGGCCTGTACGAGTGCATCCTGTGCGCGAGCTGCTCGACGAGCTGCCCGAGCTTCTGGTGGAACCCCGACAAGTTCGTGGGCCCGGCCGGCCTGCTGCAGGCCTACCGCTTCATCGCCGACAGCCGCGACGAAGCCACCGCCGAGCGCCTCGACAACCTCGAGGACCCGTACCGCCTGTTCCGCTGCCACACGATCATGAACTGCGTCGACGTGTGCCCGAAGAGCCTGAACCCGACCATGGCCATCGGCAAGATCAAGGAACTGATGGTGCGTCGCGCCATCTGACCCGACATGGCTGCTTTGCCCGGCACTCCATCGCCCTCGGCGCTTTCCTCGGGAAGCGCGGCGGCCGAGCCGCTCGACGAACGGGCGCTCAGCAAGCTCAAGTGGCGCTGCCGGCGCGGCCTGCTCGAAAACGATCTGTTCATCGCCCGCTTCTTCGAGCGGCACGAATCTCGCATCACCGTCGGCCAGGCCGGCGCGATGGAGGTTCTGATGGACCTCTCGGACAACGATTTGCTCGATCTTCTCCTTCGCAGAAAGGAGCCCGAGCCCGCATGGGCCGGGGCCGAGGTGGTCGAGCTTCTGCAGCTGATGCGCGCCGACGGTGCGCAGCGGCCCGCAGCCTCCACGACCTCTTCCTCCTCGCCCTCCCGAACAATCCTCTGAAAGAAACCCGAAATGAAAGCCTCCGATACCAAGGCCACGCTATCGTTCAGCAACGGTGCCGACAAGGTCGAACTGCCGATCTACAAGGGCACCGTCGGTCCCGACGTGATCGACATCCGCAAGCTGTATGCGCAGACCGGCATGTTCACCTACGACCCGGGTTTCATGTCCACCGCGGCCTGCCAGTCGGCCATCACCTACATCGACGGCGACAAGGGCGAGCTGCTGTATCGCGGCTATCCCATCGAGCAGCTCGCGACCAACTGCGACTTCCTCGAGACCTGCCACCTGCTGCTGTACGGTGAACTGCCGGACGCGGCCAAGAAGGCCAACTTCACCAAGCTCGTGACCAACCACACGATGGTCAACGAGCAGATGCAGTTCTTCCTGCGCGGCTTCCGCCGCGACGCACACCCGATGGCCATCATGACCGGCCTGGTGGGCGCGCTGTCGGCCTTCTATCACGACAGCACGGACATCAACAATCCCGAGCACCGCGAGATCGCCGCGATCCGCCTGATCGCGAAGATGCCCACGCTCGTGGCCATGGCCTACAAGTACACGATCGGTCAGCCGTACATGTACCCGAAGAACGAACTCAGCTATGCGGGCAACTTCCTGCACATGATGTTCGCCACGCCCTGCGAGGAGTACAAGGTGAACCCGGTGCTCGAGCGCGCGCTCGACCGCATCTTCATCCTGCACGCCGACCACGAGCAGAACGCCTCGACCTCGACCGTGCGCCTGTGCGGCTCGTCGGGCACCAACCCCTTCGCGGCCATCGCGGCCGGCGTGGCCTGCCTCTGGGGCCCGGCCCACGGCGGCGCCAACGAAGCGGCGCTCAACATGCTCTACGACATCCAGAAGGAAGGTGGCGTGGAGAAGATCGGCGAGTTCATCAAGAAGGTCAAGGACAAGAACTCGAACGTCAAGCTGATGGGCTTCGGCCACCGCGTGTACAAGAACTACGACCCGCGCGCCAAGCTGATGCAGGAAACCTGCAACGAAGTGCTGACCGAGCTGGGCCTGGAAAACGACCCGCTGTTCAAGCTCGCCAAGGAACTGGAAAAGATCGCCCTGGAAGACGAGTACTTCGTGTCGCGCAAGCTCTACCCGAACGTCGACTTCTACTCGGGCATCGTGCAGCGCGCCATCGGCATCCCGGTGCCGCTGTTCACCGCGATCTTCGCGCTGGCCCGCACCGTCGGCTGGATCGCCCAGCTCAACGAAATGATCGGCGACCCCGAGTACAAGATCGGCCGTCCGCGCCAGCTGTTCGAAGGCTCGCCCAAGCGCGACGTGAAGCCGATCTCGGCCCGCTGATCGGTTCTTCCGACCGCTCCCTGCAAAAGCTGCCTTCGGGCAGCTTTTTTATTGCCCGTTCGGCATGGCCCTCCTCGCGCTCGGGCAGCAATGCCATCTCATATCACGATGGCAACTGCATGAAAACAGGAAGAAAATAGCCGACTCATCGCCAGATGCGATGCCCAAGCCCCCATGAGCACGTCCGAACGCAACTTTGCCCGCCGCATCGACCTCACGTCGCTGCAGCTGTTCGTGGCCGTGTGCGAGCTGGGCAGCATCGGGCGCGCCGCGGAGCGCGAATTCATCGCCGCCTCGGCCATCAGCAAGCGGCTGTCGGACCTCGAGGCCACGCTCGGCACCACCCTGCTCTACCGCCATGCGCGCGGCGTCGACCTGACGCCGGCCGGCGAAAGCCTGCTGCACCACGCGCGATCGGTGCTCTACAGCCTCGAGAAGATGCAGGGCGAACTCAGCGAGTACGCCGACGGCGTGCGCGGCCACGTGCGGGTGCATGCCAACATCTCGGCCATCGTGCAGTTCCTGCCGGAAGACCTGGGCGTGTTCACGCGCGCCCACGAGGCGATCAAGATCGACCTCGAGGAGCACCTGAGCACCGAGGTGATCCGCGCGGTGCAGGAAGGCGCGGCCGACCTCGGCGTGTGTCACGTGGCCGGCGGCGCGGGCGAGCTGCAGAGCCTGCCCTACCGGCACGACCGCCTGGCGCTGATCGTGCCTGCGGGCCATGCGCTGGCCGAGCAGGGCGCGATCGAGTTCATCGCCGCGCTCGATTACGACCACGTGGGCCTGCACACCAACAGCTCGATCTACGTGGCGATGCACGAGGCCGCGCTGCTCGCGGGCCGCAGCGTCAAGCTGCGCATCCACGTCACCGGCCTCGATGCGATGTGCCGGATGATCCAGAACGGCCTGGGCATCGGCGTGATGCCGCAGCGCGCCTTCGAGTTGATGCAGGACGGCATCGGCCGCGGGCTGGTCAGCGTGGCGCTGTCCGACGCCTGGGCCGCGCGCGAGATCCGGCTGGTGGCGCGCGATTTCTCCACGCTGCCGGTGGCGGCCCGCACGCTGGTGAACCACCTGCACGCGGCCTCCTCCACCGAGGCCGAAGCCGGCGCCGACCGGCTCGCGGCCTGAAACCCAAGACAATCCATTTCCCCACGAAAGAGAAGAGACCGACATGGCACGCACGCTCTACGACAAGATCTGGGACGAACACGTCGTCCACACCGAGGAAGACGGCACCGCGATCCTCTACATCGACCGCCACCTGGTGCACGAGGTCACCAGCCCGCAGGCCTTCGAAGGGCTGCGCGAAGCCGGCCGCAAGCTGTGGCGCATCAGCTCGGTGGTGGCCACGGCCGACCACAACACGCCGACCACCGGCTGGGAGCGCGGCTACGAAGGCATTGCCGACCCGACCAGCAAGGAGCAGGTCACCACGCTCGACCACAACATCGCCGAGTTCGGCGCCGCCGCGTTCTTCCCGTTCCTGAGCAAGCGCCAGGGCATCGTGCACGTGATCGGCCCCGAGACCGGCGCCACGCTGCCGGGCATGACGGTGGTCTGCGGCGACTCGCACACCTCCACGCACGGCGCCTTCGGCGCGCTCGCGCACGGCATCGGCACCAGCGAGGTCGAGCACGTGATGGCCACGCAGACGCTGCTGGGCAAGAAGGCCAAGAACATGCTCGTGAAGGTCGAGGGCAAGCTGCCCCTGGGCTGCACGGCCAAGGACATCGTGCTGGCCATCATCGGCAAGATCGGCACCGCCGGCGGCACCGGCTACACGATCGAGTTCGCCGGCTCGGCGATCCGCGACCTCAGCATGGAAGGCCGCATGACGGTGTGCAACATGGCGATCGAGGCCGGCGCGCGCGCGGGCCTGGTGGCGGTCGACGAGAAGACCATCGGCTACATCAAGGGCCGCCCGATGGCGCCCAGCGGCGTCGAATGGGACCAGGCCGCGGCCTACTGGCGCACGCTGCAGTCCGACCCCGGCGCGAAGTTCGACACCGTGGTCGAGCTCGACGCGACGCAGATCAAGCCGCAGGTCACCTGGGGCACCTCGCCCGAGATGGTGGTGGCGATCGACGGCCGCGTGCCCGATCCCGACAAGGAAAAGGACGGCAGCAAGCGCGGCGCCATCGAGCGCGCGCTGGTCTACATGGGCCTGGAGCCGAACAAGGCGATGAACGACATCTTCATCGACAAGGTGTTCATCGGCTCGTGCACCAACAGCCGCATCGAGGACATGCGCGAGGCCGCGGCCGTGGTGAAGAAGCTCGGCCAGAAGGTCGCCAAGAACGTGAAGCTGGCGCTCGTGGTGCCCGGCTCGGGCGTGGTGAAGGAACAGGCCGAGCGCGAAGGGCTCGACCAGATCTTCAAGGCCGCGGGCTTCGAGTGGCGCGAGCCCGGCTGCTCGATGTGCCTGGCGATGAACGCCGACCGCCTCGAGCCCGGCGAGCGCTGTGCCTCGACCAGCAACCGCAACTTCGAAGGCCGCCAGGGCGCGGGTGGCCGCACCCACCTCGTGAGCCCGGCCATGGCCGCCGCGGCCGCCGTGCACGGCCATTTCGTCGACGTGCGCACCTTCGCCTGACCAGGAGAACAAGACATGCAGAAATTCACCGTGCACAAGGGTCTCGTGGCCCCGATGGACCGCGAGAACGTCGACACCGACGCGATCATTCCGAAGCAGTTCCTCAAGTCGATCAAGCGCACCGGCTTCGGCGTGAACCTGTTCGACGAATGGCGCTACCTCGATCCGGGCGAGCCCGGCCAGGACCCGGCCAGCCGCAAGCCGAACCCCGACTTCGTGCTGAACCAGCCGCGCTACGCGGGCGCCTCGGTGCTGCTGGCGCGCAAGAACTTCGGCTGCGGCTCCTCGCGCGAACACGCGCCGTGGGCGCTCGACCAGTACGGCTTCCGCGCCATCATCGCGCCGAGCTACGCCGACATCTTCTTCAACAACAGCTTCAAGAACGGCCTGCTGCCGATCGTGCTGCCCGAGGCGCAGGTGGCCCAGCTGTTCGACGAGACCTTCGCCTTCCCGGGCTACTCGCTGACGATCGACCTCGAGCGCCAGGTGGTGGTGAAGCCCGACGGCCAGGAGTTCGCCTTCGACGTGCAGGCCTTCCGCAAGTACTGCCTGCTCAACGGCCTGGACGACATCGGCCTCACGCTGCGCCACAAGGACAAGATCAAGGCCTTCGAGGCCGAGCGGCTGGCGCAGAAGCCCTGGCTCGCGCACACGATGCTCGCCAACGCCTGAGGCGTTTTCCGTTTCACTTCCTTCGACAACCACCCAATGAAAATCGCAGTTCTCCCTGGTGACGGCATCGGCACCGAAATCGTGGCGGAAGCCGTCAAGGTGCTCCAGGCGCTCGACCTGAAGTTCGAGATGGAGACCGCCCTGGTCGGCGGCGCCGCCTACGAGGCCCATGGCCACCCGCTGCCCGATTCGACGCTCAAGCTCGCCAAGGAGTCCGACGCGGTGCTGTTCGGCGCGGTGGGCGACTGGAAGTACGACAAGCTCGACCGGCCGCTGCGCCCCGAGCAGGCCATCCTGGGCCTGCGCAAGAACCTCGGCCTGTTCGCCAACTTCCGCCCGGCCATCTGCTACGAGCAGCTGGTGGACGCCTCGAGCCTCAAGCCCGAGCTGATCGCTGGCCTGGACATCCTCATCATCCGCGAGCTGACCGGCGACATCTACTTCGGCCAGCCGCGCGGCCGCCGCACCGCGGCCGACGGCCACTTCCCGGGCGCCGAGGAAGCCTTCGACACGATGCGCTACTCGCGCCCCGAGATCGAGCGCATCGCGCGCGTGGCCTTCGAGGCCGCCCGCAAGCGCAGCAAGCGCGTGACCAGCGTCGACAAGGCCAACGTGCTCGAGACCTTCCAGTTCTGGAAGGACGTGGTGACCGAGGTCGGCAAGGACTATCCGGACGTCGAGCTCGACCACATGTACGTCGACAACGCCGCCATGCAGCTCGTGAAGGCGCCCAAGAAGTTCGACGTGGTGGTCACCGGCAACATGTTCGGCGACATCCTCTCGGACGAGGCCGCGATGCTCACGGGCTCGATCGGCATGCTGCCCTCGGCCTCGCTCAATGCCAGCAACCAGGGCCTGTACGAGCCCAGCCACGGCAGCGCGCCCGACATTGCCGGCAAAGGGGTTGCCAATCCCCTGGCTACAATACTGTCCGCTGCCATGATGCTCCGTTTCTCCCTCAATCAAGCCGAAGCTGCCGACCGGATCGAGTCGGCGGTCAAGCATGTGCTGGCCTCCGGCCTGCGCACGGGGGACATCTGGTCGGAGGGCACCCGCAAGGTCGGCACCATCGAGATGGGCGACGCCGTGGTGGCGGCACTCTCGGCCTCGATCACCAAAAAGACGATTACCGGCTAACCGCAGCCCGCTTCGTCACGCCCACCCGGCTCCTGACGAGTCGGGCGCAAAGAGAAACCAGCGACTTTCTTTTTTCTTAAAGGGCACACTCAAATGGCGAACGCATCTCAACCTCTGGTCGGCCTCGTAGGCTGGCGCGGCATGGTCGGCTCGGTCCTGATGGACCGCATGCAGGCCGAAAACGACTTCGGCCTCATCGAGCCGGTCTTCTTCTCGACCTCCAACGCCGGCGGCAAGGCCCCGGCGATGGCCAAGAACGAGACCGCCCTCAAGGACGCGCACGACATCGAGGCCCTGAAGAAGTGCGACATCGTCATCACCTGCCAGGGTGGCGACTACACGACCGAGGTGTTCCCCAAGCTGCGCGCCGCCGGCTGGAACGGCCACTGGATCGACGCCGCCTCCACGCTGCGCATGAAGGACGACGCGATCATCGTGCTCGACCCGGTCAACCTGCCCGTGATCCAGAACGCGCTGACCAACGGCGGCAAGAACTGGATCGGCGGCAACTGCACCGTGAGCTGCATGCTGATGGGCGTGGGCGCGCTCTACAAGGCCGGCCTGGTCGAGTGGATGACCAGCATGACCTACCAGGCCGCCTCGGGCGGCGGCGCGCAGCACATGCGCGAACTGCTGACGCAGTTCGGCACGCTCAACGCCGAGGTCCGCTCGCTGCTCGACGACCCCAAGTCCGCCATCCTCGAGATCGACCGCAAGGTGCTGCACAAGCAGCAGAACCTCAGCGCTGCCGAGACCGCCAACTTCGGCGCCCCGCTCGGCGGCTCGCTGATCCCCTGGATCGACAAGGACCTGGGCGACGGCATGTCGAAGGAAGAGTGGAAGGGCGGCGCCGAGACCAACAAGATCCTCGGCCAGGGCGCGGGCTTCGGCACTGCGGCCACGCCGGTCGACGGCTTCTGCGTGCGCATCGGCGCCATGCGCTGCCACAGCCAGGCATTGACCTTCAAGCTCAAGAAGGACGTGCCGGTGGCCGACATCGAAGCCATGATCGCCGCCGACAACGCCTGGGTGAAGGTGGTGCCGAACACCCGCGAAGCCACCCTGCAGGACCTGACGCCCGTGGCCGTGACCGGCACCATGGGCATCCCGGTCGGCCGCATCCGCAAGCTGGCGATGGGCCCGGAGTACGTCGGTGCCTTCACCATCGGCGACCAGCTCCTCTGGGGCGCCGCCGAACCGCTGCGCCGCATGCTGCGCATCCTGCTGGAAGCCTGATGGGGGCAGTTCGCGCCCGTTGCCTACCCCCTTGTTGTCGAAAGGCGACAGAAGATGTGTTCGTAAGTATGCGCGCACTGGGTAGAACGGGCGCATTGCCTTGTCAGTAGGGGGTGATGATGCTAACGTCCTCTTACAATTTCTGGGCCTGAGCCGCCCCCTATCAGCATGACAAGACATCTGTTGCCCGCGGCCCGCCCATCGGCCGCTCGCTCCCCCCTTCCCCTGAACGGCGTTCGTCTGTCGGTCCTGAGTGCGGCGGTGGCCGTGGCGATGGGTCTGGCCAGCACCGATGCCAGCGCGCTGGCGCTGGGTCCGCTGAAGGTGCAGTCGGCGCTGGGCGAACCGCTGCGGGCAGAGATCGACGTGACCGAGATCACGGCGGCCGAGGCCGACAGCCTCAAGATCAACGTGGCCACCGCCGACGCCTTCAAGACGGCCGGCGTTCCCTACAACCCGGCCCTGCGCGACGTGCGCGCGACGCTGCAGCGCCGCGCCGGCGGCCAGTACGTGGTGCGCCTCAACGGCAGTCGTCCGCTCAACGACCCCTTCATTGACCTGCTGCTGGAGGCCAACGGCAGCACCGGCCGCATCGTGCGCGACTACACCGTGCTGCTCGATCCGCCCACCGCGCGCACCGCGGCCGATGCCGGCACGCCGATCGCTCCGGTAGCGCCACAGGTCGCGGCGCCCGCCGAGCGTCCCGGCCCGGTGGTCGCGCGCACGCGCCGCGAGCCCGCCGCAGCGCCCGCGCCGGTCGCCGTGGCACCGGCGCCGTCGGCAGCCTCCTCCCCCGCACCCACGGCCCGCTCGCCCCGCCCCGCGGGCAGCGGCGAACAGGTCACGGTGCAGCGTGGCGACACCGCCGGCAAGATCGCCGCGGCCAACAAGCCGGCCGACATCTCGCTCGACCAGATGCTGGTCGCGCTGCTGATGGCCAACCCCGATGCCTTCATCGGCGGCAATGTCAACCGTATCCGGGCCGGTGCCGTGCTCGACCTGCCGAGCGCCACCGAGGCCGGCGCGGTGCCGGCCGCGGAAGCCCGCCGCACGGTCACGGCCCAGAGCCGCGACTTCAGCGCCTATCGCCAGCGGCTGGCCGAGAACGCCCCGACCTCGAACGTCGCCGCCGCCAGCCGCCGCGCCGGCGGCCGGGTGCAGGCCAATGTCGAGGACCGCAATGCCGCGGCCACGGCGCCCGACAAGCTCACCATCTCGCAAGGCAACGCCACCGCGCGCGCCGCCGAGGAAAAGGTCGCGCAGACCCGCCAGGCGCAAGACCGCAGCAACCGCGTCGCCGAGCTGTCGAAGAACATCGAGGAGCTCAACAAGCTCAAGGCCGCGGGTGGCTCGACCGCCGCGGCGCCTTCGGCAGCGCCTGCGCCCGCAGCGGCCGCGCCCGCCGCGACGCCTGGCATTCCGGTGCCCGTCGCCGGCCCGGCCGCCGCCGTGGCGCCCGCCGCTCCGAGCCCCGCACCAGCTCCCGCTGCCGCGCCCACGCCTGCTGCCGCGGCCGCGCCGGCCCCAGCCGCAGCGACGCCCGCCGCCGAGGCCGCGCCAGCAACAGCAGCCGCCGTCGCAGCCGCCACTCCCGCCGAGGGCGCCGCAGCCACCGGTGCGCCCGCCCCGAGTCCCGCGGCCAGCGCCGCGGCACCTGCTCCCAAGCCGGCGCCCAAGAAGGTCGTGGCACCGCCCCCACCGCCGCCCGAACGCAGCTTCCTCGACGAACTGCTCGACAACCCGCTGATGCTGGGCGGTATCGCGCTGATCGCGCTGCTGATCGGCTTCCTGCTCTACCGCGTGCTGGGTCGTCGGCGCGAGGAAATGAGCGAGAGCGTGTTCCTCGAGAGCCGCATCCCGAAGGACTCCTTCTTCGGCGCCAGCGGCGGCGAGTCGGTCGACACCAAGAACCGCGGCGATTCCACCGTCTCGTCGCTCTCGTACTCGCCGAGCCAGCTCGACGCCGGCGATGTCGACCCGGTGGCCGAGGCCGACGTCTACCTGGCGTATGGCCGCGACCTGCAGGCCGAGGAAATCCTGCGCGAAGCGCTGCGCGTGAATCCCGACCGCACCGCGATCCACCTGAAGCTGCTCGAGATCCACGCCAAGCGCCGCGACCTGCGCGCCTACGAGGGCCTCGCCACCGAAGTGCACAAGCTCACCGGCGGCAATGGCGCCGACTGGACCCGCGTGGTCGACATGGGCAAGGAACTCGACCCGGGCAATCCGCTGTACGAATCGGGCACGCCGCGCAGCGCCACGCCCGCCGAGAGCGCCGCGCTCGCGAGCGCGCTGGCGGCCGCATCGGCCCGCCCGCCGGCAGCCGCCAAGCCCGCGCCCGCCCCCGCGCCGGTGGCGGCCGCTCCTGCCTTCGTGCCCTCGGTGGCACCGCTCGATTTCGACCTGGACCTGAGCCAGCCGCCCGCGCCACCGCCGCTGGCACCGGTCGGCGCCAGCCTGCCGAAGTCGGCCTATGCGCCCGCCCCGGCCGCGCAGCCGACGACGCCCCCGTCCGCCAGCCTCGGCGTGCAGCCGACGGTCGATCTCGAGAACGATTTCGACACCGCCCCCGGCGCGCTGCAGCTCGACACCCTGCCCGGCTCGCTCAACGACGCCGACAACACCCGCCCCGCCGTGCTGCGCGGCGGTGCCGGCCTGCCGGCCGACTCGGGCTTCATCGAGTTCGACATGAGCGCCCTGGCCGGCCTGCCCGCCCGCGCGGGCAACGGTGCCGACCATGCCGCGCCGTCGGCCTCGGCCCACGAGGACGACGAGAGCCCGCATGCCGTCAAGCTGTCGCTGGCGCGCGAACTGCAGGCCATCGGCGACGTCGAGGGCGCGCGCTCGCTGGTCGAGGAAGTCGAAGCCGAAAGCGCCGGCGAACTCAAGTCGCAGGCGCGGCAGCTGCTCGCCGAGCTGCGCTGAGCGCGCGGCGCCGGCCTCTTCGTTTCTGGTTTCGTGAGGCTGGCGCTCGGCATCCGCTACAACGGCCAGGCCTATGACGGCTGGCAGAGCCAGTCCTCGGGCCGCACGGTGCAGGACAAGCTCGAGAAGGCGCTGTCCCAGTTCGCCGCCCAGCGCATCTCCACGCTCTGCGCCGGCCGCACCGACGCCGGCGTGCATGCGTTGATGCAGGTGATCCACTTCGACACCGAGGTGCAGCGCGAACCCTTCTCCTGGATGCGCGGCACCAACCGCTACCTGCCCGACGACATCGCCGTGCAGTGGGCACACCCGGTGCCGGCCGAATTCCACTGCCGCGCCAGCGCCCTCGCGCGGCGCTACGTCTACGTGCTCTCGCAATCACCGGTGCGCCCCAGCCTCGACGCGGGCCGGGTCGGCTGGTCGATGAACCTGCTCGACGGCGACGCGATGCGCGCCGCGGCCGCGCTGCTGATCGGCGAACACGATTTCAGCTCGTTCCGCGCCTCGGCCTGCCAGGCCCGCTCGCCGGTCAAGAACCTGCGGCGCATCGAGATCACGCGCCACGGCGAGGGCCAGCGCTGCCGCTGGCAGTTCGAGTTCGAGGCCGATGCCTTCCTGCACCACATGATCCGCAACCTGATGGGCTGCCTGGTGCGCGTGGGCCGGGGCGCCGAGTCGCCCGAGTGGATCGGCGAGGTGCTCGCCGCGCGCAGCCGCGACGCGGCGGCACCGACCTTCTCGCCCGACGGGCTGTACTTCCTCGGCCCGTTGTACGACGCCAAATGGGGTCTGCCGGCCGAGGCCACCTTCCAGGCCGCCCGCGCGGCCTATGATGGCCCGCCATGAGCCCTCTCCCGCCGCGCACCCGCATCAAGATCTGCGGCCTCACGCGCGAAGCCGACCTCGATGCCGCCGTGGAAGCCGGCGCTGATGCCGTCGGCTTCGTGCTCTACCCCAAGAGCCCGCGCGCCGTCGCGCCCGAACGCGCGGCCGTGCTGGCCGCGCGCCTGCCGCCCTTCGTCACGCCGGTGCTGCTGTTCGTCGATGCGCAACCCGCCGAGGCCATCGCCGCCCTGGCCCGGGTGCCGGGCGCCATCGCCCAGTTCCATGGCGATGAAACGCCCGCCGACTGCCTCGCGGCGAGCGGAAACGGGCGCTTCCGCTTCATGCGCGCGGCGCGCATTCCCCTCGGCGAGGCCGGTGCCGGCTTCGACCTCGTAAAATACGCGTCCGATTTCTCAAACGCCCAGGCCATCCTGCTCGACGCCTATGTCGACGGTTATGGCGGTGGCGGCAAGGCATTCGATTGGTCACTTCTTCCACCCGCCGTCGACGCTCACCTCGTCTTGAGTGGTGGACTCACACCTGCAAACGTGGGCGATGGCATTCGCACGCTGCGGACACGCTGCAAGACGCTGTCCGTTGATGTGAGCTCGGGCGTCGAGATCGACGGTCCCGGGAACAAGGGCCTGAAGGACGCCGGCAAGATCCGGCAATTCGTCGCCGCGGTGAGAGCGGCCGACGCCTCGTCCTTCTCCAGTTAGCCGCCGCACCCGGTTGTCGACCGGGCCGCGGCCCAACGATCGAGAACCATGCAAAGCACCTACCAGCAACCCGACGCCACCGGCCATTTCGGCAACTACGGCGGCACCTTCGCGAGCGAGACGCTCACCCACGCGATCAACGAGCTGCGCGACGCGTACGCGAAGTACAAGGAAGACCCGGCCTTCCTGGCCGAATTCCACTACGAGCTCAAGCACTTCGTCGGCCGGCCCTCGCCGATCTACCACGCCGCGCGCACCAGCCGCGAAATGGGCGGCGCGCAGATCTACCTCAAGCGCGAGGACCTCAACCACACCGGCGCCCACAAGATCAACAACGTGATCGGCCAGGCGATGCTCGCGCGCCGCATGGGCAAGCCGCGCGTGATCGCCGAGACCGGCGCCGGCCAGCACGGCGTGGCCACGGCCACCATCTGCGCGCGCTACGGCCTCGAATGCGTGGTCTACATGGGCAGCCAGGACGTGAAGCGCCAGAGCCCCAACGTCTACCGCATGAACCTGCTCGGCGCCACGGTGGTGCCGGTGGAATCGGGCAGCAAGACGCTGAAGGACGCGCTAAACGAGGCGATGCGCGACTGGGTCACGAACGTGGAGAACACCTTCTACATCATCGGCACCGTCGCCGGCCCGCACCCCTACCCGATGATGGTGCGCGACTTCCAGAGCGTGATCGGCACCGAGTGCATCGAGCAGATGCCCGCGATGCTGGCGGCCGACGGCATCACCGGCGAAGCCGAGGGCAAGCAGCCCGATGCGGTGGTCGCCTGCGTGGGCGGCGGCAGCAATGCGATCGGCATCTTCCATCCCTACATCCCGTTCGCGGGCACGCGGCTGATCGGCGTCGAGGCCGCCGGCGAAGGCCTGGACAGCGGCAAGCACGCCGCTTCGATCCTGCGCGGCAGCCCGGGCGTGCTGCACGGCAACCGCACCTACCTGCTGCAGAACGAGGATGGCCAGATCACCGAGACGCACAGCGTCAGCGCCGGCCTCGACTATCCCGGCGTGGGCCCCGAACATGCGTACCTGGCCGACATCGGCCGCGCCGAGTACGTGGGCGTCACCGACATCGAGGCCCTCGAGGCCTTCCACTACCTGTGCCGCACGGAGGGCATCATTCCCGCGCTCGAATCCAGCCACGCCGTGGCCCACGCGCTGAAGCTCGCGAAGACCATGCGCCCCGACCAGTCGATCCTGGTCAACCTCTCGGGCCGCGGCGACAAGGACATCGGCACCGTCGCCGACCTCGCGGGCGTCGACTTCTACGACCGACCGTCGATGCGCGGCCTGAGCGTGAAGGGAGGCAAGTGATGAGCCGCATCGCAGCCACCTTCGAGGCACTGAAGAAGGACGGGCGCCGCGCGCTCATCCCCTACGTCACCGCCGGCTTCCCCTATGCCGACATCACGCCCGAGCTCATGCATGGCATGGTCGCGGCCGGTGCCGACGTGATCGAGCTCGGCGTGCCCTTCTCCGACCCGATGGCCGACGGCCCGGTGATCCAGCAGGCCGGCGAAGCCGCGCTCGCGCTGGGCATCGGCATGAAGCAGGTGCTCGCGATGGTCGCGGCCTTTCGCGCGAAGGACACGCGCACGCCCGTGGTGCTGATGGGCTATGCCAACCCGGTCGAGCGCTACGACCTCGTGCACGGCAAGAAGGCCTTCATCCGCGACGCGGCCGCGGCCGGCGTCGACGGCCTGCTGGTGGTCGACTATCCGCCCGAGGAGTGCGAGCAGTTCGCCGCCGAGCTGCGCGAAGCCGGCATCGACCTGATCTTCCTGCTGGCACCCACCAGCACGGACGAGCGCATGGCGCAGGTCGCGCGCATCGCGAGCGGCTACGTCTACTACGTGTCGCTCAAGGGCGTGACCGGCGCCGGCCACCTCGACACCGAGGCGGTCGGCCGCATGCTCCCGCGCATCCGCCAGCACGTGGGCATCCCGGTCGGCGTGGGCTTCGGCATCCGCGACGCCAACACCGCGCAGGCGGTGGGCTCGGCGGCCGACGCGGTCGTGATCGGCACCAAGATCATCCAGCTGATCGACGGCCAGCCGCGCGAGCAGGTGGTGCCCGCAGTGCATGAATTCCTCGCGGGCATCCGCGAGGCGCTCGATGCCTTGCCGGCGGCTACCGCGAAGAATGCGGCTGGCCGATAATCGCCGCTGCCCTCGTCAGGCCCCTTTCGTCATGCGAAAAAGCACGAAAGGGGCCCTGACGGCCCCGAAGGCTCTCCCGCCTTCGCGCGAACCTAGGAATGCCCATGAGCTGGCTTGAAAAACTGCTACCCGCCAAGATCGCCCAGACCGACCCCGCCGAGCGCCGCCAGGTGCCCGAGGGTCTGTGGATCAAGTGCCCGGCCTGCGAGACGGTGCTCTACAAGACCGACCTCGAGCACAACCAGAACGTCTGCCCTAGCTGCAGCCATCACCACCGCATCGGCGCGCGTCCGCGCCTCGACGCTTTTCTCGATGCCGAGGGCCGCTACGAGATCGGCCAGGAAGTGCTGCCGGTCGACGCGCTCAAGTTCAAGGACAGCCGCAAGTACCCCGAGCGCCTCAAGGAAGCCCTGGAGAACACCGGCGAGACCGACGCGCTGGTCGTGATGGGCGGCTCGGTCCACAGCATCAGCGTGGTGGTCGCCTGCTTCGAGTTCGAATTCATGGGCGGCAGCATGGGCAGCGTGGTCGGCGAGCGCTTCGTGCGCGGCGTCGAGACCGCGATCGAGCAGAAGGTGCCGTTCATCTGCTTCACCGCCACCGGCGGCGCGCGCATGCAGGAAGGCCTGCTGTCGCTGATGCAGATGGCCAAGACCAATGCCGCGCTCACGCGCCTCGCGAAGAAGGGCCTGCCCTACATCAGCGTGCTGACCGACCCGACCATGGGTGGCGTGTCGGCCGGCTTCGCCTTCATGGGCGACGTGGTGATCGCCGAGCCCAAGGCGCTGATCGGCTTCGCCGGCCCGCGCGTGATCGAATCGACCGTGCGCGTGACCCTGCCCGAAGGCTTCCAGCGTGCCGAGTTCCTGCAGACCAAGGGCGCGATCGACTTCATCAGCGACCGCCGCGAACTGCGCAAGACCATCGCCAGCACGCTCGCGATGCTGCTGCGCCAGCCGGCGGATGCGGTGAGCTGAAGCCTCCGCTTCCCGAAAGACGAAGCGCCCGGAACCTCGCGGTTCCGGGCGCTTTTTTCATGGGGACTGCAAACGGTCAGAGCCGGTAGGCCAGCACCAGCAGGTTGTTCAGCACGATCGCGATCACCTGCAGCACGACGATCGCCGCCAGCGGCGACAGGTCGACACCGCCGAGCAGCGGAATGACGCGGCGAAACGGCCGCACCAGCGGCTCGGCCAGGCGCGAGATCAGGTCGAGCAGCATCGGCGAAGCGCCCGGCACCCACGAGAGCACCGCGTACACCACCAGCAGCGCGGTCAGGCCCGACACCGCGAGCTGCAGCAGGCCGATGAACGAGACCAGCGGCAGCGCGCCGATGCGCCCGAGGTTGCCGATCAAGAGCCACAGCACGAGGAACTTGGCGATCACCAGCAGCCAGGCGGCCACGGCGCTCGCGAGGTCCCACTTCTTGACGGCCGGCAGCAGGCGCCGAAGCGGCAGCACGATCCAGTCGGTGATGGCGAAGATGAAGCGGCCCAGCGGATTGCCGAAGGGCACGCGGTGGTACTGCATGTAGAGCCGCAGCAGGCAGGCGCCGCCGAGCAGGCCGACGATCACGTCGAGGAGGAACGATGGGATCTGATAGAGCATGGCGCGCGAGGTGAAGCGGAGTGCGATGATAGCCACGCAAGGCTCTTCGATGACGACACAACCCCTTCTGAACTCCCTGCCTTTGTTCCCGCTCGGCACGGTCCTCTTCCCCGGCGGCCTGCTGCCGCTGCGCATCTTCGAGGTGCGCTACCTCGACATGATCGGCAAGTGCCGCAAGGGCGGCGTGCCCTTCGGCGTGGTGAACCTCACGAGCGGCACCGAGGTGCGCAAGGCCGGCGCGCAGGCCGAGCGCTTCGCCGAGGTCGGCACGCTGGCCGTGATCCGCGAATTCGAATCGCCGCAAAGCGGCCTGCTGCAGATCGAGTGCGTGGGCACGCAGCGCTTTCGCGTGCGCCACAGCGAGCTGCAGAAGCACGGCCTGTGGATCGCCGACGTCGCGATCCTCGCCGACGACGTCGCGCTCGAGATCCCCGAGGACCTGCGGCACACCGCCACCGCGCTGCGCCGCCTGGTCGACACGCTCGAGGAACGCAAGCGCGCGCAGGACGCCACCGGCTCGCCGCCGGCGCGCCTGCCGATCGGCGCGCCCTACCGCTACGACGACTGCGGCTGGGTCGCCAACCGCTGGTGCGAGCTGGTGCCGATGCAGCTCGAGCTGCGGCAGCGATTGATGGAGCTCGAGAGTCCGCTGATGCGGCTGGAGCTGGTCAGCGATCTGCTGGCGCGCACCGGTATCGCCTGAAGGCACGCCCAGCCTCGTTTCGCGCTTCGGATTTGATAGCTGGCAGCGCACGGGCGGCGACGTGCGGGCGGGGATTCGCTCGCCTTTGCCTCAGTTAAAATCCCGCCTTTCGCGCCGATTCTTCCTTCCCGCGCGCGCCTCCCCCACCGCCTCCCCATGTCCGAACAACAGCCGCACACCCCTGCTCCGGCCGCGACCACGCCCGCCGTCGACGACAACCAGCTCATCGCCGAACGCCGCGAGAAGCTCAAGCTGCTGCGCACCGCGCAGACCGAAGGCAAGGGTGTCGCATTCCCCAACGACTTCAAGCCGGGCCACCGCGCCGCCGCGCTGGTCGAGGCGCACGACGCCGTCGAAGCCGAAGCGCTCGAGGCGCAGAACGTCGCCGTGAGCGTGGCCGGCCGCATGATGCTCAAGCGCGTGATGGGCAAGGCCAGCTTCGCGACCCTGCAGGACGCCACCGGCCGCATCCAGCTCTACGTCACGCGCGACGCGGTCGGCGAAGAGGTCTATGCCGAGTTCAAGCGCTGGGACCTCGGCGACATCCTCGGCGCCGAAGGCACGCTGATGAAGACCAAGACCGGCGAGCTGTCGGTCAAGGTCACCGCGCTGCGCCTGCTGACCAAGAGCCTGCGCCCGCTGCCCGACAAGTTCCACGGCATGGCCGACCAGGAACAGAAGTACCGCCAGCGCTACGTCGACCTGATCACCGACGAATCGGCGCGCGTGCGCTTCACCGCGCGCAGCAAGGCCGTGAGCGCGCTGCGCGAATTCATGGTGGCCAACGACTTCCTCGAGGTCGAGACGCCGATGCTGCACCCCATTCCG
Organism: Variovorax endophyticus; assembly: GCF_025376855.1. Taxonomy (NCBI): domain Bacteria; kingdom Pseudomonadati; phylum Pseudomonadota; class Betaproteobacteria; order Burkholderiales; family Comamonadaceae; genus Variovorax; species Variovorax endophyticus. The sequence goes on from NZ_JAHUTH010000004.1 coordinate 254,867, forward strand.
GGCGGCGCCAACGCCAAGCCCTTCAAGACGCACCACAACGCGCTCGACCAGGAGATGTTCCTGCGCATCGCGCCCGAGCTCTACCTCAAGCGCCTGATCGTGGGCGGCTTCGAGCGCGTGTTCGAGATCAACCGGAGCTACCGCAACGAGGGCATCTCGGTGCGGCACAACCCCGAGTTCACGATGATGGAGTTCTACGCGGCCTACTGGAACTACCGCGACCTGATGGACTTCACCGAGACGCTGATCCGCACCATCGCCGACAAGGCCGTGGGCACGCAGCAGCTCAGCTACCAGGGCAAGCCGGTCGACCTGACGCAGCCCTTCGAGCGCCTGACGATCCGCGAGGCGATCCTCAAGTACACCGATGCGGGCGACGGCGTCGACGACAGCGCCTGGCTCGTCAACGCCCTGCGCAAGCTGGGCCTGAGCGAGGAGAAGGACAGGCTCTCGCAGCGCAGCCTGGCCAGCCTGCAGGTGATGTACTTCGAGGAGACCGTCGAAGAGAAGCTCTGGCAGCCGACCTTCATCATGGAGCACCCGACCGAGATCTCGCCGCTGGCGCGCGCCAACGACGAGCGCCCCGAGGTCACCGAGCGCTTCGAGCTCTACATCACGGGCCGCGAGTTCGGCAACGGCTTCAGCGAGCTCAACGACGCCGAGGACCAGGCCGCGCGCTTCAACGCGCAGGTGGCGGCCAAGGACGGCGGCGACGACGAGGCCATGTACTACGACCACGATTTCGTGCGTGCGCTCGAGTACGGCATGCCGCCCACCGGCGGCTGCGGCATCGGCATCGACCGGCTGATGATGCTGCTGACCGACTCGCCGAGCATCCGCGACGTGATCCTGTTCCCCGCGCTGCGCAGGGAATCTTGAGCACCGCGGCCGCGAACGCCACCGCGATCGGCATCGACTTCGGAACCTCGAATTCGGCCGTCGCCTGCCGCATCGCGGGCGCCACCCGGCTGCTGCCGATCGAAGGCGCGGCCACCACCCTGCCCACCGCGATCTTCTTCAACGCCGAAGACCGCAGCACGCACTTCGGCCGCGACGCGATCGCGCTCTACCTCGCCGGCGTCGAAGGCCGGCTGATGCGCTCGCTCAAGAGCCTGCTGGGCAGCCCGCTGATGCAGGAGAAGACCGCGATCTTCGACGGCCTCGTGAGCTTCGAGGACATCATCGCGCGCTTCCTGCGCGAGATGGCGGAGCGGGCCGCGCGCGAGATGGGCCGCCTGCCCGAACGCGTGGTGATCGGCCGTCCGGTGCACTTCGTCGACGACGACAGCAAGCGCGACGAGCGCGCCGAGCAGAGCCTGCGCGCCGCCGCGCGCGCCGCGGGATTCCGCGACATCGCCTTCCAGCTCGAGCCGATCGCCGCCGCCTTCGACTACGAGCAGCGCGTGCGCAAGGAATCGCTGGTGCTGATCGTCGACATCGGCGGCGGCACCTCCGACTTCACCGTGGTGCGGCTGGGCCCCGAGCGCGCCGCGCGCGAGGAGCGCGGCGACGACGTGCTGGCCACCACCGGCGTGCACATCGGCGGCACCGACTACGACCAGCGGCTCAATCTCGACCGCGTGATGCCGCTGCTGGGCTTCGGCCACCACGGGCCGCAGGGCCGCGAGGTGCCGAGCAAGGTGTTCTTCGACCTGTCGTCCTGGCACCTGATCAACTGGCTGTACCTCGCCAAGGCCACCCGGCAGGCGCGCGAGCTGCGCACCAGCTATGCCGACACGCGGCTGCACGACCGGCTCATGGCGGTGCTCGACGAACGCCACGGCCATCGCGTGCTCGGCGCGGTGGAGCAGGCCAAGATCGATGCCTCGGTCAGCGATGCACCCGCCACCATCGACCTCGACTGCGCCGAGCCCGGCCTCACGAGCACCCTGTCGCCGGCCGACATGGCGCAGCAGCTCGCGGCACAGTTCGAGGCCGTGATCGCCTGCGCCCATGCCTGCGTCAAGCGCGCCGGCCTGCGCAGCAACGAGCTCGATGCCATCTACCTCACCGGCGGCTCCTCGGCGCTGCGGCCCTTCCAGCAGGCCTTGCGCAAGAGCTTCGCGGGCGTGCCGCTGGTCGAAGGCGACCTGTTCGGCGGCGTCGCCTCGGGGCTGGCCTTCGCGGCGCGCTGAGCGGCGGGCCCTGCCTCATCGATCGCGCCATCGCGCATGAAGTACCTCTCGGCCTATCCGGCGACGCTGCAAGCACAGGTGCGGCGGCTGCTCGACGAAGAGCGCCTGGGCACCTGGCTGCGCGAGCGCTATCCCGAGGGCGCGCATGCCGTGCAGACTGACCAGGCGCTCTACCTCTACACGACCGGGCTCAAGAACGAGTTCATGCGCAAGGCCGGCCCGCTGTCGAAGGTGATCTTCGACAGCAAGCTGCACGTGATCCGCCATGCGCTGGGCACCCACACCACCGTCTCGCGCGTGCAGGGCAGCAAGCTCAAGACCAAGCAGGAGATCCGCGTCGCGAACCTGTTCAAGGCCGTGCCGGCACCCTGGCTGCGCATGATCGTCGTGCACGAGCTCGCGCACATGAAGGAACGCGACCACGACAAGGCCTTCTATGCGCTGTGCACGCACATGGAGCCGGACTACCACCAGCTGGAGTTCGATCTGCGGCTGTACCTGACGCACATCGAGGCGGGCGGGATGCGCCTGTGGGAATCGGCGGCCACGCCGCCCGCCGCATCCTGAGCAGGGCGCGGCGGCTTGCGTGAGGCCGCGGCCGTGCACACAATCGCCCCCGCATGGCGCGCGATTCGGGAGGCGCGCCCCCAAGAAAAAGAGGGAGTCCATGAAACATCCACTGCACCTGACATCGGCGGGCGATCCGCAGTTCATCGGAGAGATCGTCGAGGGCTTCAGGCTCGGGCTCCTAGAACTCGGCTACGACGTCAGCTGGCGGCAGGCACAGGTCGACGCGAGCCGCGTCAACATCGTCATGTTCGCCGCCGGGCTGACCTGGAACCAGTTGGCGCATCTCGGGCCCGACTGCATCGTCGTCAACATCGAGCAACTGGTCGAGGGCGGCAATGCGTTCACGCCGGCCTACCTGGAGATCCTGCGCAACAGCTACGTGTGGGAATACAGCGAACTGAATTTCCGGCGCTATGCGGAGCTCGGAATCCCCCGCGCGGACCTGGTGCCCTATGGCTACCAGGCTGGCGCCATCCTGCCGCCGCCGGTGTCCGACCCGCCCGTGGCCGAGGACATCGACGTTCTCTTCTTCGGCAGCCTCAACGATCGGCGCATGCGCCTGCTGGAGGCGCTCCGAGCGCGCGGCATGACCGTCGCGGCACACCACACGATCCCGCTGGCGGAGCGCGCCGCCCTGCTGGCGCGCAGCCGGCTGCTGCTCAATGTGAGCTATCTCGACGCCACGCGCACGGTGGAGATTCCGCGGCTGGCCGTGGGCTTCGTCGCGAAGAAGCCGATCCTCACCGAGATCTACGACGACAGCGAGTTGCGGACCGAACTGCGCCCGGGGGTCTTCGGCGAGCCCTATGAGCGGCTCGCGGACACGGCCGAGCGGCTGCTGTCGGCACCGGAAGAACGCCGGGAACGCGCCGAGCTGGGCCACCGGCTCTTCACGGCCACCTCGCAGGCGATGTTCATCCAGCCCGCGATCGAGCGCTTCTTCGCGTGGCGCTCGCAACAAGCCGGCGGCTGAGCCGACCGCGAGTGCGCAGGCCGGCGCCCCGGTTCAGCGAAAGAAGGCCGACAGCTCGACGGCCAGGGCTTCGACCTCTTCTTGCGACATGTCGGCGATCGCCTCCGGCGCACGCGCATTCTCGGTATCGCGAATCCGCTCGATGTGCTCGCCGCGCGAGACCGAGTCATGGTGCAGGTGGAACATCGGTACGTTCATCGAGTGCCAGCGCACGCCGAGCCGCGAGGCGCGGCGCAGCAGTTCGTCGTCTTCGCCGCCCCAGCCTTCGAGCCGCGCGTTGTAGCCGCCCACGCGGATGTACTCGCTGCGCTTGAACAGCACGATGCCGCCGTTGGCATTGGGGTACAGCACGATCGCGTCCTCGGGCAATCGCTGCGGATCGATGGTGGCCAGGCGGCCATAGTCCGGGTCGGCCATGAAGCCCTGCTTGAGCGCGCCGGCGACGTTGATCACCGACCAGTAGGGGCACAGCGCATCGCTGTCCTGCCCCTCCATCAGGGCGTCGATGCAGGCCCGCAGCGACTGCGGCTGGGCGATCGAGTCGGCATCGTGGAAGCAGATCACCGGGCTGCGCGCGAGCCGCACGCCGGTGTTGTAGAGCATCGACTTGGGGAACGGGCCGTCGTGCGGCACGAAGACATGCCGGATGTTCGGATCGCCGAGCCGGCTCCAGTCGAAGCTCGGCACGGCCGCGGCCTCGAGCAGCCACAGCCGGTAGTCGGTGTAGGTGTGCGCCAGGTGCGCGAGCACGGTGTAGAGGTTTTCGCGCCGCTCCTCGTTGGCCTCGCGGTACGACACGATGATGTCGATGTCGCGCAGGGAGGTCTTGGTCGCTTCGGCCATGGCGTTGCTCCCCTCAGAAGGGTCGGTAGAGGATGAAGTTGTCGTCGCCCGCGGGCTGCTTGAAGCGCGTGTCCCGGATCTCGAGCTGCACCGGCTGGGTCTTCTCGTCCTGGTAGCGGTTGAAGATGCCCGCGCCGTTCACCTTCTCGACCACTTCCGCGAGGCCGGGGCCGGCCCAATTGTCGTGGCCGCGCAGCAGGTAGAAATGCATCACGCCGCACTGCTGGTGCGCCCAGTAGTCGTGCCACGAGAAGGAGTCGGGCCGCCAGAGCGAGTTGTGGCCCTCGAAGAAGACGGGACGGCTCATCGGCATGCACTCGGGCGTGGAGATGAGGATGTAGCGCGAGCGGTAGTTGAGGAACTCCAGCAGGTCGCGGCCCTGCGAATGCAGCATGTGCTCGATGACATCGCCGAGGATGACGACGTCGTACAGGTCGCTGCTGCGCTTGTAGAGCCCATCGGCGGTGATCGGCAGGATGTGGTGGTAGCCCGTTTCGCGCAGGCCCGGGAAGGCGGCTTCGTCGCACTCGAGCGCGGTGAGCTCGCAGTCCGGAACGATGTCCTTCAGCAGCGCACCGTACTTGCCCCCGCCGGCGCCGATGTCGAGGATGCGCTGCGGGCCGATCGCCCGCACGATCTCCTGCGTCAGGGTGTCGAAGGTCGGCCAGGAATAGCCTATGTGCGCCATGGGAATCCCTCCGCTTTTCGCTGCTGTTCTGGGGCGTACGACTGTACAGGAACACCCCGGCGAGGCCGCCGCCGCGGCGTCAGGTTCTGCACGGTTGCGCGGGCTTTGACCGCCGCGACTGGTGGCTAGCGGCTCTTCTGCGAGGCCGCGTCCATGGCCGCCATGTACACCGAGCGGTAGGGCTCGGACAAGCTCACGAAATGGACCAGCAGCGTGTCCTCGTCGGCCAGCAGCGGCGGCGTGTTGAGGCTGAGGTTGTCCAGCACGCTGTGCTCGCCGAGCAGGCCCTCCTCCTTCAGCACCTCGTTGGTGTAGTGCTGGTCGCCCAGGCTGCTGTAGACCTGGGATTTGTCGGCCACCTCGCCGATGCGCGCCCAGATGCGTTCGAGCAGCGCGAGGTTGGCCGGCGTGTTGCGAAAGCCCATGACGCCCGAATTGAAGCGCCAGGCGCCGACGTCCTTGGCCAGCAGCAGGTCGCGGCCCTGCAGCAGGGGTTCGATGGAACGCGCGGGGTTGCGAAAGATCACGTCGGCATCGACCCAGATCACCCAGTCGTGCTGCGCCAGGTGCCGCTGCAGCAGCCAGGTGCGCACCCACGAGCCGTTGATGCCGGGCCCGATCGCCTCGGGCAGCGCCCGGTACACGTGGTACGCATGGCCGTGGCGCTCGCAGTAGCGGCGCACGTTGTGCTCCGACACGCGCGCGTAGGTCGCGACATGGTGCGTATAGAGCGTGAGGAAGGCGATGCGCGCCTGCGGATTGAAGCTCGTGAGCGCGTCGTCGGACAGCGCTGGATAAGCGGGCGGCTGCAGCACCGGCCGGCCCTGCATCAGGGCGCCGTTGACCTCGCGCACCAGCAGCGCCTGCAGGTTCAGGTCGTGCAGGATCTCGTCGCGCCAGCCGCCGCCGGGCAGCGGCACCGGCAGCGCGGCGAGGTTCACCACGAAGACCCGCGCGTCATGCCACTGCGAGACGCGCCACGAGACGTTGACGTAGGCCTCGCCCAGCACGCTGTTGCAGGGCAGCAGCCCCGCCGGCGCCAGGCGCGCGGTCTCGTCGAGCCGCGGCGATTCGAGCGCGACCACGTGGCCCGCATCGATGATCAGCTGATGCAGCAGCGCACGGTTGCCGGGCGTGTTGCGCAGCACCAGCATGTTGGTCATGGCGGGACCGGCGCGGTCGCCGGTCGACGGTCCCTCGAGCGCGACGAGGTCGCGCTCCTGCATCAGCGCCTCGACCGCGACCGGGTGGAACACCACCGAGTCGCCGTCGAGGAACAGCAGCCAGTCACCCTCGGCCAGCGTGCGCAGGTGGCGCAGGATCTGGCTGTACATGGCGCTCGCGCGCAGCGCCGGATGGGCGATGCGCCCGGTGTCGACCCACTGGTGCGGATAGCCGAACAGGCGGCAGTAGTGCGCGTGGTTGCGCAGCACCGCCTCGTCCGCGCGCTGAAGAAGGCTGAGGCACAGGGGCATGGGTCACTCCAGGCAGCGGACCGCCGCGGGCGACGATGGCGTCGCGCTAGATGTCGAGCAAGCGGCGCGCATCGAGGTAGCCGCGCGAACGCGTGAGCGCTTGCCAGTCGACCGGCTCGCCTTGCGGCAGCAGGCCACGGCGCCGTGCCTCGCTGCCGCGCGCCTCGGCACCGGGCTGCCAGCGGCCGGCGCGTTCGGCGGCTTCGAAGCCGTCGAGGAACTCGTCGAGCAGCCGGCCTTCGCCGATGCTCTGGTTGCACAGCAGCGCGAGATCGCAGCCGGCGCCCAGCGCGGCCAGCGCCGCGTCGGCGAAGCTCAGCAGTTCGCCGTCGATGTAGCGGCCGGCCTCCATGCTGAGGTCGTCGCTGAAGATGGCGCCGTCGAAGCCGAAGCGGCCGCGCAGGATCTCGCGCAGCCAGCGCGGCGAGAAGCCCGCGGGCCGGCTGTCGACCTTCGGATAGATCACGTGCGCCGGCATGACCGCCGCCAGCGCACCGCCGAGCCAGTCGTAGGGCCGCGCGTCGTCGGCCAGGATGGCCTTGAGGCTGCGCCGGTCGACCGGGATCTCCACATGCGAATCGGCATTGACCCAGCCGTGTCCGGGAAAGTGCTTGCCGCAGTTGCGCATGCCCGCGAGCAGCATGCCGTGCATCAGGCTCTTGGCCAGCAGCGCGACCACGCGCGGATCGCGGTGGAAGCTGCGCGTGCCGATCACGGTGCTGCGGCCATGGTCGAGGTCGAGCACCGGCGCGAAGCTGAAGTCGACGCCGCAGGCGCGCAGTTCGCCGGCCAGCACCTGGCCCGCCGCGGTCGCGACCTGGGTGGCGCGCATCGCGTCGCGCATCCAGAGTTCGCCCAGCGACTGCATCGTCGGCAGGTGGGTGAAGCCGTCGCTGCGAAAGCGCTGCACCCGCCCGCCCTCGTGGTCGACGCAGATCAGCAGGTCGGGCCGGATCGCCTTGATCTCGGCGTTGAGCGCCGTCATCTGCGCGCGGCTTTCCCAGTTGCGCGCGAAATGGATCACGCCGCCCACGCGCGGATGCGCCAGGCGGCGGCGGTCGTCGTCGGTCAGCGCCGTGCCGGCCACGTCGACGACCAGCGGCGAGAGAAGCACGTCTTCGGTCTTCGCACTCATGGCGCGGGCCCATCCTTGCGTTCGACCACCACGAAGCTCGCGGCGTATTCGGTTTCGTCGGTGACGGTGACGTGGGCCGTGAGGTTCTGCGCCTCGAACCAGGTCTTGAGCTCGCCGTGCAGCACGATCACCGGCTTGCCGCTGCGCAGGTTGGCGATCTCGCACAGCCGCCAGCTCATCGGCATGCGCATGCCCATGCCGATGGCCTTGCTGAAGGCCTCCTTGGCCGAGAAGCGGGTGGCGAGGTAGCTGAGGCCGCGCTTGGGCCAGCGCTCGCTGCGGGCCTTCCAGACCGCGAATTCGGTGTCGCTGAGCACCCGGCGCGCGAAGCGCTCGCCCTGGCGCTCGAAGGTCGCGGCGATGCGCCGGACGTCGCAGATGTCGGTGCCGATGCCGTAGATCATGCGGCGGCGTGGGCCTCGGCGATGCAGCGCAGGTAGTCGCGCGTGGCGGCCTCGTAGCCCAGCTCGAGCGCGTCGGCCACGAAGGCATGGCCGATCGAGACCTCCTGCACGCCGGGCACCGCCTTCAGGAAGGGCGTGAGGTTGTCGCGGCTCAGGTCGTGGCCGGCGTTCAGGCCCAGGCCGGCGGCGAGCGCGGCGCGCGCCGTGGCCGCGTAGCGCTCGAGCACGGCCTGCTCGTCGGGCGTGCCGCGCGAGGCCGCGAAGGATTCGGTGTAGAGCTCGACGCGGTCGGCGCCGACGGCCTGGGCCGCGGCCATCATCTCGGGAATCGGGTCCATGAACAGGCTGACGCGCACGCCCAGCGCCCTGGCTTCCGCGATCAGCGGGCGCAGGCGCTCGGCGTCGTCGGGGAAGGTCCAGCCATGGTCGCTGGTGGACTGGGTCTCGCTGTCGGGCACGAAGGTGGCCTGGTGGGGGCGCAGCTCGCGCACGAAGTCCATCAGGTTCTGGAACGGGTTGCCCTCGATGTTGAACTCGATGCCGGGCCAATCTTTCGCCAGCAGCGCCGAGAGGTCGTGCACGTCGTGGGCGCGGATGTGGCGCGCGTCAGGGCGCGGATGCACGGTGATGCCCTGGGCGCCGGCCCGCAGGCACAGGGTGGCGGCCCTCGTCACGCTCGGGATGCCCAGGTGCCGCGTGTTGCGCACCAGCGCGACCTTGTTGAGATTGACCGACAGCGCGGTGGTGCCGGCCGAGACGGAGGAAGTGCTCATAGTGCTTGGATATCTCTCATCAACTGCCGCGTACGCAGCATGGACACGCCGCAATGGTAGTTGAGCAGCACGCGCAGCTGGTTGCGCAGCGCGCTGTTGCTGCCGTTGCTCAGGGTCGCGACCAGCCGCAGCGTGGCCGTGAACGGCGCGCGGTCGTCGAGCGCGGCCTGCAGCCGCTGCCAGTCGGCACCGGCCAGCGCGGCCTCGTCGTCGGCCGCGGCGCGCAGGCCGGCTTCGGCGACCAGGGCATAGCGGGTGCCGGCTTCGAGCGCCTCGAGCGTCAGGGTCTGCACGTCGAGCTGCGGCAGCAGGCCGACCCCACGCAGCAGCAGCAGCTCGAAGGCGCGCAGCGCGGCCGCCTGGGTGGCTGCCTGGGCACCACCGTGGTCGCCGGCCAGCACCTGCACCACGCCGCCGTAGGCATCGAACAGGGCCTCGTGCGCGTCGTCGCGCGCCAAGAGGCGCAGCAGCAGCTCGTTGAGGTAGTAGCCCGACAGCAGCGCATCGCCGGTGGGCATGACGTGGCCGCCCATCCATTCGGCGCCCTTCAGGGTGCGGATCTCGGCATCGCCGCCATAGTTGATCTCCAGCGGCTGCAGCGGCAGCAGCACCGGGCGGAAGTTGGAGCTCGGCCGCTTCGCCCCCTTGGCCACGAGCGCGATGCGCCCGTGGTGGCGGGTGAAGACCTCGAGGATCAGGCTCGACTCGCTCCAGTCGTAGCGATGGAGCACATAGGCCGGTTCGTGCGAAACGCGGTGGGCGGCGGCCACTTCATTCGTAGCCGAACGAGCGCACGCGGGCCTCGTCGTCGGCCCAGCCCGAACGCACCTTGACCCAGAGTTCGAGGAACACCTTGGCGTCGGCCAGCTTCTCGAGCTCGACGCGGGTCTCCATGCCGATGCGCTTGATGCGCTCGCCCTTGTCGCCGATCACCATCGCCTTGTGGCTGTCGCGCTCCACCACGATGGTGGCGGCGATGCGCAGCAGGCGCTTGTGGCCCTTCTTCTGCGGCGCTTCCTCGTCGAACTTGTCGATCACGACGGTCGAGGTGTAGGGCAGCTCGTCGCCGGTGAGGCGGAACAGCTTCTCGCGCACCAGCTCGCTGGCGAGGAACTTCTCGCTGCGGTCGGTGAGCTCGTCCTCGTCGTAGAACCAGGGCTGCTCGGGCAGGTACTTCTCGCAGATGCCGAACAGGCGTTCGACGTCCTTCGCGTTCTTGGCCGACATCGGCACGAACTCGGCGAACTCGTGCTTGGCCTGCATCTGCTGCAGCCAGGGCGCGACGTCCGCGCGGCGCCCCACGCTGTCGAGCTTGTTGGCCAGCAGGATCGTCGGGATGCCCTTGCCGAGCAGCTTGAGCACGCGCTCGTCGGCCGGCGTGAAGCTGCCGGCCTCGACCACGAACAGGATCAGGTCGACGTCGCCGACCGCGCCCTGCACGGTCTTGTTGAGCGATTTGTTCAGTGCGTTGCCATGCAGGGTCTGGAAGCCCGGCGTGTCGACGAACACGAACTGCGTGGCACCGATCGTGCGCATGCCGGTGATGCGATGGCGCGTGGTCTGCGCCTTGCGCGAGGTGATGCTGATCTTCTGGCCGACCAGCGCGTTGAGCAGCGTGGACTTGCCCACGTTGGGCTTGCCGACGATGGCCACCAGGCCGCAGTGCTGCGGGCCCGTGGCTTCCGCCGGTTTGGATTCGCCCGCTGGGTCCTGGGGCTGTGCTGCTGATTTGATAGCGTCGTTCATTTCGTTTTCACGCGCCGCCGCGTGCCTTGAGGCGGATCAACATGGCGGCGGCTGCCGCCTGCTCGCCGGCGCGGCGCGAACCGCCGATGCCGCGTTCGCGAAGGCCCAGCTCGGGCACTTCGCACTCGACGTCGAAGGTCTGCTTGTGCGCTGCCCCCAGTGTCCCCGCGACGCGGTAGACGGGCAGCTTCATTTTGTGACCCTGCAGCCATTCCTGCAATTCGGTCTTCGGGTCCTTGCCCACCGCCTCCATGCGCGGATTGATCTCGACCGCCTCGTAGAGCCGGTGCACCAGCGCCTGCGCGGCCGCGAAGCCGGCATCGAGGTAGACCGCGCCGATCAGCGCCTCGAGCGCATCGGCCAGGATCGACGGCCGGTTCGGACCGCCCGAGCGGGCTTCGCCCTCGCCCAGCCGCAGCAGCGGCGAGAGCGCGAGGCCCACCGCCAGCCGGTGCAGGGTGTCCTGCTTCACGAGGTTGGCGCGCACGCGCGACAGGTCGCCTTCGGGCAGGGCCGCGAGACGCGTGTAGAGCAGGTGCGAGACCGCCAGGTTCAGCACCGAGTCGCCGAGGAACTCGAGGCGCTCGTTGTGGTCGGCGGAGAAGCTGCGGTGCGTGAGCGCGAGCTGCAGCAGCCGCGGGTCGGCGAACGTGTACTTCAGGCGCGACTGGAGCGCCGTGAGGCCGCCGTCCACCTTGCTTCCCTGGGCGTTCAGTTGGTCTCGCCCTTGTACTTGAGCACGAGGTAGGCGGGGCCGAACAGCGGGATCTCGCGCTCGTAGGAAAAGGCCACCACGACCTTGTCGTTGACCTTCTTGATGTCGAGGTCCTTGCCCGTGACCGACGTGAAGTCGTCGATGGCCTGGGCGCGGTCGAAGATGGCGCGGATCTCGGGCACGGTGCTGCCTTCCTTGGCCTTGTTGGCGGCCTTGTAGATCGCCTGGTACTCGATCAGCGTCGGGATGACCTGGGCGACGACGACGCCCACGCAGGCCAGCACGACGGCCACGAACACGAGACCGATGAACGAGATGCCGCGCTGGCGCGCCGCACTGTTCCGGATCGACCGAACAGCTCTCATACCCTCATACCCCTCGAACGATTTGCTGACTTATTGGAATGGACCGATGCGTCCCAGGTCGCCGAAGTTCATCCAGACGAAGAAGGCCCGGCCCACGATGTTCTTGTCCGGCACGAAGCCCCAGAAACGGGAGTCGGCCGAATTATCGCGGTTGTCGCCCATCATGAAATAGTTGCCGGCCGGCACCTTGCAGGTGACGCCCTCGACCGAGTAACGGCAGTTCTCGCGGAAGGGGAAGTCGCTGGCGCCGGGCACGAAGGCGGGGCCGGCGTCGTCGTTGAGGATCTTGTGCTGCTTGCCCGCGAGGTTCTCGTCGAACTGCTTGAGCAGGCGCATCGACTCGCCATCGAGGTAGTCGGGCGCGGCCTCCTTCGAAACCGGCTGGCCGTTGATCGTGAGCTTCTTGTTCAGGTAGGCCACCTCGTCGCCGGGAATGCCGACCACGCGCTTGATGTAGTCCTGGCTCGGCTTGGGCGGGTAGCGGAACACCACCACGTCGCCGCGCGCCAGCGGCGTGCCGTCGGTGATCTTGGTGTTGATCACCGGCAGCCGCAGGCCGTAGGTGAACTTGTTGACCAGGATCAGGTCGCCGGTGAGCAGCGTGGGCATCATCGAGCCCGAGGGAATCTTGAACGGCTCGTAGAGGAAGGAGCGCAGCAGGAACACGACCAGGATCACGGGGAACAGCCCGGCGGTCCAGTCGAGCCACCAGGGCTGCATCAGCAGCCGCTCGCTGGCCTTGGCATCGGCGGTGTCGACCTGCTTGATGCCCTGGCCGGCCAGCCGTGCATTGCGCTCGGCCAGCGAGCTCTCGAGCTCGGCGGCCGCGCGCTCGCGCCGCGGCAGGAAGTAGAAGCGCTCCGCCAGCCAATAGAGGCCGGTGACCACCGTGGCCAGGAACAACAGCAAGGCGAAGTTGCCCTCGATCGCTCCGAAGTACCAGGCGCCGATGTAGCCGGCGAATGCCGCGAGGATGAGGGAGGTGATGAATGCCATGTTGATCAGTCTTCGACTTGCAGGATCGCGAGGAAGGCCTCTTGCGGGACCTCGACCGAGCCGATCTGCTTCATTCTTTTCTTGCCCGCCTTCTGCTTCTCGAGCAGCTTCTTCTTGCGGGTGATGTCGCCGCCGTAGCACTTGGCCAGCACGTTCTTGCGCAGCGCCTTGATTGTCTCACGCGCAATGATGTTGACCCCGATGGCGGCCTGGATGGCCACATCGAACATCTGGCGCGAGATGATCTCGCGCATCTTCGACACCACCGCGCGGCCGCGGTACTGCGACTGGGTGCGGTGCACGATGATCGAGAGCGCGTCGACCTTCTCGCCGTTGAGAAGGATGTCGACCTTGACCACGTCGGAGGCACGGTACTCCTTGAACTCGTAGTCCATGGAGGCATAGCCGCGGCTGACCGACTTCAGCTTGTCGAAGAAGTCGAGCACGATCTCGCCGAGCGGCATCTCGTAGGTCAGCATGACCTGGCGGCCGTGATAGGCCATGTTCATCTGCACGCCGCGCTTCTGGTTGGCCAGCGTCATGACGGCGCCGACGTATTCCTGCGGCATGTACAGGTGCACGGTCACGATCGGCTCGCGGATCTCGCTCATCCGGCCGACCTCGGGCATCTTGGACGGGTTCTCGACCATGATGACCTCGCCGTCGCTGCGCACCACCTGATAGACCACGCTCGGCGCGGTCGTGATCAGGTCCTGGTCGAACTCGCGCTCCAGGCGCTCCTGCACGATCTCCATGTGCAGCAGGCCAAGGAAGCCGCAGCGGAAGCCGAAGCCCAGCGCCTGGCTCACCTCGGGCTCGTAGCGCAGCGAGGAGTCGTTGAGCTTGAGCTTCTCGAGCGCATCGCGCAGCGAGTCGTACTCGCTGGCCTCGGTCGGATAGAGACCGGCGAACACCTGCGGCTGGATCTCCTTGAAGCCCGGCAGCGCCTCGGTCGCGGTGGCGGCCGCGCCGCCCGTGCCCGGCTTGATCAGCGTGACGGTGTCGCCGACCTTCGCGGCCTGCAGTTCCTTGATGCCCGCGATGATGTAGCCCACCTCGCCCGCCTCGAGCGAGGCGCGCGGCTCGTTGGCCGGCGTGAAGACGCCGACGTTGTCGGCGTTGTAGCTGGCGCCCGAGGCCATCATCTTGATGCGGTCGCCCTTCGCGAGCCGGCCGTCGACCACGCGCACCAGCATCACGACGCCGACGTACGGATCGAACCAGCTGTCGACGATCATCGCGCGCAGCGCGGCGTCGGGATTGCCGCGCGGCGCCGGCATCTTGTGCACGATCGCCTCGAGGATGTCGTCGATGCCCATGCCGGTCTTCGCCGAGCATGGAATCGCATCGGTCGCGTCGATGCCGATCACGTCCTCGATCTCGGTGCGCGCGTTGTCGGGATCGGCGTTCGGCAGATCCATCTTGTTGAGCACGGGCACCACTTCGACGCCGAGGTCGAGCGCGGTGTAGCAGTTGGCCACCGTCTGCGCTTCGACGCCTTGCGATGCATCGACGACGAGCAGCGCGCCTTCGCATGCCGAGAGCGAGCGGCTCACTTCATACGAGAAGTCGACGTGGCCCGGCGTGTCGATCAGATTGAGGTTGTAGACCTGTCCATCGCGTGCCTTGTAGTGCAGTGCGGCGGTCTGCGCCTTGATGGTTATCCCACGCTCTTTCTCGATGTCCATCGAGTCGAGCACCTGCGCTTCCATCTCGCGTTCCGCGAGGCCGCCGCAGCGTTGGATCAAACGGTCAGCGAGCGTCGACTTGCCATGGTCGATGTGCGCAATGATCGAAAAATTTCTGATGTGATTCATCAACGGGAACGCTTAAGTACTTGAATTGGCTCGTGCACAGAGGGCAGCAGGCAAGAAAAAAGGGCGCGTCTCCCGGAGACGCGCCCTGAACCAACAAGCAATGGCAACTGCAGTAGTTGGAACTTCATTGTAGGCAAAAAGGGAAGCGCGTACATCCGGGAACAGGGTCCAAACGGGTCGTTGCGGGTCAACAACAAGCAACTTATAAACAACTTATCAACAGGCTTGGTGGAGCACTCTCTGAACAACTTGTGGGCGATCTGTGGAGCGTCGGTGGACTGTCACCTGACATCTCGCATGGTGGAGGAGACTGTCCCGCTTATGCGCCGACTGGCCGCCGAGAGGCCGCTATTCTACCGAAAACGGTCCTTAGCCCTTCTTTAAGTTAGTAAATACTGACAAATCGACGGCTTTGGATCGATGCAGATTTTTTTAAAGCGGCGCGCCGAAGCGTCGCAAACAGCTCAAAAAAATGGCCCCAAACCCGACTGACGGGTGGGGCCACTTGACGGCACCGCCGGGATCAGCGTGCGGGCCGGATGAGCGCGTACTGCGCCCATTCGCCGCGACGGAACAGCACGCTGACCGGCTTGCTCTTGTCGGCCTTGGCCACCGCGGCCTCGAATTCCTTGACGCTGCCCACCTCGGAGTTGGCAATCGACAGGATCACGTCGCCCTCGCGCAGGCCGGCCTTCGCGGCGGCCTCGGTGGCGGCGTCGATGCGCACGCCGCGGACCTTGAGCTCCTTCTTCTGCGCCTCGGTCAGGTCGCTGACCGCGAGGCCGAGCGACTTGCCCGCCGCGGAGGGCTTCGCCTGCGGCTCTTCGCGATCGGCCGGCTTCTTGGCGGGCTTGGCCTCGGCGTCGCCCTCGGCCACGGTGATGGAAAGCTCGCGCGAGGCGCCGTTGCGGAACACGGTCAGCGTGCTCTTGACGCCCGGCTTGGTGCTGGCCACCGAGCGCGACAGGTCGCTCGGCGTCTCGATGACCTTGTCGCCGTACTTGGTGATGATGTCGCCCTCGCGCACGCCAGCCTTCTCGGCCGCCGAACCCGGCACCACGGCGCTCACGAGCGCGCCGCGCGCCTTGCCCAGGCCGATGGACTCGGCCACGTCCTTCGAGACCGAGCCGATGGACACGCCGATCAGGCCGCGCGACACGCGCCCGGTGGTGCGCAGCTGGTCGCTGACGCGGATCGCCTCGTCGATCGGGATCGAGAACGAGATGCCCATGTAGCCGCCCGAGCGCGAGTAGATCTGGCTGTTGATGCCGATCACTTCGCCGCGCAGGTTGATCAGCGGGCCGCCCGAGTTGCCCGGATTGATCGCGACGTCGGTCTGGATCAGCGGCACCAGCTCGCCGGTGTCGCGCTGCTTGGCGCTCACGATGCCCGCGGTCACGGTGTTCTCGAGGCCGAACGGCGAGCCGATCGCCATCACCCATTCGCCCACGCGCAGCTTCGAGATGTCGCCGATCTTCACCACCGGCAGGCCCGTGGCCTCGATCTTCACGACCGCGACGTCGCTGCGCTTGTCCGCGCCGACGAGCTTGGCCTTGAACTCGCGCTTGTCGGTCAGCGTGACGATGATCTCGGACGCGTCCTCGATCACGTGCGCGTTGGTCATGACATAGCCGTCGGCCGTGAGGATGAAGCCCGAGCCCACGCCGCGAGGACGCTCTTCTTCCTGCGGCTGCTGCTGCGGACGGTTCTGGCGCGGCCCCGGACGCGGGTTGCCCGGCAGGGGCTGGCCGAAGAAGCGACGGAAGAAGTCCTGCATCTCCTCGTCCATCTCGCCGCTGCCGCGCGTCGACACCTTCTCGACGGTGCGGATCCCGACGACCGCGGGACCGACCTGCTCCACGAGGTCGGCGAAATCGGGCAGTCCGCGCGTCTGCGCGCTGGCCGGCGCCGCCGGCAGGAACCCCACGGCGACGGAACACGCCAGGCCGAATGCGAAGAGGCAGGAACGGAGCTTGTGTCCCTCGACTTTGAACATCATGGGTTTTCTTTCAAAAGATCAAAGAGCGGTTGCAACAACAAAGACTATGAGTCGAACCATGGACTTGGTTCCATGCAATTCGCGCCCGTCAGCGCGTGCGTGCAAGGCTCTGGGCAAATGCGTCGAGGGTCGATTGCGGTACCTCGCCGACGGCGGTCAGCCACCAGTCGTTGGCCGGCTCGGGCAGGCGCCTGCGGATCGCATTCGTCGCGCCGATGGTCAGCACGCCGTCGCGCGGCGCGCGCTTGGCGTCGTAGCGCTCGATGAACAGCGACACCGAGGCGAGGCCGTCGGAGAAGATCCATTGCACGGTGCGGTCCTGCGTCGCGGCATTCTTGTCGCCGTCGGCCGCGGGCCGCCGGAAGAAGCTGCGCGGCTTGAAGCCTGCCACCGGCGCGCTCAGGGTCCAGCCCTCGTCCTGCGCGCTAGTGCGCTCGAGCTCGAGCTTCTCGATGCGGTAGCCCGCGGTGTTGGCCATCATCTGGGCCAGCGCCTGGGCCTTCACGGGCACATCGAGCTGCAGCTCGGAGAACGCCGACTGCTCGACCACGCGCGACTGGTCGTCGAGCGTCTGCAGCTTGACGACGAGGCCGGTGCGGCGCTCGCTCCAGATGCGGTAGCCGAAGCGCAGGCCATCGTGCGGATTCAGCTGCACCACGTCGGCATCGAAGCCGGCCACGCGGTCCTTGCCGATGGGCCGCACGTCGTAGAACTCGCCGATCGACGAGTCCTGCTTGTCGGGCAGGTTGGGAAAGAGATCCAGGTTCTCGCGCTTCTCGACCTTGACCACCTTCGCCTCGGGCAGGAAGGTCATCACGCTCTGGTTGCGGCGGAAGGTCGAGCGCTGCGGGCCGCTCAGCGCTTCGATGCGCTCGATCTGCTGCTCGCCGTCGCGCACATGCCAGATGCGCGCACTCGACAGGTCGCCGCCGGGCGCGGACACCACGAAGGTGCCGACGTAGTTGCGCTGGCGGGCGCCGGCGTGCATGCGCTGCAACCACTCGGTCACGCTCATGCCGGGCGACTCGCCCGCCACCTGGGCCGATGCCGCGCCCCGGGTGTTCGCCGCGCTGGAACGGGTCTGCGCGGAGGCGATCTGCGCGAGGCAAAAGGCGGCAAGCACGAGCACGAACGCGCGTGCGGAGATCGGCATCTGAACGGTCATTGGCAGGGAAGGAGGCGGTGTCGCGCGCTCAGCGCGTGGGTCCTTCGAAGGTGGCGTTGCGCAGGAAACCGGAAGGCATCTGCGAGGCCCCACCGGCCTGCTGATGCGCCTCGAGCAACTGGTCCAGGCGCGGATCGCGCAGCATCACCTGCGGCTTGCCGTTGCCCACGATCACGCGCGTGGGCGTGAGCGTCGAGGCCTGCTGCACGCCGCTGGGCGCGGCCGATGCGAGCACCGGGCCCGACACGGGTTGTTGCTGCGCGAGTTGGGCGCCGGCCGGGCCGTTGACGACACCGCTGCCGACCCAGCTCCAGCTGATGGCGGCCACGGCCACCAGCGAGGCGGCGCCGGCCACGAGTTTCCAGCGAAAGACCGGCTCGTTGGCCGCGTCGGCGCGGCGCTGGAGCGGCACCACCTGGGCTTCGGGAACGGCCGCCACGGGCCGGATCACCACCGGCTCGGCCGCCAGCCGCTGCTGGAAGCGCGCGAGGAAGGCATTGCCGTCGCTGCACGCCGTGGTGGAACCCGAACGCAGCACGTCGCCCACCACATGGTAGGCCTGCCACGCCGCGCGGTATTCCTCGTCGCCGCAGACCTTGTCGATGGCCTGCGCGAACTCGTCGCCCTGCAAATGACCATCCGCGAGCGCCGACACCTGTTCTCGAACCGTCATCGTCTGATTCATTTCGTTCACCTGATTTTGCTTACCAACGCTTGCCCGACTGGTTGTCGAGCAGCGGTTTGACCCTGGCCGAAATGGCCTCGCGCGCACGGAAGATCCGGGAACGCACGGTGCCGATGGGGCAATCCATGACTTCGGCAATCTCTTCGTAACTCATGCCCTCGATCTCGCGCAGCGTGACTGCCTGGCGCAACTCCGCGGGGAGCGCTTCCATGGCGGACTCGACCGCGGCCGCGATTTCGTTGGCCGCCATGACGGATTCGGGGGTTTCGTCGGTGGTTGGTTCGTTTCCCGGACGGTAAGTTTCATCGTCGTCCTCGGAAGACGGCCGCAGGGCGCTTTCCGAGATGGTCGGGTCGCGCTTCATGTCGACCAGCGCCTTCTTCGCCGTGTTCACCGCGATCCGGTAGAGCCAGGTGTAGAACTGCGCCTCGCCGCGGAATTGGTGCAGTGCACGATAGGCGCGGATGAAGGTTTCCTGCGCGATGTCCTCGACCAGGTCGACGTCGCGCACCATGCGGCCGATCAGGCGCTCGATGCGGCGCTGGTACTTCATGACCAGCAGTTCGAAGGCCTTCTGGTCGCCCGCCACCGTGCGCTGCACGAGCTGGAAGTCGACCTCGCCCGGACGCGGCGCCGCCGCGGCGTCGGTCAGGCCGGAATCCGGCGGCACGGGCGGCGGGGACGTGGTCATCGAGAGGGGGATTTCAGGGTGCGTCGGCGGGTGCGGTCGCGCGCCAGACATCGCCGCAGGTGTCGGCAGCGGGGGGGCGCGAATATACCGCACGACGCAGATCGCGCCAGCGCTCGGGCATCGCCTCCCGCTCGACCCAGAGCCAGCGCTGCGGCCGGCCCGGCTCGCTCAGGCGCAACAGCAGCAGCGATTGCAGGTCGAGCGCGACGAAAGCGCGCGCGGCCAGGACCGAGCGCGCCGGGTCCGCGGCGTCGGAGGCCGCGGGCGCCAGCGACCAGGCGCGGCCGTCGAAATGAAGAAAACCGGCTCCGTCGCGGCGCAGGCCGATGCCTGCGGCCGCGCCCGCGAACAGCACGCTGAGCAACAACAGCGCGTGGCGCCAGCCGACACTATCGAAAAAGTAGCAGGACGCCCCGGCGCAAAGCGCGCCCAGGGCCCAGACCACGGTCAGGAGGCGGGCAGCGCCACGCGAGCGCCCCACCGGATAGGTCACCGACGGTGCGCCGTGCATGGGAGGTGAAGATTCAAGCGCGCTTGAACACCAGCGTGCCGTTGGTGCCGCCGAAGCCGAAGTTGTTCTTGACCGCGACATCGATCTTCAGATCGCGCGCCTCGTTGGCGCAGTAGTCGAGATCGCACTCCGGATCCTGGTTGAAGATGTTGATCGTCGGCGGGCTCTTCTGGTGATGCAGGGCCAACACCGTGAACACCGATTCGATGCCGCCCGCGCCGCCCAGCAGGTGGCCGGTCATGGACTTGGTCGAATTCACGACCAGCTTCTTCGCATGGTCGCCGAAGGCGTTCTTGATCGCGTTCGTCTCGTTGAGGTCGCCGAGCTGCGTCGAAGTGCCGTGCGCATTGAGGTACTGCACCTGATCGGGGTTGACGCCCGCATTGGCGAGCGCCATGACCATCGAGCGGCGCGGGCCGTCGACGTCGGGCGCCGTCATGTGGTACGCATCGCCCGTCAGACCGAAGCCCGCGACTTCGGCGTAGATCTTGGCGCCGCGCGCCTTGGCATGCTCGTACTCCTCGAGCACGACCACGCCGGCACCCTCGCCGAGCACGAAGCCGTCGCGGTCCTTGTCCCACGGGCGCGAGGCCGTGGCGGGATCGTCGTTGCGCGTGCTGAGCGCGCGCGGCGCGGTGAAGCCACCGATGCCGAGCGGAGAGATGGTCGACTCGGCGCCGCCCGCGATCATCACGTCGGCGTCGCCGTACTCGATCATGCGCGCCGAGGTGCCGATGGCATGCAGGCCGGTGGTGCAGGCGGTGACCACGGCGATGTTCGGGCCCTTGAAGCCGTACTTGATCGACACGTGGCCCGAGATCATGTTGATGATCGACGCCGGCACGAAGAATGGCGACACGCGGCGCGGGCCGCGGTTCACCAGCTCGCCGTGCGTGGCCTCGATCATCGGCAGGCCGCCGATGCCCGAGCCGATGTTGCAGCCGATGCGGACCGCTTCCTCGTACGGCAGTTCCTCGCCGGTCTTGAGCCCGCTGTCCTGCACCGCCTGGATCGCGGCGGCCATCCCGAGGTGGATGAAGCGGTCCATGTGGCGCGCTTCCTTCTCGGAGATGTATTGGGCAATGTCGAAACCCTTCACCTCGCCCGCGAACTTGCAGGCGAAGGCGCTCGCATCGAACGCGGTGATGTTCGCGATGCCCGAATTTCCCGCCAACAGGTTGGCCCAGGAATCGGCCACCGTGTTTCCGACGGGAGCGATGCAACCGAGTCCGGTCACGACGACGCGGCGTTTGGTCATGCCGGCAAACCTTTCTGGAAGCGCTGGACGACGTGCGTTCGGCGCATGCGGGTCTGGGAAAAGACCGCCGGCCGCCGCAGTGTCGTCAGTTGGGGCCGATCAGGCCTTTTGATTCTTGGTGGCGTAGTCGACGGCGTTTTGCACCGTGGTGATCTTCTCGGCGTCTTCGTCGGGGATCTCGATGCCGAATTCGTCTTCGAGTGCCATCACGAGTTCGACCGTGTCGAGCGAGTCAGCGCCGAGGTCGGCCACGAAAGCCTTTTCGTTCGTCACTTGGGACTCTTCCACGCCGAGCTGCTCGGCGATGATTTTCTTGACACGTGCTTCGATATCGCTCATTTGATTCCCTCTGAGGGTTGTAGGTAACCGGTGGATTTTAGCCGGGCGGATTGCGAGCTTCCCCGCAGGCCCGGCACGACGAAAAGCTTGGCGCCTTGCGGCTACATGTGCATGCCGCCGTTGACGTGCAGTTCCTGCCCCGTCACGTAGGCGGCCTGGGGAGATGCGAGGTACGCCACCGCATGCGCGATGTCGGCGGGCTTGCCCAGATGGCCCAGCGGGATTTGCTGCAGCAGCGCCTGCTGCTGTGCTTCGGGCAGGCTGGCCGTCATGTCGGTCTCGATGAAACCGGGGGCGACGCAGTTGACCGTGATGTTGCGGCTGCCGAGCTCGCGCGCCAGCGCGCGCGTCATGCCGGCCACGCCGGCCTTGGCGGCCGCGTAGTTGGCCTGGCCGGCATTGCCGGAGGCGCCGACCACGCTGGTGATGCTGATGATGCGGCCGTAGCGCTGCTTCATCATCGGGCGGATCACGGCGCGCGACAGGCCGAAGACGGCCTTCAGGTTGGTGTCGAGCACCGCATCCCAGTCGTCGTCCTTCATGCGCATCGCGAGCGTGTCGCGCGTGATGCCGGCGTTGTTGACCAGCACGTGGATCGCGCCGTAGGCCTTCACGATCTCGTCGATCAGCGCCTCGACGGCCGCGCCGTCGTTCACGTTCAGCGCACGGCCGCGGCCGTCGTAGGCGCTGAGCATGGCGGTGATCTTGGACGCGCCCTCTTCCGTGGTGCCGGTGCCGACCACCTTGAGGCCGCGCTGCGCGAGCTCCAGGGCGATGGCCGCGCCGATGCCGCGCGATGCGCCGGTGACCAGGGCGACTTGCCCTTCGAATTTGGGAATGCTCATAAAAAGAAGAAGGTCTTGGGGCCTGGCACCGGTCAGCCGGCGAGCGATTGTCGAACGTCGGCGAGCGTGGCCGGGTCGTACACCGACGCGGCTTCGAGCTCGGGGGCGATGCGCTTGGCCATGCCGGCCAGCACCTTGCCCGGACCGCACTCGATGATGGCGGCTACACCGCGCAGTTTCAAGGCCTGCACGCTTTCGACCCAGCGAACCGGGCCGGCGGCCTGGCGCACCAGCGCGTCGCGGATACGGTCGGCGTCGGTCTCGACCGCCACGTCGATGTTGTTGAGCACCGGAATCTGCGGCGCGGCCAGCGTCACCGAGGCCAGCTTCTCGCGCAGCGCCTCGGCCGCGGGCTTCATCAGGCTCGAATGGAACGGGGCCGACACCGGCAGCGGCAGCGCACGCTTGGCGCCGTTGGCCTTGAGCGTCTCGCAGGCCTTCTCGACCGCCGCCTTGCTGCCCGCGATCACGGTCTGCATCGGGTCGTTGAAATTCACGGCCTCCACCACTTCGGCGCTGCCGGCGCCGAACGAGGCGGTGACTTCCTGGCAGTTGGCGATGACCTTGGCGGCTTCCATCCCGAGGATGGCAGCCATGGCGCCGGTGCCGACCGGCACGGCCTGCTGCATCGCCTGGGCGCGGAAGCGCACCAGCGGCGCTGCCTGCGCGAGCGTCAGCACGCCCGATGCCACCAGCGCCGAATATTCGCCGAGCGAATGGCCGGCCACCACCGACGGCGTGGCGCCGCCTTCGGCCAGCCAGGCGCGCCAGGCGGCCACACCAGCCACCAGCATCACGGGCTGGGTGTTGGTCGTGAGCGCCAGCGCCTCCTTCGGGCCGGTCTTGATCAGCGCGGCGATGTCTTCGCCGAGCGCTTCGGAGGCTTCGCGCAGCGTTTCGGCCACGGCCGGGTGATCGCCCCAGGCATCGAGCATGCCGACCGCCTGCGAACCCTGACCCGGAAAGACAAAAGCAAAGGATTTCATTGTTGTATGCGTCACGTCGCGCGGCCCGCCAAGGCAGGACCGGCTGTCTCGCCCACTAATAACTACAGATTCAGCAGCACCGCGCCCCAGGTGAAACCGCCACCCACGCCTTCGAGCATGAGGGTTTCGCCCTTCTTCACCTTGCCGGAACGCACCGCTTCGTCGAGCGCCAGCGGAATCGAGGCCGCGGACGTGTTGCCGTGCTCGTTGACCGTGACGACCAGCCGCTCGCGCGGCAGCTTCAGCTTCTTGGCCGTGCCTTCCATGATGCGGATGTTGGCCTGGTGCGGGATCAGCCAGTCGATGTCGGCCTCGGTCTTGCCGGCCTTGGCCAGGGTGGCGCGCGCGGCTTCCTCGAGCACGCGCACCGCGAGCTTGAAGACCGCCTGGCCGTCCATGTGCAGCAGCGGCGTGCCGAGCACGTTGCCGCCCGACACGTGGCCGGGCACACAAAGAATGCCGACGTGCTTGCCGTCGGCATGCAGGTCGGTCGCCAGGATGCCGGGCTCGTCGCTGGCTTCCAGCACCACCGCGCCGGCGCCGTCGCCGAACAGCACGCAGGTGGTGCGGTCGTTGAAATCGAGGATGCGCGAGAACACCTCGGCGCCGATCACCAGCGCGCAGCGCGCGCTGCCGGTGCGGATCATCGCGTCGGCCACGGTCAGCGCATAGACGAAACCGCTGCACACGGCCTGCACGTCGAAAGCCGGGCAGCCGGCGATGCCGAGCTTGTTCTGGAGGATGGCCGCCGACGAGGGGAACACCATGTCGGGGGTCGAGGTGGCGACGATGATCAGGTCGACATCGGTTGCCTTGCGCCCGGCTGCCTCGAGGGCATGGCGGGCGGCATGCAGGCCGAGGTCGCTGCTGCCCACGTCGGGCGCCGCGAAATGGCGCGCATGGATGCCGGTGCGCTCGACGATCCACTGGTCGGAGGTCTCGATGCCGCGCGCCGCCAGTTCCTTGGCGAGATCGTCGTTGGTCACCCGGCGCGGCGGCAGGTAGCTGCCGGTGCCGGTGATGCGTGAATATGGGCTCATCAAAACGTGAAGCTAGACCGCGTCGGCCGTCGCCGCCGATTCCTGCCGCGCGAGCAAAGGCGCGGCGTGGGCGATGCGGGCCCGAACGCGGTCGAGCAGGTTGTTGCGAGCGGCATCATAAGCGCGATCCAGCGCATGGCCGAAAGCCGTCTCGTCGGCCGAACCATGGCTCTTGAAAACCAGCCCTCGCAGGCCCAACAGCGCCGCACCGTTGTAACGACGGTGATCCAACCTGCTTTTGAACGCTTTTAGAACCGGATAAGCAACGATAGCAGCAATCTTCGTGAAAATGCTCCGTGAGAATTCGACGCGAATGAACTCGCCAATCATCGAGGCCACACCCTCGCTGGCCTTCAACGCCACGTTGCCGACAAAGCCATCGCAGACCACGATGTCCGTCGTGCCCTTGAAGATGTCGTTGCCTTCCACGTTGCCGTAGAAGTTCAGATCCTTGGAGTTGGCTGCTGTACGCAGCAATTGACTGGCTTTCTTGATCGTTTCGCTGCCCTTGATCGCTTCCTCGCCAACATTGAGCAGGCCGACGGAAGGCGACTCGTTGCCCGTCAGCGCCGACACCAGCGCCGAGCCGAGCACGGCGAACTGAAGCAGGTCCTCGGCATCGCAATCCACGTTGGCGCCAAGGTCAAGCACCGTGGTGGCGCCACCCTTCGCGTTGGGCAACTGCGGCGCGATCGCGGGCCGGTCGATGCCATCGAGCGTCTTGAGCAGGTAGCGCGCGATCGCCATCAGCGCGCCGGTGTTGCCGGCGGAAATCGCGGCCTGGGCCGCGCCGTCCTTCACCTGCTGGATCGCGACCCGCATCGACGAGTCTTTCTTCTTGCGCAGCGCGATCTCGATCGGATCGTCCATGCCGACCACCTCACTGGCCGGAACGACCCGGGCGCGGGGATGCGCGGCAAAGCCGGCCAGCGCGGCGGGCGCGCCGACCAGCAACAACGAGGCCTCGGGATGGCGCTCGAGAAAGGCACGGCAGGCCGCGAGCGTGACGCGCGGGCCATGGTCGCCCCCCATGCAATCGACGGCGAGCGTGATTGCCGAAGGCGCAGCAGTGGAAGCCGGGGAAGAGGAAGGCGTAGCCATCAAAACAAAGGCCCGATGCTACAAAAAAAGTAGCTTCGGGCCTTGGCCTTGGAGTGCGAAATCAGGCTTCGGACTTGTTCTTGAGCACCTGACGGCCACGGTAGAAACCGTTGGGGCTGATGTGGTGACGCAGGTGCGTTTCGCCGGTGGTCGGCTCGACGGCGATGCCGGGCACGCCCAGGGCATTGTGGGAACGGTGCATGCCGCGCTTGGAAGGCGACTTCTTGTTTTGCTGGACGGCCATGATGGCTCCTGGACGGTAAGGTGGGTGAGAGGATGCGGGCTCAGGCTGAAGCAGTGAGGCGGCATGAAGGACATGCCCAGGTTCCGAGGTTCTTGACCGAAACCCGCACTGCTGCGTACGGCGGCGCGCGCGAAGCCCATGATTATAGCCCAGACTGCCCGGATAGGGCTAGTCGCCCTGCCCGGGCTTGCGCGAACGCAACGCCCCGAGCACGGCGAAGGGGTTTTCGCGCTCCTTGTCGGGCGACTCGAAATCGGGGTCGACGGCCGAGAGCCGGACCGGCGCGGGGCACACCTCGTGCACCGGCATGACGGGAATCTCCATCAGCAGCTCGTCCTCGATCAGCGCATGCAGGTCGAAATCGCGGCTCGCGACCAGCAGGTCTTCCTCGGAGTCCTCGTCCTGGGCCGCCGCAGTCTCCTCGTCGGCCACGAAGCGGAACCAGCGGTCGACCTGCACCGGCGTGTCGACCGGCGACAGGCAGCGCTGGCAGACCAGCGGCATCGTGGCCTCGGCCGTCAGATGCAGCCAGGGCTCCTCGCGGCCGTCCGCGCCGACGCGCTGCTCGCCGTCGGCCTCCCAGTGCACCGCGGCATCGGGGGCTTCGACCGCCATCTCGTCGACCAGCCGGGTGTAGTTGCGCACCGGATCGTCGGCGGACAGGGTGGCCGCCGCGGCGGCAAAGCCGGCGACATCGAGCCGGCCGGGGGCAAATTCTCTCTTCATCCGCCCCAGTCTAGCGCGCCGACGCCGGCTTGCCCGTCGGGCCGACCCGAAGGGTTGCGGCGCCTCCTTCACAATCGCCGCATGCAACGCACCGTGATCCTCGCCTCCACCTCGCGCTACCGCCGCGAGCTGCTCACCCGCCTGCGCCTGCCCTTCGAGGTGCATGCGCCCGAAGTCGACGAAACGCCGCGGGCCGGCGAGGCCCCGCAGGCCCTGGCCCAGCGGCTCGCGCTCGAGAAGGCCAACGCCGTGGCCGCCCGCTTCCCCGACGCCGTGGTGATCGGCTCCGACCAGGTGGCCGACCTGGCCGGCGAATCGCTCGGCAAGCCCGGCGACCATGCGCGCGCCACCGCCCAGCTGCGGCGCATGCGCGGCCAGACGCTGGTCTTCCAGACCGCAGTGGCGGTGGTCTGTCAGGCCACCGGCTTCGTCCAGCGCGACCTGGCACCCGTGCGCGTGGTGTTCCGCGAACTCAGCGACGCCGCGATCGAGCAGTACCTGCTGGCCGAGCAGCCCTACGACTGCGCGGGCAGCGCCAAGAGCGAAGGCCTGGGCATCGCGTTGCTCGAGGCCATCGACAGCGACGATCCCAGCGCGCTGGTGGGCCTGCCGCTGATCCGCACCGCCCGCATGCTGCGCGCCGCCGGGATCGACCTGCTGTGAGCCGCGGCAAGCTCTACCTCGTGCCGGCGCCGCTCGATTTCGGCTGCGACACCCAGGCCCCGCTGCAGGACGCGCTGCCGCTCGGCACGCTGCAGACCGCCGCCGGCATCACGCACTGGATCTGCGAGAACGCCAAGTCCGCGCGCGCCTACCTCAAGCGCATCGACGCCGTGGCCCCGCTGGCGGCGCCGCTGCAGGCGCAGGTGATCCAGGAACTGCCGCGCGAGGTGCACAAGAAAGGCGACCACGCCGGCCAGTTCGACGCCCGCCCGCTGCTGGCCGCGGCGCTCGAGGGCCACGACATCGGCCTGCTCAGCGAAGCCGGCATGCCGGCCGTGGCCGATCCGGGCTCGTCGGTGGCCCGCGCGGCGCACGATCTGGGCATTTCGGTGGTGCCGCTGATCGGCCCGGTCTCGCTGCTGCTGGCGCTGGCCGCCAGCGGCCTCAACGGCCAGAACTTCGCCTTCGTCGGCTACCTGCCGCAGGACGCCGACGAGCGCCAGCGCCGCATCCGCGAGCTCGAGGCGCTGGCCCTCAAGACCGGGCAGACCCAGTTGTTCATCGAGACGCCCTATCGCAACGCCGCGCTGCTGCAGGCCCTGGTGCAGACGCTGCAGCACAACACGCGGCTGGCGGTGGCGCGCGGGCTCACGCTGGCCGAGGCGAACCTGCGCAGCGAAACCATCAAGGGCTGGCGCGCCAACAAGCCGCCGGCCGGCGTCGACGAACGCCTGCCCGCCGTGTTCGCGATCGGGCGCTGACGATGGCCGTGACCGCCGCCACGCGCTGGGCCTCGCGCGCGCAATTCTTCGCCTCGGGCTTCATCTTCGCGACCTGGGGCGTGCACGTGCCCACGGTCAAGGGGCACTACGGCATCGACGAGGCCCAGCTCGGCCTCGCGATGCTCGCGGCCGGCGCCGGCGCGATGTACGGCCTGACCAGCGCCGGCCGCTGGATCGGCCGCCACGGGCCGCGCCGCATGGCCGCGCTGTGCGGCTGTGTCTACGCGCTGCTGCTCTGCGGCTTGGTCGCGATGCCGGGCTACGCCGCCCTGCTGGGCCTGCTCGCGGTGTTCGGCCTGGTCACCAGCGTGTTCGACGTGGCGATCAACACCGAGGCCGCGCAGCTCGAGCTGCGCGACGGCAAGCCGCTGATGAGCGGCATGCACGGCATGTTCAGCCTCGGCGGCATGGCCGGCGCGGCCAGCGGCAGCGCGGCGCTCGCGGCCGGGCTGGCTCCGCAGAACCATCTGCTGCTGGTGTCTGCCGCGATGGTGGCGCTGGTCGCGCTCTCGGCCACGCGCATGCTGCCGAAACCGCCCGCGACGCCCGGAGCGGCCGAGGCCGATCACGGCTTCCGCCTGCCGCGCGGCGCACTCGCGGTGCTGGGCGTGCTCGCGGCACTGGGGCTGATCGCCGAAGGCGCGATCTACGACTGGAGCGTGCTCTACCTGCAGCAGGAGTTGGGCAGCCCGCAGAAGCAGGCCGCCCTCGCCTATGCGAGCTTCTCGGCCGCCATGGCGGCGGCGCGTTTCGGCGGCGACGCGCTGCGCGCGCGTTTCGCGCCCGCGGTGCTGCTGCGCGGCAGCGGCCTGCTGGCAGCGGCGGCGATGACGCTCGCGCTGCTCACCGACTGGCCCTGGCTCGCGCTGGTGGGTTTCGCGGGCGTGGGCATCGGCTTCGCGAACGTGGTGCCGATCCTGTTCGCGGCCTCGGCCAAGGTGCCGGGCGTGGAGCCGGCGCGCGGCATCGCGGCCGTCTCGGCGATCGCCTACCTGGGCTTCATGGCGGGCCCGGCGGTCATCGGGCTGATCGCGCGCGCCACCTCGCTGACGGCGGCGCTCTACGTGGTGGTGGTGTTCGCGATCGCGCTGGCGGCCTCGGCGCGCTACGCCGCGGCCGACCAGCCGGCCCGCTGAGGCCGCGCAGGCTTCAGCGCAGCGCCGGCACCGACTTCAGCGAACGGATCGTGGCGTCGCCCATGGCGGCGCCGAACTTCTTGGCCAGCTTCTCGGCCACGTTGTCGCGGCGGGTGTAGTCGATGACCTCCTCGGCCTTGATCACCTCGCGCGCCACGTAGTCGACGTTGCCGAGCTGGTCGGCCAGGCCGTAGCTCACGGCCTGTTCGCCACTCCAGAACAGGCCGCTGAACAGGCCCGGGGTGTCGAGCTTGAGGCGATCGCCGCGGCCGGCCTTCACCACGCCGATGAACTGCTCGTGGATCTGGTCGAGCATCTTCTGCGCGTGCTCGCGCTGGGCGTCGTTCAGCGGGCTGAAGGGGTCGAGGAAGCCCTTGTTCTCGCCCGAGGTCAGCAGGCGGCGCTCGACGCCGACCTTCTCCATCGCGCCGGTGAAGCCGAAGCCGTCCATCAGCACGCCGATGCTGCCCACGATGCTGGCCTTGTCGACGTAGATCTTGTCGGCGCCGGCGGCGATGTAGTAGGCCGCCGAGGCGCAGGTTTCCTCGACCACGGCGTAGACCGGCTTCTTGTACTTGGCCTTCAGGCGCTTGATCTCGTCGTTGATGATGCCGGCCTGCACCGGGCTGCCGCCCGGGGAGTTGATCAGCAGCACCACGCCCTTGGCACCGTCGTCCTCGAAGGCGGACTTCATGGCCGCCACGACGAACTCGGCGCTGGCATCGCCGCCGTTGGCGATCTCGCCCTTGATCTCGACCACCGCGGTGTGGGCCGTGGTCTTGGCGGTGCTCGGCGTGCCGCGCGACAGCGCGAACCAGGCCAGGAAGATGAAGAAGGCCAGCCAGGCCAGCCGCGTGAAGGTCTTCCAGCGCCGCGTGGCCTTCTGCTCGTTGAGGGCCGCGAAGGCCAGCTTCTCGAGCGTGGCGCGTTCCCAGCCGGCGCGCTGAGTGGGATCTTTGGACATGGTGCGTTGGGGGTCGGTCGAGGACGAAAGCGAGGGCGGGCTCGGCTCGAAAGGCTCGAAACCCTGGGGATCGGTGCGGTTCTGGTCGTTCATGGGAGCGGCGGGCGAACAGGCAGTCGCGAAGCGCGGCGCATGCTAGAAATTGAAGGGTTGGAGGTTCCAGGCAGTATGCCAGTGCACCACGCCGTCGCGTTCGCTCAGCGCGATCTTCACCAGGCCGCCGCGGCACGGGCCGCCCGCGCATTCGCCGGTGTCGGGCCGGTACACGGCGCCGTGGGTGGCGCACAGCAGCCACTGGCCGGTGTCGTCGAAGAAGCGGTCGGGCTGGAAATCCATCTCCATCGCCACATGGCTGCAGCGGTTGAGGTAGGCATGCGGCTGGCCCTCGAAGCGCACCGCGAAGGCGCGGCAGGTTTCGCCGCCGTAGACCACGTCGAAGGACACGGCCCGGCCGCCCTCGGCCAGGTCGGCCGAACTGCACAGTGGAATGCTGTCGTCGCTCATGACCCCATTGTCCCGATTCAGGCGTTGCGCAGCAGCCAGTCCCGCAGGTCGGCGATCGAATGCGCGATGTGCAGCGGCTTGAACTCGGCGAAGCTGTCGGGCTCGTGCGCGCCGTAGCTCACGCCCACGCCGGCGCAGCCCGCGTTCACCGCCAGCTGCAGGTCGTGGGTGGTGTCGCCGATCATCAGCGTGCGCTCGGCGGGCACCTCCAGTTCCTCCATCAGCTCGAGCAGCATGCGCGGATGCGGCTTGCCGAAGGTCTCGTCGGCGGTGCGCGAGGCGTCGAAGCGGTCGCGCAGCGCCACCGTCTTCAGTGCCTCGTTGAGGCCGCGGCGCGACTTGCCCGTGGCCACGGCCAGCTTGTGGCCGCGCGCGCGCAGCGCATCGAGCATCGGCAGCACGCCGTCGAACAGCACGATGTCGTCCTGGTGCTGCAGGTAGTGATAGCGGTAGCGGGCGCCGAGCTCGGGGTACTTCTCCTTGGGCACGTCGGGCGCGGCGCGCGCCAGCGCCTCGGCCAGCCCGAGGCCGATGACCCAGGCGGCGTCGTCCTCGCTGGGCTTGGCGCCACCGACGTCGACCACGGCGGCCTGGATGCAGCGCACGATCAGGCGCGTGGAGTCGTAGAGGGTGCCGTCCCAATCGAAGGCGATCAGGTCGAAGCGCGGGGGACGGTCGTTGGCGAGAGGTTCGGTCATGGGGTCGTGGGCGTGGGGTGGAGCGCCATCGCGTCGAGCGCGGCGGGCGGCATCAGCGAGCGCAGCTCGGGCGGCAACTCGGCCTGCAGTGCGACGCGTTCGCCGGTGGCGGGATGGTTGAACTGCAGTCGCCAGGCGTGGAGGAACATGCGCTTGAGGCCCAGCTTCTGCAGCGCGCGCCGGCGCTCGGATTCGCCGTACTTGTCGTCGCCGGCGATCGGATGGCCGGCCGACGCCAGGTGGACGCGGATCTGGTGCGTGCGGCCGGTCTTGATGGTGACGGCGAGCAATGACATCGGCGTGGCATCGCCGGGCAGCGACAGCGTGGCCAGCGCTCGCACCAGCGTCACGGCGCGCATCGCGTCGGGATGGTCCTTGGCCACCACGCGCACGCGGCGCTCGCCGGCGCCGGTGCCGCCATCGGGCAGCAGGTACTTGGCGAGCGGCGCGTCGAGCACCTTCCTGTTGGCGGGCCAGGCACCCTCGACCAGCGCCAGGTAGGTCTTGCCGGTCTCGCGCTCGCGGAACTGCTCCTGCAGCGCCACCAGCGCGCTGCGCTTCTTGGCGACCAGCAGGATGCCCGAGGTCTCGCGGTCGAGCCGGTGTACCAGCTCGAGGAACTTCGCGCCCGGGCGCGCGGTGCGCAGCTGCTCGATCACGCCGAAGCTCACGCCGCTGCCGCCATGCACCGCCACGCCGGCGGGCTTGTCGACGGCCAGCACGGCCTCGTCCTCGAGCAGCAGCGGGAATTCGCGCGCCGGCGCCGCGCTCGCGGCCTCCTCGGCGCGCTCGGCCACGCGGATCGGCGGCAGCCGCACCACGTCGCCTGCCTCGACGCGGGTCTCGGCCTGCACCCGCCCCTTGTTGATGCGCACCTCGCCCGACCGGATGATCCGGTAGACGTGGGTCTTCGGCACGCCTTTCAGATGGCGGAAGAGGAAGTTGTCGAGGCGCTGCCCGGCCGACTCGGCGTCGATCGTGAGCAAGCGGATGGCCGCCGGCTGTCCGGCAAACTCCTTAGCCGCGGGGGCTTGCTTCGCACCTATAATGTTTTTCACCAGCGCGGTCGTGTAAGTGCTTGATTAGACAGAAGTTTAGAGCACTGCTGTCAAACACCCCGGCGGCGCTGCGAGGTCGATGCCGCTTTGGCGACGAGCCTGCAAACCCCGCGCAACTGCGCAAAGTGGCAGGCCAGACGCCCAAGTCAAGCCGACACCCACGAAACACCGATACGGAATACCAGCCTGCAGCCTTCAGCTGCCGGCGGATCGAAGCGAGTCCCTTTGTGCTGATGCTGCTGATTCAAATGTGCCTGCGCTGGCTGACCTGGTCCCGACCAGCGGCCTCGGGCATCGAATCGCCAGAACCGCGCGCCACCCTTGCGCAACGAGTTGTCGAACAGACAGCTTCTCAGCACCACGAAGGGCTCGCCCCCATCCACGCGCCCCCACTCCGGCTGTCGTCACCGAGCTGACGCTCGAGACGGCCGCTCGCGCTCGCGCGCCGCGGCACCCAGCATCCGGAGCCAAGCGGCAATTCCCCAAGTTTCGCGGGCGTCGTCCGTGCATCGTTGGCCCTCCAGGGCCGGTAGAACGATACATATAAGGACAACGCATCATGAAGCGGATGCTGATCAATGCCACGCAGGCCGAAGAACGCCGCCTGGCCATCGTCGACGGGCAGAAGCTCCTCGACTACGAAATCGAGATCGAGGGACGCGAACAGCGCAAGGGCAACATCTACAAGGGCGTCGTGACACGCGTCGAGCCCAGCCTCGAAGCCTGTTTCGTCGACTACGGCGAGGACCGCCACGGCTTCCTGCCGTTCAAGGAAATCTCCAAGCAATACTTCGCCGAAGGCGTCTCGGCCAGCCAGGCCCGGATCCAGGACGTCATCAAGGAAGGCCAGGAACTGGTCGTCCAGGTCGAGAAGGAAGAGCGCGGCAACAAGGGCGCGGCCCTCACCACCTTCATCTCGCTGGCCGGCCGCTACGTCGTGCTGATGCCGAACAACCCGCGCGGCGGTGGCGTCTCGCGCCGCATCGAGGGCGACGACCGCGCCGAGCTCAAGGAGGCGATGGACCAGCTCGAGTACCCCAAGGGCATGAGCATCATCGCGCGCACCGCCGGCATCGGCCGCTCGGCGCCCGAACTCCAGTGGGACCTGAACTACCTGCTCAAGCTCTGGAGCGCCATCGACGGCGCGGCCAAGGGCGGCAAGGGCGCCTTCCTGATCTACCAGGAATCCTCGCTCGTGATCCGCGCGATCCGTGACTACTTCAATCACGACATCGGCGACATCCTGATCGACACCGACGACATCTACGACCAGGCGCAGCAGTTCATGGCGCACGTCATGCCCGAGCATGCCGCCCGCGTGAAGCGCTACCGCGACGATGCCGCGCTGTTCAGCCGCTTCCAGATCGAGCACCAGATCGAATCGGCCTACGCCCGCACCGTGCAGCTGCCCTCGGGTGGCGCCATCGTGATCGACCACACCGAGGCACTGGTCTCGGTCGACGTGAACTCGGCCCGCGCCATCAAGGGCGGCGATATCGAGGAAACCGCGACCCGCACCAACCTCGAAGCCGCCGACGAAGTGGCGCGCCAGATGCGCCTGCGCGACCTCGGCGGCCTGATCGTCATCGACTTCATCGACATGGACGAGTCGAAGAACCGCCGCGAGGTCGAAAGCCGCCTGCGCGACGCGCTGCGCCAGGACCGCGCGCGCGTGCAGTTCGGCTCGATCAGCAAGTTCGGCCTGATGGAGATGAGCCGCCAGCGCCTGAAGCCGGCGCTGAGCGAAGGCTCGTCGATCCCCTGCCCCCGCTGCGGCGGCTCGGGCCACATCCGCGACACCGAATCGAGCGCGCTGCAGATCCTGCGCATCATTCAGGAAGAGTCGATGAAGGACAACACCGCCGCCGTGCACGTGCAGGTGCCGGTGGAAGTCGCGTCCTTCCTGCTCAACGAGAAGCGCACCGAGATCGCCAAGATCGAGCTCAAGCAGCGCGTGAGCGTGCTGATGGTGCCGAACAAGACGCTCGAGACGCCCAACTACAAGCTCGAACGCCTGAAGCACGACGACCCGCGCCTCGACCACATCGAGGCCAGCTACAAGATGGCCGACGAGATCGAGGATCCGACCTCGGTCACGCGCCGTTCGCAGGAACCCACCAACAAGCAGACGCCGGTCATCAAGGGCGTGCTGCCCGACGCGCCGGCACCCGTGGTGCCGGTCAAGCCCGAGCCGGTGCGCGCGCCCGTCGCCGCACCCGCGCCGGTCGCACCGCCCGTGGCGGTGGCGCCCGCGCCGGCCGAGCTGGGCTTCTTCGCCCGCATCAAGAGCTGGTTCGGCGGCGGCACGCCGGCGGCCGCGCCGGCACCCGCGCCCTCGGCCATTCCGGTCGAGCCGCCGAAGCCCGCACGCCGCGAAGGCCGTGACGGCCGTCCGGGCCGCGATGGCGAAGCGCGCGGCGCACGCGACGGCGAACAGCGCCGTGGCGGCCGCGGCGGCGAAGGCCGCAATGCCGAAGGCCGTGGCGAGAACGGTGCCCGTTCGGGCAACCGCGACGGCGAACGCCGTGGCAGCGGCCGCAATGGCGAGCGCCGCGAAGGCGGTCGCGAGGGCCGTGAAGGTCGCGAAGGCCGCGACAACCGCAGCGCCGAGCTGCGCGCCGATGGCCAGCCGCGCGAGAACAACCGCGAAGGCCGTCCGCCGCGCGAGGGCGATCAGCGCCGCGGTCGCGGCGAACGCCGCGAGGGCGAAGGTCGCAACGTGCCGGCCGAAGCGCTCGAAGGCGTCAGCCTCGAAGCCCAGCAGCTCGCACCGAACGCGGTGCCGGGCGAGGAAGGCACGGCTGGCGGCGAACGCGCACCGCGCGCCCGTCGCGAACGGGGTGAACGTGGCGGCGAGCGTGGTGAACGTGGTGAACGCAACAGCGACCGCGGCGAGCGCAACCTGAACGGCGAAGCGCCGCGCAGCGAAGCAGCCGCCGGCGAAGACGGCAACGCCGCGCAAGGCGAACGCACCGAGCGCGCGCCGCGCAACGGCCGCGAAGAGCGTGGCCCGCGTGGCGAACGCAACGACGGCCGCCGCGAGCGCCGCAACGACGGCCAGCCCCGCTTCAACGAGGAAGGCGAAGCCGCCACCACCGCATCGGCCGACGCCGAAGCCGGCCGCGAAGCCGCACCGCAGGACGGCGCCGAGCAGGCACCGCGCCGCGATGGCGAGGAGCGCCGCGGCCGTTCGCGCGACCGCTACGGTCGTGACCGCCGCGAACGCGCCCCGCGCGAAGAAGGCGAAGCGCAGCAACCCGTGGCCGCCTTCGACGGCGCGCCCGCCGAGGCGCAGAACCTGCAGGACGCGCCCGTCGCGCGCCAGCCGCAGCCGTTCGCGGAGCAAGCGGTGGCCCAGGCCGCCGACAGCGTCGCGGTCGTCGCCGAAGCCCCGGTCGCCGCGCCGCAGGTGCGCGAGCCCGCACCCCAAGCGCGCTTCGAGCAGCCGCAGCAACCCGCGGCGCCCGCGGCACCGATCGTGGTCGAACGCGCGAGCGCTCCGCAGCCGGCCGCCAACGGCCGCGCGCTGCCGAAGGTCCAGTCCTTCGAACTGCCGCTCGACGAGCTCGCGCAGATCGCTCAGAGCTCGGGCCTGCAGTGGGTCAACTCCGACGCCGAACGCATCGCGCAGGCGCGCGCCGCGATCGCCGCCGAGCCGAAGCCGGTCCATGTGCCGCGCGAGCGCCCGCCGGTGATCGTGCTCGACGAAGGCCCGCTGGTGCTGGTCGAAACCCGCCGCGAACTGGCCGCGATGACGTTGCCGTTCGAGCAGCCCGCTGGCGAAGCGCAGCCGGAGCAGCGCACGCTCTGAGCATCCGCTCGACTGCGATGAAGACGGCGCCCTCGGGCGCCGTTTTTCATGGGGCCGGCATCTCGAGGATCAGCTCCCCGAAGCGGCAGGCGCAGGGCGTGCGGCCGTTCTCGCTCCAGATCAGCGAGAAGTCCACGCTCGGCAAGGGCCGCAACCCATAGCGGCCGTCGACGATCTTCATGCCCGGCTCCACGTCCTCGCGCGTGATCACCGTTGCCGCGAGCCCCGCGAGCACCGCCGCGCGAATGCCCTGCGGGCTGGCCGAGGTGAACACCACGTGCCAGTCGATCGGCGCGAGGTCGAGCGCCGAGCCGGCCACCTGCCGGTAGACGCAGGGCTTGGGAAAGAAGGCCAGCGGCAGCGAGCCACCCCTGGGCGGCTCGAAGGTCTCGGCCGCGGCCCAGACCAGCTGCGTGCGCCGCAGCCGCGTGCCCTCCTCCACCTCGGGCGGCGACATCACGACCGCGAGGTCGAGCTCGCCGGCCTTGATCGCCGCGCGCAGGTCGACGTGCATGCTCACGCAGACCTCCATGCGCACCGACGGAAAGGCGCGCGCGAACTGCGACAGCAGCGGCGCCAGGCGCTCGCCCAGGAAGTTGTCGGGTGCGCCGAAACGCACCACGCCCGAGATCGGCGAGGGCTGGAAGCGCTGCGTCATGGCATCGAGCGTCGTCAGGATCTGCTCGGCATAGCGCAGGAAATCCTCGCCGTCCTCCGTCACCGTGAGGCGGCGCGTCGTGCGGTGCAGCAGCGCGCGGCCCACCTGCTCCTCGAGCCGGCGGATCTGGTGGCTGATGGCCGACTGCGTCAGGTGCAGGCGCTGCGCGGCGCGCGTGAAGCTGCCGGTCTCCTTCACGGCCACGAAGGCGCGCAGCAGGGTGGGATCGAAGTCCATGGCGGGGCGGGCGGGTCGTTCGAGTAGTGATGGAGATTAATGAATCTCACGAAATTAAATCATTTCCCTCATGAAGACCCTTTGCCCAAAATCGCGCTCCTCACGGCCGGCCTCCTCGCCGCGCCGCGCCAACCGGACACCCCATGACCCTCTCACCCACCGCACGCAACCGCCTCGCGCTGGTCGCCCTCTGTCTCGTCGCCGCGATGTTCGGCCTCGAGATCTCCAGCATTCCCGTGATCCTGCCCACGCTCGAGAAGACGCTGCACGCCGACTTCGAGGCCATGCAATGGATCATGAATGCCTACACCATCGCCTGCACCACGGTGCTGATGGCGGCCGGCACGCTGGCCGACCGCTACGGTCGCAAGCGCGTGCTGGCGATCAGCCTGCTGCTGTTCGGCCTCACCTCGCTGGCCTGCGGGCTGGCGCCGAGCGCGCCGCTGCTGATCGGCGCGCGCTTCCTGCAGGGCCTGAGCGGCGGCACCATGCTGATCTGCCAGATCGCCATCCTCTCGCATCAATTCCAGGAGGGCCGCGAGCGCAGCCGGGCCTTCGCGATCTGGGGCGTGGTGTTCGGCGTCGGCCTGGGCTTCGGGCCGATCGTCGGCGGCGCGATCGCCGCGCTGTGGCGCTGGGAATGGGTGTTCCTGGTCCATGCGCCGCTGGCCGCCATCGCCTGGCTGCTCGCGGCCGCAAGCATCGGCGAATCGCGCGACCCCGAGGCGAAGCGGCTCGACCTCGCGGGCATCGTCACGCTGTCGCTCGCGGTGCTCGGCCTCACGGGCTACATCACGCAGGGGCCCGGGCTCGGCTTCGCGAGCGCGGCGGCTCTGGCCCTGCTCGGCGCCGCGGCCGCGAGCTTCGCGGCCTTCGTGGCGATCGAGCGAAGCCGCGCCCATCCGATGTTCGACTTCTCGGTGTTCCGCATCCGCGCGTTCTCGGGCGCGATCCTCGGCTCGGTCGGCATGAACTTCAGCTTCTGGCCCTTCATGATCTACCTGCCGATCTACTTCCAGGCCGGCCTGGGCTACGACGCGGTGCAGGCCGGCACGGCGCTGCTGGCCTACACGCTGCCGACCCTGCTCGCGCCGCCGCTGGGCGAACGGCTCGCCACGCGCTTTCGCGCCGGCATCGTGATCCCGACGGGCCTGTTCGCCATCGGCGCGGGTTTCCTGCTGATGCGCTGGGGCAGCGGCGCCGCCGACGCGAGCTGGCTCACGCTGCTGCCGGGCTGCCTGCTGGCGGGCCTCGGCCTGGGCGTGATCAACACGCCGGTGACCAACACCACCACCGGCTCGGTGTCCGCGAGCCGCGCCGGCATGGCCTCGGGCATCGACATGAGCGCGCGGCTCATCACGCTGGCGGTCAACATCGCGCTGATGGGCTTCCTGCTGCTCGCGGGCATCGCCGACGCGCTGCGCCGCGCGCTGCCGGAACTGGCCTTGTCGCTGCCCGCGCTCGCCGAGCGGATCGCGGCCGGACACCTCGCGACGCTGGACCGGGAGTTTCCGGCGCTTGCCGCGCTCGACCCCTCGGGCACCATCGCCCACGCGGCACTGCTGCGGGGTTTCGGCGGGGTGATGCTCTACGGCGCGCTCGGCGTGTGGATGCTCGCGGCGCTGAGCGCGCTGGCCTTCCACGGCGGAAGCAGGCGGCCGGCGGTCGCCTGCGCCTCGCGTCCCTGAGCTATCGCAACGAAACCGGGTGGTTCTCGATCTGCGCCGCGTTGCGCCAGGCCAGCGCGGCCTGCTCGGCATCGCCACGGTCCTCGGCCAGCTGCGCGAGCGCGAGCCAGGCGCGACGGTAGAGTTCGGGATCCTGCAGCCCCATGCCGGCCTGCGACAGCAGCTGCTGCGCCTTGCCCCAGAGCTGGCGCTTCATGCAGGCCATGCCCGCGAGGTACTGCAGGTTGGCATCGCGCGGGTTGTTGCGCTGGGCGCTCTCGATGCGCGCGAGCCAGTCGGCATCGACCGGATCGAGCCCCGCCTCGAGCGCCAGCGCGAGCTTGACGCGCAGCGCGTCGCCGAGACCGCGCGGCACCGACACCATGCGCTCCCAGACCGGCAGCAGCCAGCCGCGCGCCACCGGCAGGTCGCCCTTGAGCAGCACCATGCGCTGCGCGGCGTGGATGGCGACCTCGGGCATCTCGCGTTCGGCCGTCTCGAGTTCGGACCAGGCACGCAGCAGCTGCGCCGGATCGTGCGCGCCCGTCAGCAGCTCGGTCGCGAGCCCGCGCACGATGCTCTGCGCGGCGGCCTCCGAGAAGGCGCGGTGCTTGGCCAGCAGCCGCGCGGTCTCGAGCGCCTCGAGCGTGCGGCGGTCCTGGCGCGCGGCCTTCAGCCGCAGCCGCAACGCCAGCGTGCGGCGCTGCGCGCCCTGCGGCAGTTCCTCGAGCCGCGCGAGCGCGGCGGCCGGATCGCGGTCTTCGAGCGCCCAGCGCGCGGCGCGCAGCTGCACGCCCTCGCGGGTCTCGGGGCTGGCCAGCAGGTTGCGGTCGGCGCTCTCGTTGAGCGCCTGCTGCAGGTGGGCGTCGCGCGCCGGGCGGTCCTGCAGCGCCTGCGCGCTCTCAGCCGCGAGCAGGTGCGACAGCACGCGCACCTGCTGCGCCTGCGGCAGACTGGCGCCCAGCGCGGCCAGGGTCTTCTCCTGCGTGAGCGCGGCCTGCGCGGCCTTGCGCGCGCGCGAGAAGCGGCCCGAGATCAGCTGCACCATGGCATCGAGCAGCGCCGAATGCAGCATGCGTTCCTTCTGCTGCATGCGCCACTGGCGCGCCTGCGTCGGCAGCGAGAACAGCGCGGCCAGCGCGCGCAGCGCCGCGTGCAGCAGCACGAACAGCGTCAGCAGGATCACCAGCACGAGGTTGAGCGAGAGATCGACCCGCCAGGGCGGCCAGAACACGGTGATCGTGCCCTGGTTGTTGCCGGCGAACAGCGCGACCGCCGCGGCGACGGCGAACAGCGCGAGGAGCCAGAGTGCGGCGCGCATGAAAAGCCCTGCCTCCTCAGCGTCCGGCCGCGGCGGTGGCCAGGGCGGCGAGCGTGTCGTCGATGCGCGGCGGCTCGGTGGTCTTCACCAGCGCCTGCAGCTGCTGCAACTGCGTGGCGGCCGTCTGCGTGCGGCGCGACGCGGGATCGAAATAGCGGTTGAGCGAGGCCGCCACGGTGGCGAGCTCGCTGCGCGTGACGTCGACCTGGCGCGACAGCAGCGACAGCCGCGCGTTGAGCAGCTTGAGCTTGAGGTTCTCGCGCAGGAAGTAGGTCTGGTCGGGCGCCAGCAGGATCGCCTCGGGCCGCTCGATGCGGCCCACGCGTACCAGCGAGCGCGCCTCGTTGCGCACCGTGAGCAGCGCGCGCTCCCACCAGGGCGCGTCGGCCGGCACCGGGTCGGACTGCCAGGCATTGAGGCCGGTGCCGCGCATCGCGACCGCGTTGAGCGGCGGCAGGTCGTCCACGCCGCGCATCAGTTCGTCGAGCTTCTGCAGCGCCTCGCCGCCGTCGGCGCTGGCGGTGCTGCGCAGCCGGTCGGCGTCGCGCTGCATGGCGCGCTGCAGCGGCGCCAGCCGCGGCTGCGCGGCGCGCGCGATGCGCAGGTCGCCGGCCTTCAGCGCGGCCAGCAGCGGCTCGACGCTGCCCGTGACCTGCGCCTGCTGCAGCGCGAGCCGCAGCGTGGATTCGATGTCGACCACCAGGTTCTCGTCGCGCGAACGCGAGAGGCTCTGCATCAGTTCCTCGAGCTGCGAGCGCTGCAGCGCGACCTCGGCGACCCGGGTCTCGGTGAGCGCCACGCGCGCGGCGGTGTCGCGCACCGTGTCCTTGGCCTCGCGTGCCAGCGTGCGCGCCTCGAGCGACTGCATCAGCGCCTCGCTGCTCTGGCGCGCGAGCTGCTCCTTCATGTTGCCGACCTTCTGCCACAGCGCGATCGACGT
Source organism: Variovorax endophyticus (assembly GCF_025376855.1). Lineage (NCBI taxonomy): Bacteria > Pseudomonadati > Pseudomonadota > Betaproteobacteria > Burkholderiales > Comamonadaceae > Variovorax > Variovorax endophyticus. Next base: position 295,531 of record NZ_JAHUTH010000004.1, read on the forward strand.
CAGCAGCGCGCCCAGCGAGACCAGGGCCAGCAGGCCGAGGCCGATGCGCGTGAGGGTGGTGGCGGCCGCGGCGAGGGCAGCGGGAGATTGGGAAGAAGTCGTCAGCGGAGCCGGCACGGGTGCCTGGGGTGCGGCGGAGGCGGAAGAAGACTCGTCGGACGGAGGCACGGCGCTCATGCGAGGGATTCTATCGACGCGACCAGCGCTTCCAGCAGCGGCGCGCTCTCGCGCACCGTGCCGAAACCCGCGCCACGCGCGGCTTGCGCGATGCGCGGGTGGGTGGCGATGGCGCGCGCGGCCCGCCAATCGGTGGCCGGCAGCGCGGCGCGCAGGTTGGCGATCGCCTCGGAACTGCTGAAGAGCCAGAGCGCGCGGCCCGCCGCGCCCTCCCCGGCCAGCCGGCGCTGGGCGTCGTCGAACACGGGCGCGAGCCGGCGGTAGGCGACCACCGTGTCGCGCTGGGCGCCCGCAGCGTCGAGCGCTTGCGCGAGCCAGTCGCGGCCCGCGGGAAGGCCCTGCGCGTCGCCGCCGCGCACGATCAGCACGCGCATGCCGGGCACGAGCCGCGGCCCCACGATCGCCCACAAGGCTTCGGAATCGAAACGGCCTTCGTCGGCCGCTGGCGTGTCGATGGCCTCGAGCGGAACACCGTTGCGTTGCAGCGCGCGCGCGGTGCCGGGGCCGGTGGCCCAGAAGCGGCAGCCGGCTGGCAGCGCGGCGCCGGCGTTGGCCTCGAAGAAGCGGTCGACCGCCGCGGCGCTCACGAACATCCGCGCCGCATGGGCGTCGTTCCAGGCCGCGCGCAACGGCGCGGCATCGGCGACCGGCGCGATCTCGATCAAGGGCAGCGCACGCGCGTCGAAGCCCGCGTCGCGCAGGGCATCGATCCACGGGGGAGCCTCGCGCGCCGGCCGTGTCACGAGGACGGTCGTCGCCACGGTCCCCACGCGCCTCAGTGGGCGCCCGCGTCGCGCAGTAGCGAGGCCGCGTGCAAACCGAGCGCATCGGCCTGCGCATGGTCACCGGCTTCGGCGCGCGCGCTCACCTGCAGCATCGGCTCGGCGCCCTCGGGGTCGCCCCAGGCGGCGTCGATGCGCAGGCTGCCGTCGGGCTGCCAGCGCGCATGCGCGGCCAGCGGCATCGAGCAACTGCCGCCCATCGCGCGGCTCACGGCGCGCTCGGCGGCGGTGGCGAGCCAGTCGCCGCGGTGCGCGAGCGGCGCCAGCAGTTCGATCAGGTCGGCGCGGTCGGCGCGCACCTCGATGCCCAGCGCGCCCTGGCCCGCGGCCGGCAGCATGGTCTCGGGCTCGAAGGCGATGCGGATACGCTGCTCGAGGCCCAGGCGCTTGAGGCCCGCGGCGGCGAGCACGATGGCGTCGTACTGGCCCTCGTCGAGCTTGCGCAGGCGGGTGTCGAGGTTGCCGCGCAGCGGTTCGATGCGCAGGTCGGGCCGGCGCGCGCGCAGCAGCATCACGCGGCGCAGGCTCGAGGTGCCGACCACGGCACCCCGCGGCAGTTCGTCGAGCGAGGCATAGCGCGGCGACACCAGCGCGTCGCGCGGGTCCTCGCGCTCGAGCACGCAGGCCAGCACGAAGCCCTCGGGCAGTTCCATCGGCACGTCCTTGAGCGAATGGACCGCGATGTCGGCACGCCCTTCCTCGAGCGCGAGCTCGAGTTCCTTCACGAACAGGCCCTTGCCGCCGACCTTGCTCAGGGTGCGATCGAGGATCTGGTCGCCACGCGTGGTCATGCCCAGCAGGCGGACCGTGTGGCCCTTGTCTTGCAACAGCGCTTGCACGTGCTCGGCTTGCCACAAGGCCAGCCGGCTTTCGCGCGTGGCAATCACGATATTGCTCAAAACCGCCCCCGAAAAGTACATGAACAGAAACCGGCGGGATGCTAGCATGTTGCGCCGCAGCAACGGCGGCGACGCTCCATTCCAACAGCACTCCAAGTCTCCAGGAACAACATCGAATGAAAGCCAGCAAGACCCCTGTCGCCCCACCGAAGCGCAGGCAAGCCGAAGACCAGCCGCTGATCGACGACATCCGCCTGCTGGGCCGCATCCTCGGCGATGTGATCCGGGAGCAGGAGGGCAAGGAGAGCTATGAACTGGTGGAGAAGATCCGCACTCTGTCGGTGGCCTTCCGCCGCGATGCCGACCAGACCGCCGACCGCGCGCTCAAGAACCTGCTCAAGAGCCTGACCGCGGCCGAGACGGTGCGCGTGATCCGCGCCTTCAGCTACTTCAGCCACCTGGCCAACCTGGCGGAAGACCGCCACCTGATCCGCCGCCGCACCGAGGCCGAACGCGCCGGCGAAAGCGCCGACGGCGACCTGCAGACCGCGCTGGCGCGCATCCGCAAGGCCGGCGTGAAGCCCGACGAGATCGTGGCCACGCTGGCCCACAGCTACCTGTCGCCGGTGCTGACCGCGCACCCGACCGAGGTGCAGCGCAAGAGCATCCTCGACGCCGAGCGCGCCATCGCGCTGCTGCTGACCACGCGCGACGAGATCCGCCTGCGCCAGCAGGCCTATGCCGGCGGCACCGACGCGCTGTCGCCGCTCGAATTCGCCGACAACGAGGCGCAGATCCGCATCCGCGTCACGCAGCTGTGGCAGACGCGCCTGCTGCGCTTCTCCAAGCTCACCGTGGCCGACGAGATCGAGAACGCGCTGAGCTACTACGAAGCCACCTTCCTGCGCGAGATCCCGCGCGTCTATGCCGACCTCGAGAAGGCGCTGGCGCAAGGCGGCCAGACGCCCTCGGTCGCGACCTTCCTGCGCATGGGCCAGTGGATCGGCGGCGACCGCGACGGCAACCCCAACGTCACGGCCGAGACGCTCGAGTACGCGCTGCGCCGCCAGGCCGAGCTGGCGCTGCGCCACTACCTCACCGAGGTGCACTACCTGGGCGGCGAACTGTCGCTCTCGGCCACCCTGATCGATGTCTCGGTCGAGATGCAGGCGCTGGCCGAGCGTTCGCCCGACACCAGCGAGCACCGCAAGGACGAGCCCTACCGCCGCGCGCTGACCGGCGTGTACTCGCGGCTCGCGGCCACGCTGCGCGAGCTCACGGGCGGCGAGGCCGCGCGCCACGCGGTGGCACCGCAGAACCCCTATGCCACGGCCGAGGAGTTCCTCGCCGACCTGCGCACCATCGAGGACTCGCTCGGCGAGAAGCACGGCAGCCTGCTGGCCGCGCCGCGCCTCAAGCCGCTGATCCGCGCGGTCGAGGTGTTCGGCTTCCACCTCGCCACGGTCGACCTGCGCCAGAGCTCCGACAAGCACGAGGCCGTGATCGCCGAGCTGCTGGCCACCGCGCGCATCGAGCCCGCCTATGCCTCGCTGGCCGAGGAAGCCAAGCAGACGCTGCTGCTCAAGCTGCTCGACGACGCGCGCCCGCTGCGCGTGCCCGATGCCGACTACTCGCCGCTCGCCCGCAGCGAGCTCGCGATCTTCGCGGCCGCGCGCGTGGCCCGCGCGCGCTACGGCAACGCGGCGATCCGCCACTACATCATCAGCCACACCGAGACCGTGAGCGACCTGCTCGAGGCGCTGCTGCTGCAGAAGGAAGTGGGCCTGCTGCGCGGCGCGATGGACAAGGACGCCACCTGCGACCTGATCGTGGTGCCGCTGTTCGAGACCATCGAGGACCTGCGCAATGCCGCGCCGATCGTGCGCGCCTTCTATGCGCTACCGAACATCCAGGCGCTGATCGAGCGCTCGGGCGCCGAGCAGGACGTGATGCTCGGCTACAGCGACAGCAACAAGGACGGCGGCATCTTCACGAGCAACTGGGAGCTCTACCGCGCCGGCATCGCGCTGGTGGCGCTGTTCGACGAGCTCAACAGGAAGAAGGCCAACCCCATCCGCCTGCGCATGTTCCATGGCCGCGGCGGCACCGTGGGCCGCGGCGGCGGCCCGAGCTACCAGGCGATCCTCGCGCAGCCCCCGGGCACGGTGCGCGGCCAGATCCGCCTGACCGAACAGGGCGAGGTCATCGGCTCGAAGTACGCCAACCGAGAGATCGGCCGGCGCAACCTCGAGACCCTGGTGGCCGCCACGCTCGAGGCCACGCTGCTGCCGCAGGGCAAGTCGGCGCCCGCCACCTTCCTGTCGGCGGCCGGCGAGCTCTCGAGCGCGAGCATGGCGGCCTACCGCAAGCTGGTCTACGAGACCCCGGGCTTCGGCGAGTACTTCTTCAGCGCCACGCCGATCCGCGAGATCGCCGAGCTCAACATCGGCTCGCGCCCCGCCTCGCGCAATCCCAGCCACAAGATCGACGACCTGCGCGCCGTGCCCTGGAGCTTCAGCTGGGGCCAGTGCCGCCTCACCATCCCGGGCTGGTTCGGCTTCGGCTCGGGCGTGGAGCAGTTCCTCGCGGCCGCCGGCAATGCCGCGGGCCGCAAGGAGCGCCAGGCGCTGCTGCAGCGCATGTACGCGCAGTGGCCCTTCTTCCGCACGCTGCTGTCGAACATGGACATGGTGCTCGCCAAGAGCGACCTCGCGCTGGCCTCGCGCTATGCGGAACTGGTGAGCGACCGCAAGCTGCGCCAGAAGGTGTTCTCGATGATCGATGCCGAATGGCACCGCACCTCGGACGCGCTCACGCTGATCACCGGCGCCAAGCAGCGGCTCGAGGGCAATGCCGAGATGCAGCGCTCGGTGCGCCACCGCTTCCCCTACATCGACCCGCTGCACCACCTGCAGGTCGAGCTGATGCGGCGCTACCGCGCGGGCGACGGCGGCGAGCGGCTGCAGCGCGGCATCCACATCTCGATCAACGGCGTGGCCGCCGGCCTGCGCAACACGGGCTGAGGAGGCACGGCATGCAAGGCTCCTGTCTCTGCGGCGCCGTGGCCTACGAGGCCGCGAAGCTCGCGGGCCCGATCGGCCACTGCCACTGCCGGACCTGCCGCAAGGCGCATGCGGCCGCCTTCGCGAGCACGGCGCGCGTGGACCGCGCCGACTTCCGCTGGCTGCGCGGCCAGGACGACGCGCTCGCGGCCTTCGAGTCGACGCCCGGCAAGCTGCGCCATTTCTGCCGCCGCTGCGGCAGCCATCTGGTGGCCGAGTGGGTGGCCCAGCCGCAGGTGATCCTGCGCGTGGGCTCGCTCGACGACGATCCCGGCGTGCGGCCCAGCCAGCACATCTGGCGCTCGCACGACGTGCCATGGATGGCCTGCGGCGAGGACCTGCCCTCGTTCGCCGAAGGCGCGCCGCCGAAGCCCTGAGCGCGCATTGCCGTCGATGGACGGCAATGCGCCGCCTGCGTGCGGTCGAGGACACGCAAACCCCTCGATTGTTCGCCCCCGGGAAACTGACAACTGCCGCGCGGCCCCTTTGTCGCGGGCGCCCGTGCGACCACACTGCGAAGCCCTTTGCAACAAGCATCGACCGCCGCGCCGGCCGATGCCCACCGGACTTCCTCCTCATGATGAACGCACCCAGCGGCGCCCCCTGCATCGACGCGCTGCCGCCCGATTCCGCGAAGACCTCGCGCTCGACCTGGCTCGCGGTCGGCTCGCTCTCGGTCGGCTCCTTCGCCATGGTCTCGACCGAGTTCATGCCGATCGGCCTGCTCACCGACATCGCCAGCACCCTCAACGTCTCCAACGGCACGGCGGGCCTGATGATCACCATGCCCGGCATCCTCGCGGCCTTCGCGGGGCCGGGCCTGATCGTGGCCTCGGGCCGGCTCGACCGCCGCACCCTGCTGATCGGCCTCACCGTGGCGCTGATCGCCTCGAACCTGCTCGCGGCCTTCGCGCCCAACTTCGCCACCATGCTGATCGCGCGGCTGATCCTCGGCCTGTGCGTGGGCGGCTTCTGGACCTTCGCGCCGCCGGCCGCCACGCAACTGGTGCCGCCGGCCCAGCAGGCGCGCGCGATGTCGCTGGTGCTGGCCGGCGTGTCGGCCGCCACCGTGCTCGGCGTGCCGGCCGGTGCCTTCCTCGGCACCACCTTCGGCTGGCGCGCCTCCTTCGCCGCCACCGGCGCGCTGGCCGGGGCCGTGCTGCTGGTGCAGCTGTGGCTGCTGCCGCCGCTGCCCTCGGCACGGGCCATCGGTGCGCGCGACCTGCTGATCCCGCTGACGCGGCGCATGGCGCAGGTCGGGCTGCTCGCGGTGCTGTTCTTCATCGCCGGCCACTTCGCCGCCTACACCTACCTCAAGCCGCTGCTGCAGCAGGTCTTCGGTCTCGACCCCAACGGCGTGACCACGCTGCTGCTGGTCTACGGCGCCGTGGGCTTCTTCGGCACCTTCCTCGGCGGCAGCATGGTGGCGCGCAGCGTGCGCGGCACCACCCTGCTGGCCGCGCTGCTGCTGGCCACGGCGCTCATCCTGTCGACGCTGCTGGGCACCGGCCTGGTGGCCGGCGCGGTGGTGGTCGTGATCTGGGGCGTGGCCTTCGGTCTGATCCCGGTGGCGCTCACGGGCTGGATGCTCGAGGCCGTGCCCGACGCGCCCGAGGCCGGCCAGGCGCTGCTGGTCAGCGGCTTCCAGGTGGCGATCGCCTCGGGCGCGCTGCTCGGCGGTCGCGTGGTCGACGGCTGGGGCATCTCGAGCACCATGGTGATGAGCGGCGGGCTGGTGCTGGTCGCGGCGCTGATCGTGGTCACGCTGGGCCGTGCGCGCGGCGCCGCCGTGGCGGCCTGAGCGGCAGCTTCGCCCTCAACGGCCGGGACGCCCGCGTGGCGCGCCCGGCCTTTTGCTTTCGGCCCCGGCCCGCGCGATCGCATCGAGCACCACGCGCAGGCCCTTGCCCACCGGCTTGTCGCGCCGCAGCACGATCGCCAGGCTGCGCGACAGGGGCGGCACCAGCCGGCTGATCTTGAGTTCGGGATGGGCGCCGCGCCCGCGCATCGCCATGCCGGGCACGATGGCGTAGCCCAACCCCGCGGCCACCATCTCCTTCATCGCCTCGACGCTGCCGAGTTCCATCACCGGCTGCGGCTGCAGCCCTTCGGCCGCGAACCAGCGCTCGACCAGCCGGCGCGTGTTGGCCGCGGGTTCGAACAGCACCAGCGGCAGCGGCGCCAGGTCGGCCGGCCCCACGCGCGCCTTCAGCGGCGCGAGGTCGGCGCGGCCGATGGCCACGAACTCGTCGTCGAGCACCGGCGTCACCTCGAGCGAACGCCCCGTGGCCGGCAAGGTGACGAGCGCGAGGTCGATGCTGTTCTCCTCCACCTTGCGCACGCAGTCGTCGGTGTTGCCGGTGCTCACCACCACGCTGAGCGCGGGGTACTGCTCGCGCAGCGCGCGCAGCAGCGGCGGCAGCAGGTGCAGGCAGGCCGTGGCGCCGGTGCCCAGCCGCACGCGGCCCGCGACCGCGCTCGCATGGTCGCCCAAGGCCTCGATCGCGTTCTCGACCGCCGCATCGATGTGCTGCGCATGCCGCAGCAGCTCGCTGCCGGCCGCCGTGGCCCGCGCGCGCCGGCCCACGCGCTCCACCAGCCGCACCGCGAGGCGGCGCTCGAGCTGGCGCACCTGCAGGCTCACGGCGGGCTGGGTCAGGCCCAGGCGTTCGGCCGCGGCCGAGAAGCTGCCGGTCTCCACCACCAGGCCGAAGGCGCGCAGCTGGTCGAGGTTGAGCGAGCGCTGCAGCGGTTTTTCCAAAGTTTTTCTCATGGCTTGCATAGGTGATCGAAGCTTCATTTATCGATCGCCGCGCGTCAAGATCGCGCCATGCCTTCTTCCGACCCTTCTTCCGACCCTTCTTCCGCTTCCGCCGCGTTCGAGATCGCCGACGCCGAGCCTCAGCACCTGGACCAGATCCAGGCCATCTACAGCCACTACGTGCTGCACGACCTCTGTTCCTTCGAGGAACAGGTGCCGACCGTGGCCCAGATGCTGTCGCGCCGCCTCGAGGTGCTGCGCCTGGGCCTGCCCTACCTGGTCGCGCTGCGCGAGGGCCGCGTGGTCGGCTATGCCTATGCCGGCGCCTACCGCGCGCGCTCCGCCTACCGCCACACGGTCGAGGATTCGATCTACGTCGCGCAGGGCGAACACGGCCGCGGCATCGGCAAGGCGCTGCTCGCGGCACTGATCGAACGCTGCGCCGCACGGGGCCTGCGCCAGATGGTCGCGGTGGTCGGCCACAGCGGCAACGCGGGCTCGACGCGGCTGCACGAGAGCCTGGGCTTCGAACGGGTCGGCGTGCTGCGCGACGTGGGCTTCAAGTTCGGCCGCTGGGTCGACACCGTGCTGATGCAGCGCGCGCTGGCCTGATGGCGGCGCCGGCCACCCTGCCCGCGCCGGGCTGGCTCGCGATGCTCTGCGCGAGCCGGCTGCTGCAGGCCATGATCGTCACGGCCTATGCCGGCGTGCTGCCCTTCACCATGGTCGACTGGCGGATGAGCGCCGCGCAGGCCGGCTCGATCCAGAGCGCCTGGCACGTGGGCTACATGAGTTCGCTGTTCGCCGTGGGCCTGCTCGCGGACCGCTTCGGCGCGCACCGCGTGTTCCTGCTCGGCAGCGCGGTCAGCGCGATCGCGGCGCTGGGCTTCGCGCTGTTCGCGAGCGGCCACCGCTCGGCGCTGCTGCTGTACGGGCTCGCGGGGCTGTGCGCCGGTGCCTCGTACACGCCGGGACTGCAACTGCTCGCGCGCAATGCCGAACCCGCCGTGCGCGGCCGCGCAATGGGGCTGTTCCTCGGCGCCTCGTCGCTCGGCTATGCGCTCTCGCTCGCGGTGGTGGCCGCGCTCGCGAGCCTCGCGCACTGGCGCCACGGCCTGATCGCGGCCGCGCTGTGCACCGCGGTGGGCGCGCTGCTCACCGTGCCGGCACTGCGCCGCATGCGACTGCCCACGGCACCGCCGCCGGCCGCGCGCGAAAGCACGCTGCGCGCGCTGGCCGAGACGGTGTGCGACAAGCCCGCGATGGCCGGCAACTGGGCCTATGCCTTCCATTGCTGGGAGCTGATGGCGCTGTGGGCCTGGCTGCCCGCCTACCTCGTGGCCTCGTCGGGCGATGTGCCCGCGGCCTGGAAGGGCGCGGGCATCGCGCTCGCGGCGCTGGCGCACCTGGTCAGCGTGTTCGGCAGCATCGCGGGCGGCGCCGCCTCCGACCGCTGGGGCCGCGCGCGCGTGATGATGGTCGCCACCCTCGCGAGCCTGTGCATGTCCTTCGCCTTCGGCTGGATGTGGAGCTGGCCGCTGTGGCTGCTGGCGGCGGCGGCCGCGCTCTACAACCTGTTCGCCATCGCCGACTCCTCGGTCTACTCGACCGCGCTGGCCGACGTGGTGGCGCCGCATCGCCTGGGCGTGGCCTATTCGGTGCGTTCGGTGATGGGCTTCGGCGCGGGCGCGGTCAGCCCCTGGGTGTTCGGCCTCGCGCTCGACTGGGGGCAGGCGCGCTTCGGCGTGGGTAGCACCCACGCCTGGGTGGCGGCATGGACCACGGTCGGACTGGGCGCGCTGCTCGGGCCGCTGATGATCGCGCGCTTCGCGCGGCTGGCCAGGCCACCGCGCTGAGCGCCCTCAGCCGCCCTCGCCCTGCGCCCACTCGGGGCTGTAGCCGCCCAGCGTCGGGTGGTACATCTCGTCGCCCGCATGCTGGGTGAACTCGACGTTGAGCCGGTCCTCGCGCAGCCCGAGGATCTCCGCGCAGTCGCGGCACAGCGCCTTCGCGACCGCGAGCCGCAGCTCGGCCGAACGGCCGCGCCGGATGTCGCACATCAGCACCGAGACCTCGACCGGCTGGCCATCGACCATGCGCCACACGCCGCCCTCGCCCGCCTCGCGCACCGTCACGCTGATGCGCCGGATGTCCACGCTCATCATCGCGGCATAGGTTTCGCAAAGGCGCTGCGCGAGCCGTCGCTTGTCGGTGGCCGCATGGCGGCCGTTCACGTCGAGTTGCAGATAGGGCATGTCAGGCGACTCCTTCGAGGGTGGAGGCGAGGCGGAACAGCGCGGCTTCCCTGCCGGCCGCGGCCACTAGTTGCAGCGCGATCGGCAGGCCGTCGATGCGCCCCACGGGCACGCTGATCGCGGGCAGCCCGACCAGGTTCCACGGGCTCGTGAGCGACAGCAGCGCGGCGCGCACCTCGACGGCCACGCCATCGATGCGGGGCGTTCGCTCGCCGATGGCGGGCGCCAGCATCGGCACGGTCGGCAGCGCCAGCACCTCGTGCCGCCGCAGCAGCTCGGCCACGGCGCGCGCCACGGCCTCGCGCTGCGCGAGCGCGCGCACATAGCGCCAGGCCGGGATCGCCTCGCCGCGGCGCAGGCGCTGCAGCACCTCGGCATCGATGGCCTCGGCGCCGCGCGCCACATCGTCCGCATGCACGGCGAAGGCCTCGCTGGCCTGCAGCGTGGAGAAGAGCTCGAACAGTTCGTGCGCCTGCGGCAGCCGCGCGGGCAGGTCCACCTCGTCGACCGGCAGGCCGGCGGCACCGAGGCGTTCGCGCACGGCGCGCGCGATGCGTGGATCGGTGCGCGCGAGCAGCGAAGGAACGATCCAGCCGATGCGCGTCGCGGGCGCAACCTCCGTATCGAAGGATGCCAGGCAGCCATAGGCCAGCGCCACGTCTCCGGCGTCGCGCGCGAACAGCCCCACGTGGTCGAGCGACGCGGCCAGCGGCCGCACGCCCTCGCACGAGATCGAGCCCCAGGCCGGCTTGAAGCCCGCCACGCCGCACAGCGCCGCGGGCACGCGCACCGACCCCGCGGTGTCGGTGCCCAGCGCCAGCGGCACCATGCCCGCGGCCACCGCGACCGCGCTGCCGCCGCTGCTGCCGCCCGACATGCGCGCGCTCGCATGCGGATTGCGCGCCGCGCCCTGCACCGAGCGGTCGCCGGTGGCGCCGTAGGCGAACTCGTGCAGCGTGGTCTTGCCCACCGGCACCGCGCCGGCCGCGCGCAACTGCCGCACGCAGGCCGCGTCGTCATGCGCCACGTGCTCGAGGTACAGCGCCGAGCCCTGCGTGGTGGGCTGGCCCGCGATGTCGATCAGGTCCTTGATCGCCACCGGCATGCCGTGCAGCGGACCGCGGTCGATGCCTTGCCGCAGCTCGTCGTCGGCACGCAGGGCGGCGGCGCGCGCGCCCTGCGCATCCACGCGCACGAAGGCATTGAGCCGCGGGTTCCGAGACTCGATCGCGGCCAGCGAGGCCTCGACCAGCTGCGCCGAGGTGCGCCGGCCCGCGCGCAGGTCGTTCGCGAGCGCGGCGATCGTCTGCCGCGCGAAGAAGCCGAAGGTCTCGCTCATCGCGGCAGCGCCCGCGCACCGACGTAGCCGAGCAGCGGGTCGTAGAGGTCGGTGCGGCGGTCGCGGTGCAGGTCGTTGAGCGGCGTCCAGATCGGCGCCGAGCGCGCCGCGCCGATGTCGACGTCGGCATGGAGGATGGTGTCCTCGTCGGGGCCCGCGATGCGGCCGATCGGCCAGCCGTTGGTGCCCGCGATCAGCGAGTTGCCCATGAAGCCCGCGCCGCGCTCGGTGCCGATGCGGTCGGCCGTCGCGATGAAGATGCCGTTGGCATGGGCCGCCGTCATCGTGAGGTAGGCCGCCATGCAGGTGCCGCTGGCGTCGTACAGCGGCGGCGGCGTCCAGACCCAGTTGGTGGGCGCGCAGACGATGTCGGCGCCCAGCTGCGCGAGGATGCGCGGCACCTCGGGAAACCAGATGTCCCAGCACACCAGCAGGCCGATGCGGCCGATCCGGGTCTCGAACACCGGATAGCCCTCGTCGCCGGGCGTGAACCACAGCTTCTCGTTGTTCCACAGATGGGTCTTGCGGTAGCGGCCGATGTAGCCCTCGGGCCCGACCAGCACCGCGGTGTCGAACAGCTGCAGCCCGTCCTGCTCGACCAGGCAGCCGACGATGTGGATGCCGTGCTTCGCCGCATACGACACCCACCCCTGCACCGTGGCACCGCCGGGCACGGGCTCGGCATGGGCATAGGCCTCGGCGCGGCCGCTGAAGCAGTAGCCGGTGGTCGCGAGCTCGGGCAGCACCACGAGCTGCGCGCCGTTGGCGACCGCGGCATCGAGCCGCTGGTAGATCGCCGCGCTGTTGCGCGCGAGGTTCTCCACGCCGACCTGCGGGTCGAACTGCACCACGGCCACGCGCACGGGGCTGGCGCGCAGGCCGGGAACGGCATCGGCGCCGCGGGCGATGCCGGCGGCGGGGGACGGTTGCGTATCGGATGAAGCGGTCATGGATGGCTTTCTGCGCAATGGCAAAGGGAGGGATCGAATCGGCTATCTGGTTTTTATTTGAAACCTGATTGATCGTAGGCAGATCGGTTTTTGTTTGCAACCTGATGGGTCGGACAGCCCCGCCACGCCGCAAGGTCTTGCGGCAGCGCGCATGCGGCCAGCGCCGAAATGGTTTAATCCTGCAACCACATCCACCCGCAACGCATCGCCATGGCCCGCCGCAAAAGCCTCAAGGAAGACGCCTGTCCCATGGCGCGCACGCTCGACATCCTCGGCGACCGCTGGTCGCTGCTGATCGTGCGCGACGCCTTCGACGGCATGAAGCGCTTCGGTGAGTTCCAGCAGAGCCTGGGCGTGGCGAAGAACATCCTCGCGGACCGGCTCAAGAACCTGGTGAACGAAGGCGTGCTGAGCCAGGCGCCGGCCTCCGACGGTTCGCTCTACCAGGAGTACCTGCTGACGCCAAGGGGCGAGGGGCTTTTCCCGGTCGTGGTGGGGCTGCGCCACTGGGGCGAGCAGCACCTCTATGCCAAGGGCGAGCCGCACTCGGTGCTGGTCGAGCGCGAGAGCGGCAAGCCGGTGAAGCGCATCGATCTGCGCACGCACGACGGGAAGCCGCTGGCGCCGGCGGCGACCTTCGTCAAGAAGCTGCAACCGAAGGCCGCGCGCGGCACCGCCTAGGCGGCATCCGTGTCAGCGGCCGGGGTTGTCGTCCTGCATCAGCCAATGCGTTCCTTCGGTCCATCCCATGAAAGGCTGGACGCGCGGGTCCTCCGTGGTGGCGGCGGCCACCAATCCGGAAAGGATCGGCTCGAAGCGGCGCTTGAAGGCCTTCGCCTGCCCGCCCAGGCACGCCCGTGACCAGCCCAGGAACTCGATGACTTCGTCGTCGCGGCACTGCGAGAGGAAGAAGACCATCTGGCGCCAGGCATAGGCCGAGCCCTTGATCCGGATCAGGGTCGCATGCCGGTCCGCCGCGGGCAGTTGGAGCTGCGCGCAGATCCATTCGAAGCATCGGCGTGCCATCGCGGGCAGTTGCGCGGCAAGGCTTTCGCGCAGGCCCGACCCGGCAAGCAGGAGCGCCAGGTTGTGGGTGGTCAGCACCTGCACCTGCTCGATCACCATGCCGTTGCGCACCACGTTCCGCGCCGGCCACTCGATGCCCGCGCGCGACGCGCCCAGGCGGGCCAGGACATCGACCGCGTCCTTCGCCCCTCGCTTGGATGCGGCGTCCTGCGGCGCGCGCAGCGCCCGCAACACCGGGCCGTCGATGCCGTAGTAGCGGGCATAGAGGCTGCCCTCCACGACATCCGCGGCCAGCCTGGCGGCCTCGAGGAACTTCGGCGAGAACCGACCCATGAAGATGTCGGCCGCGATCTCCTCGACGAATGGCAGTGGCAGCCCGGCCATCTCGGCCAGGGCCCCCAGCTCCTGCAGCAGCTTGTTCGGCAGGATCGCCTGCGGGAACGACGTCAGGGCCAGGCGCGCGATCTCGGTCAGCGCCTGCCGCGCCGCCTCGCGCGAGGCCGAACCCGGCGCGCGGAAACGCGCGGTCGCGGCCACCCAGGGCAGTTCCGCCAGCTGCACCTGTCGTTCCAGATTCAGCAGCAGCAGCGAGCGCCGACGGCGAAACGCCTGGTCGATGGCGGACTGGAGCCGCCGCAGCGCCGGGTCGGCGATATCGGCGGCGCGCAGCGCGGCGGTCCATCGAGGCAGCACGCGGGCCAGCGCCTCGCCCGAGGGAATCGCGCCGCGCTCGACGAGCTCGCCGGCGGCTCCCTCGAGGGCGCGCGCGAGCTTGCGGCGAACCGAGTGCGGAATGGTCGTTCCTTCGCGGATGCCGCTCGCCGCGGCCTCCGATGCATCGACAGGGGCCAGAAAGGGCTCGATGTCGTCGAGCCCCGCTTCGGGCGGCACAGCCTCGAGCCGGTGCGCAACCTGGCGGCCGATCTGCTCGAAGGGAGGCGCGCCCGCTTCGTCGCGCTGGCGTTGCCTGAACGTCAGGCGTTCGGCAGCGCCGGGCAGGCCGTGTGTCGCGCGGTAGCGCGCGAGAACGAGTCGCAGCCGCCCCACCTCCCTACCGCTCAAGGCCGCGGGCTTCTCGACGCAGCGCCGCAACCCTTCGCGAAGCGTGAAGAAACTGTCACCTTCGCGCTCCGGCCGCCCGCATCGCGCGTGCAGCGCGCGTGCCTGCCGGTACTGGTCGAGCAGCATCGCGGCGCGCTCGTGCCAGCCTTCGGGATAGTGGGCACAGGGCCAGCCTCCGGACACGACGAAACTGTTCGCCTCGCCGCGCTGCCAGGCGCCATCGGCGGTGCGCAGCGCGATGGGGGCATCGCCCCGCACGGTCTCGAACAGCAGCGCCGCCATGCGGTCATGCAGCGGAGCCCAGACCTCGACGGCTTCCTTCTGCGCCAGGATCGCCGCGTTCGGCTTCACCGCGCGCAAGCGCTGCATCACGGTGGCGACATCGTCGACCCACAGGAGCGTGCCCTGCGTGCGCGCCTCGGCCAGCTCGACCGGGTAGAAGCGCAGCCGCGAGAACCAGGGCGCGATCGCCTCCACCAGTTCCCAGGCCTGCTCCACATGGCCAGCGCGCAGCAGCCATGCCACCGCGAGCAGGGCGCCCTCCTCGGGCACCGCGACCTCGAAGCGTCCCGCATCGAGCAGCAGCCCGAGCCGCTCGAGGCCCGCGTCCGTGAGAAAGAAGCTGTTCAGTGCCCCTCGTGCATCGGCCTCGGGCACGCCCGGCGCGAGTTCGTCGCGCAACGTGCGTTCATGCGCCTGGAACGCCCCGCCCGCCAGCAGCGCGCCGGTCGCGAACCCGCCGGTCGCCACCTCGGGCGTGACCCAGGCGGGCATGTCCTTGAGCGGCGTGCGCGAGCCCGTGGCGATCGCGCCGCCGCGCTGCCCCTCGATCACGGCAGTCCACTGCCGCACGCGCTTCGCGGCGTTGCGGCGCACCGTCTCGTCGGCATGCTCGGTCGCGGCCAGCGCGCGGGCCAGCTGGAAAGCCGAGTAACCGCCGGCCGCCAGGGACGGATCGTCTTCCATGGTCATGCGAAATGAGTGGGGTCCGGGGGCTGGGGTTGAACCAGCGCCTTCTCGGTTACAAGCCGAGCGTTCTGCCACTGAACTACCCCGGAACAGAAACGATGAAGATCAGGTGTCCGGCTCTTGAATCACAGGGCCTCGACGGCCTTGCCCGCGGCCTACTCGCCCAGCAATTCGCCGATCGGCTGCAGGTCCTCGACCCGGTCGCAGATGGCCTTGATCACCATGGTGATCGGGATGCCCAGCAGCAGTCCCCAGACGCCCCAGAGCCAGCCCCAGAAGATCACGCCGACGAACACCGCGACCGGGTTCATGCGGCTGGTGCGGCTGGTGAGCCAGGGCATCAGCAGGTTGCCGACCAGGGTGTGGATCAGCAGCGAGGTGCCGGCCACCAGGATGCCCATCTCGAGGGTATTGAACTGCAGGAAGGCCACCAGGCCCGCGGCCGAGAGCACGATCACCGAGCCGATGTAGGGAATGAGGTTGGTGACGCCGGCCACGATGCCCCACACGGCCGCGTTCTGCAGCCCGATGGCCCAGAAGGCCAGGCCGGTGGCCACGCCCACGAGCACGCTGGTGAAGATCTGCACCAGCAGGTAGCGCTCGATGTTGCGCGTGATGTCGTCGAGCACGTGCACGGTGATCTTCTTCTTCTCGAGGCTGGAGCCCGAGATCTTGATCAGCTTGCGCCGGAAGGTGGAGCCCGAACAGAGCGCGAAGTAGGTGAGGAAGGCCACCAGCGTGAGCTGCCCGGCCGCGCCGAGCAGGCCGACGGTGCCGGTCCAGAGGTAGTCGCGCACGTTGAACGGCGGCCGCTCGATCACCACGCGCGCGACGCCGCGGCGTGCCAGCGCGCGCGAGTTCTCCTCGGCCGCGCGCTCGAGCTGCGAGGCGGCCTGCTGCACGCTGTCGAGCGTGCCGCCGGTGCTCTTGTCGGTGCGCGTGGCCTGGCGCAGCTTCTGCGCGGCGGCCGGCAGCGAATCGAGCAGCGCCGAGGCGCTGCCCGAGAGCGAATAGCCGGTCCAGCCGATGGCGCCGCTGAGCCCGAGCAGGATGACCGCCGCGCCGATCCAGCGCGGCAGCCACCAGCGCTCGAGCCGGTCGACCAGCGGCGACAGCGCATAGCTCAGCAGCAGGCTCAGCATCAGCGGGATGAACACCGACTGCGCCCACTGCAGCGCGAACACGCTGGCCAGCACCGCGAGCACCACCAGCGAGAAGCTGCGCACGTCGACCGGCACGCGCAGCACCGGCAGGTCGCGCTCGGCATCGGCCTCGGATTTCGGCGCGGGCGGCGGCTCGGGACGCAGCGCGGGCGCGGGCGAAACAGCGGCCACCACGGGCTCCTCGGGCCGCGGCGCAAGGTCGGGCGCGGGCACCTCCTCCGGCGCGGCCGGCGGCCGCGGGGCGTCGTCGTCCTCGCGCGCCTTGTCGTTCATCGTGCGTCCTTGATGACTTCGCGCACCGCCGCCAGCTGCCGGCGCGACACCGCGACCAGCTCGGGCACGGTCGACAGGCGCAGCGCCCAGCCCTCGGCGTCCTCGCCGTCGTCGTAGCGCTCGAGCGCGCGGATCGCGCTGCGCGCCACCAGCGCGTTGCGGTGCACGCGCAGGAAACGCTGGGGATAGCGCTCCTCGAAATCGTTGAGCGAGCCGTCGAGGATGTGGCTGCGCGCGGCCGTGCGCACCGTGAGGTACTTGTACTCGGACTTCAGGTAGACGATCTCCGCCAGCGGCACGCGCTCGGCGCGGCCGCGGTCCTGGATCAGCACGCTCTCCTGCGCCACCTTGTCGCTGGCGCGCTCCTTGAGGTAGCGCTCGGCCTTCTGCAGCGCCTGCTGCAGCCGCTCGGCGCGCACGGGCTTGGTGAGGTAGTCGACCGCGTCGAGCTCGAAGGCGGTGACGGCATGCGCCGCATGGGCGGTCACGAACACCACGGCCGGCGCGTCGGCGCGCTCGCGCAGCGCACGCGCCACCTCGATGCCGTCGATGCCGGGCATGTGCACGTCGAGCAGCACCACGTCGAGCTTCATCGACGCCAGCTGCGCCTGCGCCTCGGCGCCCTGCGCGGCCTCGGCCACCACCTCGGCCGCGGGCGCGCTGCAGTCGCGCAGCAGCGTGCGCAGCCGCGAGCGGGCCAGTGCTTCATCGTCGACGATCAATGTCCTCAGGCTCATTCATGTCCCCCCACGCAATGGCATGCGTTCATGATTCGGCGGGTATCGCGATGCGCACCCGGTAGCTCTTCTGGTCCATGCCGGCGCTGAACTGCATGCGCATGTCGTGCAGCAGCCGCAGCCGGTCCCTCACGTTCGCCAGCGCGATGCCGTGGCCGCGCGGCAGCGGTTGGTCGGCCCAGCGCAGCGGCGGCAGGCTGTTGACCACCTCGATCACCACCATCGAGCCGCGCCGCTCGGTGCGGATGCGCAGCCTGGCACCGTCCGGGCTCGGCTCCACGCCGTGCTTGATCGCATTCTCGACCAGGGGCTGCAGCAAGAGCGGCGGCAGCCGCGCGTCGCTGGCCGCGGCATCGAGGTCCCAGCGGATGCGCAGCCGCTCGCCGAAGCGCACCTGCTCGATCGCGAGGTAGCGCTCGGCCAGCGCGATCTCGTCGGCCAGGGTGCCCGATTCGCCGGGATCGGCCAGCGCCTGGCGGAACAGTTCGCTCAGGTCCTCCAGCATGGTCTCGGCCTTGGCGGGCTCCTCGCGCACCAGCGCGATGGCGCTGTTGAGCGTGTTGAACAGGAAGTGCGGCCGGATCCGAGACTGCAGCTCCTCGAGCCGCGCCGTGGTGGCGGCCGGTGTCTGGCCGCGCGCGCGCAGCACCATCGCCGCCATCACCATGCCCGCGAAGAAGGCCCCGGCCAGCGCGCTCGCGAACCAGGGCGCGCTGCCCAGCACGCCCGTGAGCCGCAGCAGCCCGCAGCCGTAGAGCGCCGAGATGGCGCCCAGCACCGCGCCCACCGCGTACTGCCATGCAACCGGCAGCCGCCGCAGCGGCTTCTTGAGCCCGCAGGCCGCGACCAGCCACAGCAGGGTGGCCGGCAGCGCGCCGCCCGTGACGGTGGCGGCCTGCACCAGCCACTCGCCGGGCGAGCCCGAGACGAACATCGCGGCCACGCCCACCACCGCCTCGACGAAGACCACGGTGCGCAGCACCACGCCGATCTGGCAGGCGTCGAACAGCACGGCCTGCGCGCGCGCGGACGGGCGCGTGCGGTCGGAGGACGCGGCGGATGGGGTGGCCGATAAAATCGCCGGCTTGCGCATTCGCAGATACATTGGGTAACCAGCCCATTATTGCCTCCCGAACGGCTCCCATGACCCAAAACCAACTCGACAAGAAATCCGAAGCCTGGTCCGCCCTGTTCTCGGAACCCATGAGCGACCTCGTGAAGCGCTACACCGCCAGCGTCTTCTTCGACAAGCGCCTGTGGCAGGCCGACATCGAAGGTTCGCTCGCCCATGCCGGCATGCTGGCCGCGCAAGGCATCATCACCATGCAGGACCACGCCGAGATCGAGCGTGGGATGGCGCAGATCCGCGCCGAGATCGAATCCGGCGCCTTCGAGTGGAAGCTCGACCTGGAAGACGTGCACCTGAACATCGAGGCCCGCCTGACCCAGCTCGTGGGCGACGCCGGCAAGCGGCTGCACACCGGCCGCAGCCGCAACGACCAGGTCGCGACCGACGTGCGCCTGTGGCTGCGCGGCGAGATCGACCTGATCGCCGAGCTGCTGGTCACGCTGCAGAAGTCGCTGGTCGACATCGCCGAGAAGAACGTCGAGGTGATCCTGCCGGGCTTCACCCACCTGCAGGTGGCGCAGCCCGTGAGCTTCGGCCACCACATGCTGGCCTACGTCGAGATGTTCAGCCGCGACGCCGAGCGCCTGGCCGACGTGCGCCGCCGCGTCAACCGCCTGCCGCTGGGCGCCGCCGCGCTGGCCGGCACCAGCTATCCGCTCGACCGCGAGCTGGTCGCCAGGACGCTGAACATGGAAGGCGTGTGCCAGAACAGCCTGGACGCCGTGAGCGACCGCGACTTCGCGATCGAGTTCAGCGCCGCCGCCAGCCTGTGCATGGTGCACATCAGCCGCATGAGCGAGGAGCTGATCCTCTGGATGAGCCAGAACTTCGCCTTCATCCAGATCGCCGACCGCTTCACCACGGGCTCGTCGATCATGCCGCAGAAGAAGAACCCCGACGTGCCCGAGCTGGCGCGCGGCAAGACCGGCCGCGTGGTCGGCCACCTGATGGCGCTGATCACGCTGATGAAGGGCCAGCCGCTGGCCTACAACAAGGACAACCAGGAAGACAAGGAGCCGCTGTTCGACACGGTCGACACGCTCAAGGACACGCTGCGCATCTTCGCCGAGATGATCGGCGGCATCACGGTCAAGCCCGAGGCGATGGAACTGGCCGCGCTGCGCGGCTACGCCACCGCCACCGACCTGGCCGACTACCTGGTGAAGAAGGGCCTGCCGTTCCGCGACGCGCACGAGATCGTGGCCCACGCGGTCAAGGCCGCGACCTCGCACAAGGTCGACCTGGCCGAGCTGCCGCTGGCGGTGCTGCAGCAGTTCAACCCGAAGATCGAGAAGGACGTGTACGACGTGCTGAGCCTGCGCGGCTCGCTCAACGCACGCAACATCCTCGGCGGCACGGCGCCCGCGCAGGTCAAGGCGCAGATCGCGCGCCACCGCGCCCGCCTCGGCTGACCGCACCGGCCCTCGGCACCGCGGGGCCCCGCCATGTTCTACGCCATCCCGCTCGAGAACCGCCCGAGCTGGCGCAACCCGCCGTGGATGACGGTGCTGCTGATCCTCGTGAACATGCTGGTGTTCTGGGGCCCGCAGCGCAGCGAGGAGAACGCGCAGGAGCGCGCCGCGCGCTACTACGCGAAGAGTTCGCTGCCGGCGCTCGAGCTGCCGGCCTTCGTCGACTGGCTCGAGCGCACCCGGTCGCCGCGCGCCGAGGCCGCGCGGCAGCTGCTCGAGCGCAAGCGCACCGGCGAGCTGCTCGAGGGCCTGCAGCACGAGCGCGTCTTCCTGCGCCAGCTGCGCGCCGGCGAGGTGATCCCGCCCGCGCATCCGCGCTTCGACGAATGGAAGCGCGACCGCCGGGAGTTCGATGCCCAGTGGCCCGCGCCCTTCACCGAGCGCTGGGCGCAGGACTACGCGAAGGACGCCGAGTTCAAGCCCTGGACCTGGATCACGGCCGCCTTCCTGCACGGCAGCACCGGCCACCTGCTGGGCAACATGCTGTTCCTGTTCCTGTTCGGCTTCTCGGTCGAACTGGCGCTCGGACGCACCACCTTCCTGAGCTTCTACCTGCTGGGCGCCGTCGGCGCCTCGGCGCTGGCCGACTGGGCCTATGCGGGCAAGGGCAGCTACGGCCTCGGCGCCTCGGGCGCGGTGTCGGCGCTGATGGGCATGTATGCCGTGATGTACCGGCTGCGGCGCATCCGTTTCTTCTACCAGCTGTTCTTCTACTTCAACTACGTCACGGCGCCGGCCCTGCTGCTGCTGCCGGCCTGGATCGCGAACGAGCTGCTGCAGCACCTGGTGGGCGGCCAGGGCATCGCCTACATGGCGCACCTGGGCGGGCTGCTCAGCGGCGCGGCACTGATGACGCTCGCGCTGGCGCTCGGGCGCGTGAAGGCGCCCGAGGCGCTGGCGGCCGAGCGCGGCCGTGATGGGGGCGGCGACGGCGAGTTCCAGCGCCGCGTCGCCAACGCACGGCGGCTCGGCGCGGCGATGAAGTTCGAGTCGGCCAGCAGCGAATGGCGCGCCGCCGCGGCGCTGCGCCCGAACGACGCCGACACCTTGCGCGCCTGGTTCAACACCGCACGGCTGCAGCCGGCCGGCGACGACTTCCATGCCGCGGCGCGGCGCATCTTCCGCCTGAACGCCACCGACCCCGACACGCTCGCGCTGCAGCATGCGAGCTTCACCACCTACCTCGACCAAGCGAAGCCCGGCGTGCGCCTCAAGCCCGACGACATGGCGCGGCTCGCGCGCCGCTTCGTGCGCATCCGCCAGTTCGAGGACGCGCGCCGGCTCTGCACCATCCTGCTGAAGACCGCGCCCGACCATCCCGAGCTGGCCGACACGCTGTCGGTGTGCGCCAACGGCCTGCTGCACGCGGGCGAGCGCGACAAGGCCGTGGGCCTGCTGCCGCACCTGCTGCGGCTCGCGCCCGACGACATGGTCACGCGCGCGCTTCAACGCGCATGAAGCGCGCCTGAAGGCGCCCCAAGTACATCTAACTTTGCATTCCGGCAAAGCGTCTGTCACAGGACTTTGTCAATCTTTGGCACTGGACTTGCAGGGCCTCTCTGTAAAGCTCGCTTCCGGCCTCCCGCCGCATTGAACTCGGGAGCGCCCGTTCGCTCCATTTGGGGCCTTCGTCACTTCCCCCTGCCCATGCCCGATCACCTACGCCGTCCCTTCCCGCTGCCCATCGCAGCCCTCGCGCTGGCCGCCGCCATCACGCTCGCCGGCTGCTCGCGCAACGAGGCCGCCGCACCAAAGCCGGCGGCGGCCGCGGCGCCCGAACGGGAAGTCGGCACCGTCACGCTCAAGCACGAGACGCTGGCGCTGAGCACCGAGCTGCCGGGCCGCACCGCGGCCCCCGTCATCGCCGAGATCCGGCCGCAGGTCGGCGGCATCCTCAAGGAGCGGCTGTTCACCGAAGGCTCGCAGGTCAAGGCCGGCCAGGTGCTCTACCAGCTCGACCCGGCCTCGCTGCAGGCGGCCCATGCCAGCGCGCAGGCCAGCGTGCGCAAGGCCGAGTCGGCGCTCGCCACCGCGCGCACCGTGGCGCGCCGCAATGCCGAGCTGGTGAAGATCGACGCCATCAGCCGCCAGGTGTTCGACGAATCGCAGGCCGCCGAGCAGCAGGCCGAGGCCGACCTCGGCGTGGCGCGCGCGGCCGAGCAGACCGCGCGCATCCAGCTCGGCTACACCCGCATCACCTCGCCGATCAGCGGCTGGGCCGAGCTCTCGAGCGTCACGCCGGGCGCGCTGGTCACGGCCAATCAGGCCACCGCGATGACCACGGTGCAGCAGCTCGACCCGATCCACGTGCACGTCACCCAGTCGAGCAGCGAGCTGCTGCGCCTGAAGCGCGAGCTCGCCAGCGGCCGGCTGCAGCGCGCCAGCGATGCCGAGGCGCGCATCCAGCTGGTGCTCGAGGACGGCAGCAAGTACCCGCACCCCGGTCGCCTGACCTTCAGCGGCGTCACCGTCGATGCCGGCACCGGCAGCGTGACCCTGCGCGCGGTGGTGCCCAACCCCGACCGCCTGCTGATGCCCGGCATGTACGTGCGCGCCGTGCTGCAGGAGGGCGTGAACGCCGCCGCGCTGCTGGTGCCGCAGCAGGCCGTGACGCGCGCGCCCGACGGCAGCGCCTCGGCGCTGGTGATCGATGCCGAGAACAAGGTCGCGAAGCGCCCGATCCAGGTCGGCCGCGCGATCGGCACGCGCTGGCAGGTGCTCGAGGGCCTCGCCCCCGGCGACCGCGTGATGACCGAGGGCTCGCAGCGCGTGAAGGTCGGCGACAAGGTCAAGGTGGTCGACCTCGGCGCCCGCGCCGCGGCCGGCCCGGTGGCCGCCGTCGCGCCCGACGCGGCCGACGCCGCCACCGATCCCGTGGCGCGCTGAGGTCGGGCCATGGCGCAGTTCTTCATCGACCGACCCATCTTCGCGTGGGTGCTCTCCATCGTCGTCATGCTCGCGGGCCTGATGGCGATCCGCACGCTGCCGCTCGAGCAGTACCCCGACATCGCGCCGCCGCGCGTGTCGATCAACGCCACCTACACCGGCGCCTCGGCCAAGACGGTCGAGGACTCGGTCACGCAGGTGATCGAGCAGCAGCTCAAGGGGCTGGACAACCTGCTGTACATGCAGTCGACCAGCAACTCCTCGGGCGTGGCCCGGCTGTCGCTGACCTTCAACCCCGGCACCAGCATCGACGTGGCCCAGATGCAGGTGCAGAACAAGCTGCAGCAGGCCATGTCGCGGCTGCCGCAGCAGGTGCAGAGCCGCGGCGTCACCGTCACCAAGGGCGGCAACGACTTCCTGATGATCGTCTCGATGTTCTCGGGCGACGGCAGCGCCTCGGCCGTGGACGTGGGCGACTACATCAGCAGCAACCTGGTCGACGTGATCAGCCGCATCGACGGCGTGGGCGAGGTCCAGACCCTGGGCACCGGCTACGCCATGCGGCTGTGGCTCGACCCCGACAAGCTGCGCAAGTACGCGCTGATGCCCTCGGACGTGAACGCCGCCATCACGGCGCAGAACGCGCAGGTGTCGGCCGGCCAGCTCGGCGCGCTGCCGGCGGCGGCGCAGCAGCAGCTCAACGCCACCATCACCGCGCGCAGCAAGCTGCAGACCGCGGAGCAGTTCGAGAACGTGGTGCTGCGCGTGACGCCCGACGGCGCCGTGGTGCGGCTGAAGGACGTGGCGCGCGTCGAGCTCGGCGCCGAGAACCTCACGGTGCGCTCGCAGCTCGACGGCCGGCCCGGTGCCGGCCTCGGCGTGGTGCTGGCCGACGGCGCCAACGCGGTGCAGGTGGCCGAGGCCGTGAAGGCCAAGGTCGAGGAGCTCAAGCCGCTGTTCCCGAACCAGCTGCAGACCTTCGTGAGCTACGACACCACGCCCTTCGTCAGCGCCTCGATCGACGAGGTGGTGAAGGCGCTGCTCGAGGCCATGCTGCTGGTGGTGCTGGTGATGTATGTGTTCCTGCAGAACTTCCGCGCCACGCTGATCCCCGCGATCGCGGTGCCGGTGGTGCTGCTGGGCACCTTCGGCGTGCTGTCGATGGCCGGCTACTCGATCAACACGCTCACCATGTTCGGCATGGTGCTGGCGATCGGCCTCCTGGTGGACGACGCCATCGTGGTGGTCGAGAACGTCGAGCGCGTGATGCACGAGGAAGGGCTCTCGCCCAAGGAGGCCACGCGCAAGTCGATGGCCGAGATCACGCCCGCGCTGGTAGGCATCGCGCTGGTGCTGTCGGCGGTGTTCGTGCCGATGGCCTTCTTCGGCGGCTCCACCGGCGTGATCTACCGCCAGTTCTCGATCACCATCGTCTCGGCGATGGCGCTGTCGGTGTTCGTGGCGCTCACGCTCACGCCCGCGCTGTGCGCCACGCTGCTCAAGCCGGTCGCCAAGGGCGGGCATGCGGCGCCGCGCGCCGGCCTGCTGGGCCGGGTCGACCGCTTCTTCGCGGCCTTCAACCGCGGCTTCGACCGCAACGCCGCGCGCTACGAGGGCGTGGTCGGCGGCATCGTGCGGCGCGGCAAGCGCAGCCTGGTGGTCTACCTGCTGATCGCGGGGGTGATGGCGCTGCTCTTCATGCGGCTGCCGACCTCCTTCCTGCCCGACGAGGACCAGGCCTTCCTGCAGGTGCAGGTGACCCTGCCGCCGGGCGCCTCGAACGCGCGGCTGCAGCCCGTGACGCAGCAGGTGCAGCAGTACTTCGCCAAGCAGCCCGAGGTGCTGAGCGTCAACGTCATCACCGGCCAGAACGGCGACCAGAGCTCGGCGCGCGCCTTCGTCAAGCTCAAGGACTGGGCCGAGCGCACCGGCAAGGGCCAGTCGGCGGCCGAACTCGCGCGCCGTGCCAACAAGGACCTGTCGACCGTGCGCGACGCGCGCATCTTCGTGCTGCTGCCGCCGGCCGTGCGCGGCCTGGGCGCCAATGCCGGCTTCAACTTCCACCTGAAGGACATCAACGGCCTGGGCCACGACGCGCTGGTGAAGGCGCGCGACCAGGCCATCGAGCTGCTGGGCCAGCGGCCCGAGGTGGCGAACGTGCGCAGCAACAACCTCGACGACACGCCCGAGTTCGCGGTCGACATCGACGACGCGCGCGCCGGCGCGCTGAGCCTGGCGACCGCCGACATCGACAGCACGCTGTCGAGCGCCATGGGCGGCACCTACATCAACGACTTCCTCGACAAGGGCCGCGTGAAGCGCGTCTACATGCAGGGCGACACCGACTTCCGCATGCTGCCCTCGGACATCGACCGCTGGAGCGTGCGCAACAGCCTGGGCCAGATGGTCTCGTTCCCGGCCTTCTCGAGCTCGCGCTGGAGCTACGGCTCGCCGCAGCTGCAGCGCTACAACGGCAGCCCGAGCTACGAGTTCGTGGGCGATGCCGCGCCGGGCGTGAGCTCGGGCGACGCGATGGCCGCGGTCGAGGAGGTGATGAAGCAGATGCCGCCGGGCATCGGCTACGAATGGACCGGCGCCTCGTTCCAGGAGCGGCTGTCGGGCGCGCAGGCGCCGCTGCTCTACGCGATCTCGATCCTGTTCGTGTTCCTGTGCCTTGCCGCGCTCTACGAGAGCTGGTCGGTGCCGTTCTCGGTGATCCTGGTGGTGCCGCTGGGCATCGTGGGCGCGCTGCTGTTCACCAGCCTGCGCGGCCTGAGCAACGACGTGTACTTCCAGGTCGGCCTGCTGACCACCGTGGGGCTGTCGTCGAAGAACGCGATCCTGATCGTGGAGTTCGCCAAGCAGCTGCAGGAACAGGGCAGGAGCGTGCTCGACGCCACGCTGCAGGCGGTGCGCCTGCGGCTGCGCCCGATCCTGATGACCTCGCTGGCCTTCGGCTTCGGCGTGCTGCCGCTGGCCATCGGCACCGGCGCCGGCGCGGGCGGCCGCCAGTCGATCGGCACCGCGGTGCTCGGCGGCATGGTGGTGGGCACCGCGCTCGGCATCTTCTTCGTGCCGCTGTTCTTCGCGCTGATCCGCGGCTGGCTCGCGGGGCGGCGCAAGCCCGCGCCGAAGGACGAGCCCCTCGCACCCGCGCAGACCGCCGGGCAAGGAGGCCACTGATGCGCCACGCCCTCCCCTTGCGTTCGCTGACGCTCGTCGCCGCCGCCGTGCTCGCGGGCTGCGTCAACCTCGCGCCCGATTACCAGGCGCCCACGTTGCCGGTGCCGCAGACCCTGCCCTCGGCCAACGTGGAAGCCGCCACGCCGCTCGATGCGGGCTGGCGCGACTTCTTCGTCGAGCCGAAGCTGCGCGCCGTCATCGAACTCGCGCTCGCCAACAACCGCGACCTGCGCGTGGCCGCGCTCAACATCGAGCGCGCACGGGCCCAGTACGGCATCGCGCGCGCCGGGCTCTTTCCCACCATCGACGCCGGCGCCGGCGGCAGCCGCTCGCGCACGCCGGGCAGCCTCTCGACCGGCGGCGAGCCGCGCTACGCCACGCAGTACAGCGCCGACCTCGGCCTCACGAGCTACGAGATCGACCTGTTCGGCCGCGTGCGCAACCTGAGCGAGTCGGCGCTGCAGAGCTTCTTCCAGACCGAGGCCACGCAGCGCGGCACGCAGATCAGCCTGGTGGCCTCGGTCGCCACCGCCTGGCTGCAGCTCGCGGCCGACGAGCAGCGGCTGCAGCTCGCGCGCCACACGCTCGAGAGCCAGCGCCGTTCCTTCGACCTGATCCAGCGCGGCCATGGGCTGGGCGCGCAGTCGGGCCTCGCGCTCGCGCAGGCCCAGAGCACGGTCGACGCGGCGCGCGCCGACGCGGCCGCCTTCGACAGCCAGGTCGAGCAGGACCGCAATGCGCTCGCGCTGCTGGTCGGCGCCACGCCGCCGGCCGAACTGCTGCCCACGCCGGCCGCGACCGACCCGAGCACGGCCACGGCCGCCACCGCCGAGCCCGCGCCCGCCGCGCGGCTGCTGGTGCCGCCGGCCGGCCTGCCCTCGAGCGTGCTGCAGCAGCGGCCCGACGTGCTCGCGGCCGAGCATGCGCTGCGCGCGAGCAACGCCGACATCGGTGCCGCGCGCGCCGCCTTCTTCCCGCGCATCGCGCTCACCGCCTCGGCGGGCACGGCCAGCAGCACGCTGTCGGGCCTGTTCGCCAGCGGCAGCAGCGCCTGGAGCTTCGCGCCCTCGATCAGCGTGCCGATCTTCGATGGCGGCGCCAACCGCGCCAACCTGCGCGTGGCCGAGGCGCAGCAGAAGATCCAGCTCGCGAGCTACGAGAAGACGGTGCAGACCGCGTTCCGCGAAGTGGCCGATGCGCTGGCCGAGCGCCGCACGCTGGCCGAGCGGCTGGACGCGCAGCGCTCGCTGCTCGACGCCACCTCGCGCAGCTTCTCGCTGTCGCAGTCGCTGTTCCGCAGCGGCGCCAGCAGCTACCTCGACGTGCTCGATGCGCAGCGCGCCTACTACGCCGCGCAGCAGACGCTGATCGGCCTGCAGCTCACCGAGCAGACCAACCGGCTCACGATCTACAAGGTGCTGGGCGGGGGCTGGAAGGAGAGCTGAGGCCGCTCAGGCCGACGCCGCCACGCCCGGCGCCGGCCGCAGCAGCCAGCGCACCTCCTGCGTCTGCTCGCTGTCCGGGTAGCGGTTCTCGAGCGTGGTCAGGATCGGTTGCGCCATGTCCGAACGGCCCAGCCCCTGCACCAGCACGCGCGCGGCCAGCTCGTAGGCCTGCGGGATCGCGGCATGGCCGCGGAAGCGCCGGTCGAAGCCCGCGAGCAGCGCCAGCGTGCCGTGGGCATCGCCGCCGCGCCATTCGGCGCGCGCCATCGCGATCACCATCGCGGGGTCCTCGAGCGCGAAGGCCTTGTCCTTCTCGCGGCAGGCCTTGAACACCCTGAGCGCCTCGGACGCGAGGTCGCGCCGCATCAGCAGCGGGATGAAGCGGCGCGCCTGGTCGAGCATCGCGTCCTTCTTGTCGGGCACGAGCGCCAGCACGCGGTGGTAGCGGCGCTGCGCCGCGAGGTCGTCCGAAGGCGCGGTGCGCTGCGCCTCGTAGGCGAGGCCGAGCGCGGCCGCGAGGTCGCCCTCGGTGATGCACTGCGCGACCTCGGCGTCGAGGCGCTGCGCCGCAATCTGCTCGGGCGTGCGGCGGTCCACCGGCGCGCCGTCGTCCACGCCGCCGCCGGGCAGCAGGTCGATGCCCAGTGCCGCATGGTGCTGGTACATCACGTAGCCCAGCAGGCTGGCCATCACCCAGCCGAAGTAGATGAAGGCGAAGTTGATGATAGGCAGCGCGATGCGCCCGTCGATCACCGGCAGCAGCATGGCGATCGCGATCTGCGCGCCGGTGCTCAGCAGGAACAGGAAGAAGCACAGCAGCGCATAGGGCCAGCCGATGATGCGCATCGTCTCCCACACGTAGCCGGGGTTCATCGCCTGGAAGAAGCTGCACGACTGCACCAGCACGATCACCGCGGCCGGGAAGGTGAAGGACATGACGAACACGCCGACCGTGGCGAGCATCGGATCGAGCCTGGCCAGCGCGCCGATCGCGATGCCCTGCACCAGCGAGATCGCGAACAGCTTCCACGGCAGGTTGACCCACTCGTCGTCGAGCGTGCGCGGGAAGTCGGCCGAGCGCCAGATGCCGCGCGAGCCCAGCGCCACCACCTTGAAGCCGTAGCGGCTCGCGGCCAGCACGATGCCCAGCTCGATCAGAAGGATCGCGAGCACGTCGGGCAGGAAGAACACCGCCTCGAACAGCAGGCTGCACAGCGCGAGCGCCAGCCCGTACATGAGCGGGCGCATCTGGAAGGGAAAGGCGAAGAAGCTGTTGAGGCGGTGCCAGAACGGCGGTGGCGCGGGCGGCTCGTCGTCGAGCCGGCGGTCATGGGCCCTCATGGCGCGGCCCCCGCTGTCCGGGCCTCGCAGCGGCGGGCCATCGGCGCACGCGCGCGCCCGCCGATGAAGCCATGGCACGCGCCCACGCGGCGCGCGATCACGATCGCGATGTTCCTCATGCTCCACCCCGCGCGCCTCGGCGCTCCCGCTGCTGTTCTGTGTGCGGGGCAGTATACGTTCGCAAATGTTTCCAACGCCCACCCAAATGGGTGGTTCGCGCGCGCAAAAGCCACCGGAAGCCGGGGGCACGCCCCGGTCTTCGCGATGGCGGCGCGAGGCTCAGCCCGCGCGGTAGAAGATGTAGTCGGCCTGGTACTTGACGACCTGTTTCTGGCCCATGTTCGAGGCGCCGCAGGCCGCGGCCGGCGCGACGCCGCCCTGGGTCGCCACGCGCTGGATGTAGCTCACGTTCTGCATCGCGCCGGCGCCCGTGGCCGGGTTGGCCTTCACGAGCTGGTGCGGGATGTTGCCGCTGCCGTTCGGAGCAACCGCGACCTGCGTGGCCGTGACCTTCGAACCGTCGGCGCTTTCCCAGGTGGCCGGCGGACCGTAGTACTTGCCGACCTGCTTGCCGCCGCGATCCCAGAGCTTGGCATCGGGGCCGACGAAGAACCATTCGTACTGGCCGGCGGCGTTGGCCTTGACGCGGCATTCGTAGGTGATATCGCCGGTGCCCACGGTTTCCATGACCACCATGTGGCCGGCCGGCACCTTCACCGCGTCGGGCAGGGAGGCCTGCGAGAACGTCGCGGCGGGCTTGGCGCCCATGCCGGAGCAGGCGGCGAGCCCGACCACGGCCAGCGCGGCGGCCAGGGCGTTCAGGGTGCGGATATGCATGATCGTTTCCTTTTTCAGATCGGCTTCGGGAGAGGTGAAAGAAGAAGCGGTCCGTTGTTGTCGTACGTTTCGACGGCCTCCTTCCCCTGTACGCACGCGACGGCCGAACGGATTCAGCACGCGCGCAAGGCCGGTTGAATCCGGCGCCGCCGCGCGGCCGTATTCCAGGGATGCAAAGCGATGCCCCACAATCGGCGAATGACCGCACCCAGCCCCGACGCCGAGCTGATGGCGCTGATCGACCGGATCGGCCATCGCGACGAAGCCGCCCTGCGCATCCTGTACGACCGGACCGCCCCGAAGCTCATGGGCCTCGCGATGCGCGTGGTCCGGCAGCGCGAATGGGCCGAGGACGTACTGCAGGAGAGCTTTCTCACCGTCTGGCGCGTGGCCGGCGACTACCGCGCCAGCCTGAGCCCGCCGCTGGCCTGGCTCGGGCTGATCGTGCGCAGCCGCGCGCTCGACCTGCTGCGCCGCCGCACCGCCGACCGGGCCCAGCTCACGCAGGAATTCGACGAGCTGATGGCCGACACGCTCGAATCCGATGCACCGAACCCGGCCGACACGGCCGATGCCAGCGAGCAGGCCTGGGCGCTGCACCAGTGCCTGAGCCAGCTCGAGGGCCGGCAGCGCGAGGTGGTCAGCCTGGCCTACCTGCGCGAGCTCAGCCATGGCGAACTGGCCGACCAGCTCAAGCTGCCGCTGGGCACGGTCAAGACCTGGATCCGGCGCGGCCTGGAGAAACTGCGCGTCTGCATGGGACGCTTCGCGTAGGCGCAGAGAAAGTAGCCCCGCCATGAAACTCACCGCCCATCCCGAACTGCTGGAGCTGCTGGCCGCGAGCCACGCGCTCGGCACCCTGCGTGGCGGCGCGCGCCGCCGCTTCGAGACCCTCGCGCGCGAACAGGCGCCGGTGCGCGCCGCCGCGCTGGTCTGGCAGGGCCGACTGGCCAGCATGACCGAGCTGCAGAGCCCGGTCGTGCCCGACCCGGCCGTCTGGACCCGCATCCGCAACATGATCGACGCCGAGCAGGCGCAGCTTGCGCTGACGCGCCAGCGCGAGGCGGCCGCGGCGGCCCAGCAGCGCAAGCCCGCGGGCGGCTGGCTCGGCAGCCTCGCGCTGTGGCGCGGCGCGACCGCGGCCGGCGCGCTGGCCACGGTGCTCGCGGTCACGGTCGGCCTGAACCTGCGCGACCAGCTGCAGAACGCGCCCGCGGTGCAGTACGTGGCCGTGCTGTCCGACGACAAGGACGCGGCCTCGATGCTCGTGACCTTCGATCCGAAGAAGCGCCAGCTGGTGCTGCAGCGCGTGGGCGGCTTCAGCGAAGGCGCCGACAAGTCGCTGCAGCTGTGGGCCCTGCCCCCGGGCGGCGCGCCGCGCTCGCTGGGCGTGCTCGACCGCGCGCCGGGCCTGCGGCTGCCGGCCAGCGAAGCCGACGTGCGCGCCGTGCCCACGCTCGCGATCAGCCTCGAGCCCAAGGGCGGCGTACCGAGCGAAGGCGGGCCGACCGGCCCGGTGCTCTTCAAGGGCGCACTGATCGAGAAGACAATCTGAGGCCTGGCGGGCGCCGTGCGCGGCGCCCGTTGTTCGCCCAGCTTCGGCTTTTCCGATGGTCCGCCCGCCCGCTTTTTCTTTTCGTTCCATGCTTTCGACGAAGACCGCGCTCGCCGCGCTGTGCCTGCTGGCCGCCTCGCTCGCCGCCCAGGCCCAGGCACCCGCCCTCGCCCCGGCGCCCGCCGCCAGCTTCGACCCGGTCGTCTCCTCGGCCGACTACCTCGCCGCGCGCGTGCGCTGGCACCGCGAGCTCGAGGCCTTCGCGCGCGCCGACCAGGACGGCCTGCCACCGCCCGGCGGCGTGGTGTTCGTGGGCAGCTCCACGGTGCGCATGTGGACCCGCCTCTCGCAGGACTTCGCCAACGTGCCCGGCATCGTCAACCGCGGCTTCGGCGGCTCCACGCTGGCCGACTGCAGCCTGTTCGCGCACGACCTCGTGGTGCGCTACCGGCCGCGCCAGGTGATCGTCTACGCGGGCGACAACGACCTCGCCGAGGGCCGCACGCCGCTGCAGGTGCTCGATGCCTTCGTGCGCTTCGCCAACGCGGTGCGCAACGAACTGCCCGATGCGCGCATCAGCTTCGTCTCGGTCAAGCCCAGCCCCTCGCGCGAGCACCTGATGCCGCTGATCCGCGAGACCAACCACATGGTCTCGGCCTACCTCAACCGGCTGCCCAACAGCGAGTACATCGACATCTTCACGCCGATGCTCGGGGCCGACGGCAAGCCGCGGCCCGAGCTGTTCCGCGGCGACCGGCTGCACATGACCGACGAGGGCTACCGGCTGTGGCAGTCGGTGATCGCCTCGCACCTCGTGCCGGCGCCCTGAGGCGGTCGCGCGCGGATTCGAATTCTTTCGACTGAACTTTCCCGCCGGCTTTCGCCCATTGCCGGCGGTGTCCTACGTCGGGCCCGCGCGCCCGGTCATCGAGGACCCGCGCCGGCCGTGTAAAAACGACGCATGGTCAACACCCGCCGGGCGCCATGCAGCCGCGGCGGGACGTTCAGGGAGAGATCCATGCCGAGCGCTTCGCGAGCCCAACGCGTCCTGCGAGTCACTTCGCCCGCGATGCCGCAATGGGGCGGCGACTCCGCGCTGGAGCCGGTCGCGATCGAGGGTCACGAGGGACTGAGCCGGCTGTTCGCCTACACGGTCACGCTGAGCACGCGCGAGCAGCCCGGCCTCAACGAGCGGCAGGCCGCCAACGTCGCCATCAAGCAGCTCGTGGGCGAACCGCTGGCGGTGCACATCCTGCTCGACGGCCGTCCGGGCGCGAACGGCGAGTGGCGCCATCTCTCGGGGCTGGTCACGCGGGTGCGCTTCCTGCGGCTGGAGAACCGCCGCGCGCTCTACGAAGCCGAGATCGAGCCCTGGCTCACGCTCGCCACGCGCAGCAGCGACTACCGCATCTTCCAGCACAAGACGGTGCTGGACATCGTGCGCGAGGTGCTCTCGCCCTACGGCTTCGCGCTCGACATCCGCGCCTCGCGCAGCTATCCGGCGCGCGATTTCCAGGTGCAGTACGGCGAGACGGATTTCGATTTCGTCGCGCGGCTGCTGCACGAATGGGGGCTGTACTTCCACTTCGAGCATGCCGAGGACAAGCACACGCTGGCGATCGTCGACGAGATGGACGCGCACCGGCCCTTCGCGAACGCGGGCTACGAGAAGATCCCGTTCCACGCGGCCGAGGACACGGTGCGCGAGGAGCACTGCGACAGCTTCTGCGCCTTCGAGGCGCTGCAGAGCGGGCGCTGGGTCACCGACGACTTCGACTTCGAGCGACCCAAGGCACGGTTGCAGCAGGTCAGCGCGATGCCGCGCAAGACCGCGCAGAACGAACGCGAGCGCTATGGCTGGCCCGGCGACTACACGGTCGAGTCCGAAGGCGAGCAACTGGTGCGCCGCCGCATGGAGGAGACCGGCAGCCGCGGCGAGCGCGCGAGCGGCTCGGGCAACCTGCGCGCGGTGGTGCCGGGCTGCACCCTGACGCTCGAGCGCCATCCGCAGAACGAGGCCAACCGCGAATACCTCGTCACCGCCGCGCGGCTGCGCCTGCAGGAGCCCGGCGAGGCCTCGGGGCAGGAACAGTTCGAGTGCCGCGTCGACTTCGAGGTGATCCCGACCAGCAAGGTCTACCGC